>CAJTTT010000007.1:0-82491 GCA_910579285.1 uncultured Lachnospiraceae bacterium | reverse complement strand
TGGGGGTTTTATTCTCTATTTTGTGTCGAAGATTTTTTATGAACTTTAGAAATGTGAAAATCATACGTGATATTATAGCTACATTATAGAAGTAAAGAGCAGGAAGGTTAGCAGATCAGAGTTATGCAGAGCATTGATAAAAATTTGAAGAGTAAATTATTGCCAACCGCATTGGTGTTTAAAAAATATGTAAATGGAGAGCCGAAATGTAACTATGAAATGTATCTGAGAGAGATGCTGAATTTATCTAAATATTTTAGAAGTCTTTCAGATGGAAAAGAATACGAGGAACCCACTGATGAAGATCACGGAGAATGTGATGCAATTACGAGCAGATATGAGATAGATTTTAAGTTAGTGGAAAGTTCCTCCTATTTGGAAGCAAAGCGACAATATTCGACCGGTATTCAGGTAATATGTGAAGGAGTTATTGCGTCCACTGTGCCTGCAAGAAACGGATCTACATATGTTACAAATTTACATTGTGCGTTACGGGATATAAATTCATATGAACAGATTGAAGATATCTTGAGAGGAGAATATGCCTATATAAAAATGAATAAAAGAACGGTAAAGGATAAGGACATGCAATTAAATGCGGATTTAAAGGATTTTTATAATAATTTAGTAATAGATAAAAACTTATTATTGTATATTCCAGAGATTTTCTATTTTGAAGACGAATGCTATCAAGAATCAGATGCTATAGAAATAGTCAGACAAGCCCTAAAAATGGATTTTGCTTTTTCGTGTCAATATAGAAGTTGTTTACGTTTAGAAAAGGACGCATTTATTTGCTGTATTTATAGTGATGCTTTTCTAATATTTAAATTTATGGATAACGATTTTCTTTTAGTAGACAAGATTCCTGTGGGGAAAAGCAGTATTTATATGGATTTGTATAGAAGATATGGAGCGTTATATTAAACAAATCATTGTCGAGAAATGTCAAAGGCATAAAGATGAAAGAAAATATAATTGTAATTTAGGTCGTTGTGAAATAGAACGTAAATATTTAAAGAAACACTTTTATATTATTAAACTATATAGTGAAAAGCAGTTTTATGTATTGATTCAGTTATGTAGTGTTATTGGGAAATAAATAATTTAAAGAACATGTTGGGTCTATATTGATGTAGATTACATTCAGTATAGACTATTTTTAATGTATTATTAGTACTTTAATTCTTATATATTGTAGTTTATTCTATTCATTTGTCAAAACAGTGAATAAAAACTCATGTTTTAGTGAATTGTAGCTAAATTGACGGTAAAAAAAGTGAGTTTTACAATAATAAAGAGGTGAATTGGAATGAACCAGTCAGTAAGTGCATTAGGTGATGCTGTGCGTGCAATAAGAAAGAGTAAAAATTTATCTCAAGAGGCTTTAGCTGAGAGAATAGGTGTTTGTAAAAGGACAATTATAGATATAGAAAAAAACACTGGAAATCCGAAGTTTGAAATTTTGTGTATGTTGGTGAGAGAGTTAGATATACCTCTTTATCAAGTGTTTTATCCGGAAATGAAGGAAAATTTAGAGATAAAAAATGTACTTATTCAGGAGCTAAATGGATGTTCTGAATATGAGATGAAAATTATTTTGTCCGTAATTAGGAGTTTGCGATATACAACGAAAGATTAAAGAGAAATATCTGAAATAAAGATAGTCTAAAGGTAAGTAACTAAATATGCTTATTGGTAGATGCTGCAATATGAATTGTGGATATCAGTTGAACAATTATTTGTTCACTTTGATTATAAAAAATACATGAGGCATAATTGAGTGAGAAATAATATTATAGACTGTAGCGAATATTACATCTGACTACATAATTGCGTTAGAGTTAATGTTGTTAGGAGAAAGCAAAATGAATATTGATTGGATGCAGGTATTAATTGATTTGCTTGTAACTTGTTTTGGATTTGGACTGGCCTTAGTCGGTGAAAGATGGACTGAACGGTTGAGAGCTCGCAGGGAGGCTAATGAATTAAAAAAACTAATAAAAGAAGAATTGGAAAAAATTCTTGAGGATATAAATAAGTTTAATGAGAATGCACTTGATGTTCAGCCACTTAAGATTCCGTCATGGGAATCAGCAATTAATACTGGTCAAGTAGCATTGCTTGATGTTCAAGTTAGAAATAAACTTTTTCATGTTTACAATACTATTAATGAATTTAATGCGTGGTGTTCAATTCATACGAATTACTATTTTGAAAAAGGACAACAGAATAGGTTGTTAATAAAAGAACTTAATAGAATTAAAAAAAATTTACTAAGCATTGGTGTAAATAAAAGTGATTCAGATATAAATGGTGCAATAGAGATATTAGAAAAGGAGGAGTAAATAGTGGCAATTGATCCTAATGTAACAGATTTTGATGTAGAAGTTATATTATCTCAATATAAAAATGTAGTATGCAATTGTTTTTCCAAAGTAAGGCTTCTTCAATTTATTGAGCAAGTTCAAAGCGAAAAAGAATTAGTTGATATTGATGAAATATATGTCGACTTAATGTGTGAACCTTATTCTATTAGGGGAACTGGTTTATTTGCTGAGGGGAAAAAGGGTAATTGTTTGCAAACGTTGGTTTTATCAGAAAATGACAAGGAACGTCATAATAAGCTTAATATGGTTATTTTGGGGCTTCCAGGTGCGGGAAAAACAACACTGCTTAAATTTTTGTTGAAAAGATATTGTCAACAAAAAAGAGTGGTTCCATTATTTATTGAATTAAAGAGTGAAGTGGATACGGAATTTAGCGAGGTGTTGGAAAAGGAATCGAAAGTAGTCTTTAATGATTTGCACACATATATAGCTAATTATTTTACCGCAAGAATAGGAGAAGACGGAGCAAAACTGGTAGATGAAATTGTACAAAAGCGTTATTCTGAAAAGTATGAATTCATATTTTTTTGTGACGGATTAGATGAAATTTCACCTGAACAATATAGGCAGTTCACATCTGTAGTTAATAAGGCGAGTACATTTGTTGGATGTCAGTTTATCATATCATCTCGCCAGATTGGATTTTATGCAAGTGATTATAGTGATCAATTTAAGCTATATTGTTTATCGGATTTTGATGAAAAAGCTCAAGTGGCGTATATTGATAAGTATTTTAAGAAATTGAATAAACCGGAATTAGAAATTAGAAAGAATAGTTTGCTTCAAATATTAGAGAATCATTCGGATATTGTGATATCTAAGCTGGCCAAAAGTCCTATACTATTATCTTTATTGTGTGTTGTACCAAATATAAAAAATATTAGAAGTAAAGCGCAATTATTTCAAAATGCTATAGATGTATTGTTGAGCAATCGTAAAATTGTTCAAAAGGAAGATCGGGATTTATTTACTGATTTTTTGAAAGAACTTGCAGTTGTATTTTTTAAATTGGACAAGGCAGAGTGCTTTGATAATACGGAATTGGAATTTTATGCAAACAGATTTTTTTGCTCACAGGGAGAAAGTGCATCGTGCACTTTACTAAAAGAGAAATATCTTGTATGTGGATTATTTGATAAAAGCGAAAGAGCCAATGCTTATAAATTTGCTCATCGTACAATTTGGGAATATTTGGTTGCCGTAGGAATGCTTGGTCGAGATAAAAATGAAATATATAGTAGATCAAACATGGGAGTTTGGCAAGAGCCAATAAAAATGTATGTATCATTGGTTGGACAAGCAAGCGTTTTTGAAGTAATAAATAAAATATGGAATGAAAATAAAGCTCTTGCCTTAAATTGTATGAATGAGTTTGATCCTTTTCCAAAGGAAATATTAAACAAATTATATGGTGGATTATCGCGAAGAGAAAAGTTGAGCTTAGTTTCCACATTGCGTAGTAGTTACATTAATTATAACGGTTCTTTTAGAGATCCGGTAATAAATACAATTAGAGAGACTCTTAAGCTAATACATTCGGTAGAAAAGGATTGTGAGGTAATTTATTCATATCTGGAATTTCTTAATGAATTTAGTGTGGAAAAAGCATTCGCGGATTTGTTAAAAGAATTTTTGAAATTGGACAAATTAAAGCAAAGACAAGATTTACTAAAATCTTTTGGACTCGAATTTGTTAAAGTTTCCGCAGGAACATTTAACATGGGACGAAACAAGGTTAATACGAGGAATTTATCAGAAGAACAAAAAAATAATATTATCATAGTTGATGATTATGAAGTACCCGAACATAAAGTTAGAATAAAAAATGATTATTGGATTTCTAGAACATTAATAACTAACAGAATGTACTTTGAAAGTGAATTTCCATATGCTGACACTACACACATATACAATTCATATTCAAGTGATCCAAACCAACCAGTAAATTTTGTAAATTGGTATGAAGCTATGGTGTTTGCAAAATGGTTTGGGTGTAGTTTGCCTTCAGAGGTGGAATGGGAGTTCGCATGTCGAGGTGGAGAAGGTAATAATGATTTTATGACAGAGAACATAGATGAATTACAGAATATTCTTGATGAAAAAGTAAATTATACTGGAGATAAAACAAATAAGACACGTATCGCTATACCAATAAACAATCAATATGCTAATTCATTAGGTATAGTAGATATGATTGGTAATTTGCGCGAATGGTGTATAGATTGGTTTAGTGAGGATTATTATACAAAATGTATTGTGGAGAGCTATCCTACGTTTCAAGATGATATAGCAAATAAAGATGAAGTTTCATATCAATGGGTAAAAAATAGCAAAGGAATTGAAGAACCTAAATTAATATGCGATGGGGAGGACATATCTGATGTAGATACATATACGTTTGACCATAATGGATATTGTATTAACCCGACACGAACCAAAATTGATAAAATTGAAGCAAAAAGTTTGAGAGGAGGATGCTTTGATTGGAGTATTTCAAATCTTAGACCAACATATAGAAATCATAATCCTGCCAACAATGTATATAAAGTAAATGGTTTTAGATTAGTAAAAAAGGAGGAGAAATAAAATGGGGAAAGTTAAAATTGGTATTATTGGTACCGGAGTGGGAATTCGTACACATTTAAAGGGTTTTAGATTGTGTGAGAATGCGGAAGTATTAGCGATTTGCGGAAGTTCAAAAACTAGAAGTCAGGAATTTGCAGAAAAGCATGGTATTTCCATTGCATGTGCTGATTATAAAGAATTATGTGATATTCCGGAACTTGATTTGGTATGTGTGACTTCGCCAAATAGATATCATTTATCTGCTGTTAAGTATGCAATGGAAAATGAGAAACACATTATTTGTGAAAAACCGCTTTCTGATGAAATATCAGAAGTCCGCGAAATTGTAAATTGTGCTAAAAAGTTTGATAAAATCGCTGTTGTAGATCATCAATTACGTTATAATCCATATATACAAAAAATAAAAGAATTAATTGACAATGACGAAATTGGACATGTTTATTCTGTTAAACTAAATCAGCAGGGTATAGGGTTTGCTAGTACAGAAACAAATTGGTGTTGGAGTTTTGATGGCAAACAGGGCGGTGGAGTACGCTTGGCAATGGCATCACATTTTACGGATCTTATTCAATATTGGTTTGATAATAGAAAAGTAATCAATATTAATGGATTTCTCAATCCAGTTACTAGGCAACGAAGAGATAAAGAAGGAACTCTTCACAATATTGATGCAAGTACAATTTGTACTGCACAAATTAATTTGGCGGATCAGTTATGTGTACAGTATTATATTAATGCAGGATCATATGTTGGTTCACGTTTTGATATAAGTATCTTTGGCGATAAGGGAGAAATTCTATTTTCGTTAGACGAAAAAATTTTGATTTATAGAAGGAGCAATATTGGGCAAAAGGAAGTTGTTAATGTGAATGGAGTTTATGAAGATGAGCAGGAAAATAAGGTTTCTATTTTTTCAGGGTCATTTAGATACTTTGCGCCACTTGTTATTAAGGCGATTGAAACAGGTGATACTTCATTAATTTCTACATCAGCCAGTTTTGAAGATGCACTATATAATCTTAAAGTTTTGGATGCCATTAAACTGTCTGCGAATAAAGGGGAGGCTGTTGTGCTTGGAAAGGAAACAAATACATATGTCTAAAGTGAAGCGTAATCAGGGTACTCCTTTTTATATAGACGGAAATAGGGCTATGGTTTCACTTGGTCCGTTGAATGAAAATGTGTATTGTTGCTATCGCTGTGCATTTTGCTATGTACAAGATGGATTTATGTCCTATGCTAAATTAAATGTTTCTGAAATTGTAGACTTTCTAGTAAAGAATAGGGAAAGATATAATATTATTTATATTAGCGGCGATACAGATTCATTTGCACCACCGCGAACACAAAAAGGGATAGAATTATTAGATGAAATTGTTAAAGCAATTGACTGTGATATAACATTCACTACGCGGTCTGTTTTTTCAGATTTCGAGTACGAACAATTGTCTGATATTATAAAAAGGCATAAGAAATCAGGATTTAAATTTATTGCGGGTTCGAGTATTACAAGGTATTCAGAAGATACTGCTTATTTGGAACCTGCGCCTATACCAAGCCCAGATGATAGGATACAGCATATTAAAAAAATGAAGAGAGTGGGAGCAATAACTATGTTAGGTTTACGCCCATTTCTTCCTGTCGTTAATATGCATGATTATACTACTATTTTGGATAAAATATATCCTGATTTAGATATTGCTTTGGGGGAATGCTTCTATTTCATTAGGAATGGAAGTATCCAAGAACGAGTATTCCCTAAAGGAATATCGGAAGATATAGAAAAAAATATTGTTTGTGGACAGCGTATGGAGTTTGACGATAATGAATCATTATGGGACATATGGAATTCAAAAGAATATGAAAATTATGTTGCTAAACATTGCAAAAAGCTTGGTATTATTTTTGCAATGCATAGCGAAGAAGCATTAGAGGAGTATAATAGATTATGTCAAAAGAGGTAAGTTTTGTTGTTGCATCAAATGTACATTGTGCTGAATTGGCCATTCTTAATAAACAACTTAATGATAGTGGTGGATGTAATAATGACATGTCAGTTCCAGAATTGAAAAATCGTATGCAGGAGTTTTTAACATCTGGATATAAAGCCATAATATTCGAAGCTGACGGGATACACATTGGCTATACATTGGTTGCATTGAATAAATCACCAATATTTGTTAGACATTTTTTTATTATAGACAAGTTCAGAAGGCAAGGGTATGGTACAGCAGCGTTTAATAAACTTGTTGAATTTCTTGAGGTTGATAAAATTGACTTATCTGTTTTGGTTAGTAATGAGATTGGCTTAAAATTCTGGATGAGTTGTGGTTTAAAGCCATATGAAGTATTTTTGCATTATAGAAGAGAAATAAATAGTACAAAATGATATACTGGAATCTCATAAATCAATGCAAGAGCTATTGACAGAAAATATCATTAGCAGAGAGCTATAGTTAAAAGAAAAAGGTAAGTTTATTCAAAGAATGTTTTGGTATACCATATAGAAATCATGAATGAAATGAGTGAAATAATGCCTCCAAGTCAAACAAGATTTGGAGGTTTTCTTCTGCCCATTTCATTTTCGGAAAACCTACCCGAAAACAGTGAACTATGGTAAAATTGCAGTTAGCAGCAAATGCCATAGAAAAGAGCAGATCACAAATCAAGCCGAAACCGATCAAAGGCTTGTTTATCAACACGATTCTTATCTTTTTATGGCGGATGCATCAAGGTGTATGTGCATCTTTATTGTCCAATCGCCGCATAAATGAAATAGAAAAAGAGTTAAAAAGAACAGTGACAATGATATCTGATATAGTTGGATTTGACGTGACTGATATAATTTATAAGAATTCAAAGGAAGCATTTTGTTACTGAATGCTTGTAAGTTTTATCAATGGGGTGGGAAGAGTTACTTACATGATTGCTACTATAAGTGAATGTATTATCTAAAATTGTATTAATTAGAAAAATTTGCATATACTGTAATAACTGTAAAAACTGCTTGACATGAAGTTTATGGTCGGGTAAGATAAATACAGTGATCGCGTTGCAGAAACCTGTGAGGCCTGCGACCGGGGGAGAGCCTGCGGGGTCTCCTCTTTTTACTTTAAGGAGATCTTCAATATGCCAAAGATTTTTTTGAATTATGATCAGCAAATAGAAAAACTGAAGAATGAGAAAAATCTACTGATTGATGATATGGCATATGCCAAAGAAATTTTAAGGCAAACGAGCTACTATTCATTAATTGGAGGGTATAAGGATATCTTTAAAAATCCGACAACCAAGAAATATAAGGATGGAACGCGGTTTGAGGATATTGTAGAATTATATTATTTTGATGAATCCATAAGACAGTTGTTTATGAGGTATCTCATTAAAGTGGAAAATGAAATAAAATCACAAGTTTCCTACTATTTTACAGAGAAGAATGGTGAGAACCAAAAGGAATATCTTGATATCGCAAATTATAATTATGTGGGTAAGAAAAATCAAAGAGATATTAATCGTTTAATAAAAATTTTAGAAGGATATGTTACTAAACCGACGGATTATCACTATATAAATCATGCACAGAAAAAATATGGAAATGTTCCATTGTGGGTACTGACAAATGCGTTAACATTCGGTAATATTTCAAAAATGTATATGTTGCTTCCACAAGATATACAGATTAAGGTCAGTAGGAATTATCCGTGTATCAATGAAAGCCAAATGACCTCTATGTTGGCGGTAATGGTAAAATTCAGAAACGTTTGTGCGCATGGAGAGCGATTGTTTACTTATAGAACCGTTGACAGCATTCCAGATTTACCAATACATAAGAAATTAGGCATAGCTCAAAAAGGCACACAATATATAAATGGAAAAAATGATTTGTTCTCAGTTGTAATTGCTTTAAGGTATCTTTTAAATGATGGTTGGTATAGGGAATTTATAAAAGAACTTAAAGCTCTGATTGATAAGTATCTTAAGAAACACGACAGTATAGCAGAACAAGAATTATATGAAAAAATGGGATTTCCAGAAAACTGGAGAAAGATAACTAGGTACAGGAAATAGTGAAATATAAAATGGTTGGAATCAAGCCTCCAAGTCAAACAAGATTTAGGGGTTTTCTTCTGCCCACTTCATTTTCGGAAATCCTATCCGAAAACAATAAACTATGGTAAAATTGCAACTAGTAGCAAATGCCATAGCAAAGAGCAGATTACAAATCAAGCCGAAGCTAGTTAAAGGCTCGTCTATAAAAGCAATGCTTATCTTTTCTATGGCAGATGCATCAGGGTGCAGTAGCCATATTGCTGGTTTCAAGCGAAGCCAGAGCATCATAAAAATCCAAGACTTAACGAATAAGTCACGGGAAGGTGCATCTTTATTGCACACTCGCCGCATGTGGAATGCGCCTGCCAATTGGTGAGGCAGAGCATGAATAACGATAAACATAAAAACTATGTAAAGAAAGAAAATTTAAAGAATGTCAAAGTGAAGGTTGAAGCAAGAAAAAGGATAAATTATCGGGAGGAAGAAATTTCGGATTGTGGGTGTATTTATGGCTGATTTGGAATACAGAGTCAGAAGATAGAAAAGTGGAGAATAACAATAGCGGAAAGGGGCAGGAAATTTATAGTATGTAAATTTACCAGATACCAAATAGCAAGACTATAAATTGTAGGTTTGTGCGTACAGGTTGCGGGTTTGCCGGAACACAGATATAATGGGTGTAAACGATTTCAGGAATGAGGTGCAGTTTTGGATATATCAGGATTATTGGAAAAAAAGAAACGGTATGAAGCACTAAAGGTCAGCATTCCAGAAGCAACAAAGATATCATTGGAGAAGGCTTTCGAGGTGGAGTATACCCACCATTCAACAGCCATTGAAGGAAATACTCTGACCTTGATGGAAACAAAGGTGGTACTGGAAGACGGGATTGCAATCGGCGGGAAATCCCTCCGGGAGATTTATGAAGTAGTAAACCACAATAAGGCATACCGATATGTAAAAGAGTGCATCGATAAAGGACTCGTGTTGGAGGAAAATATTGTAAAGGATATTCATGCCCTGCTTATGGAGAATATCCTTACCGGCGGTATCTACCGCAGGGAAGAGGTGGTAATCAGCGGAGCAAGCCACACGCCGCCTGCAGGCAATGAAATGTACGCACAGATTAAAAACTTCTATGTGGAGCTTTCTGGAAAAAAGGGAATGAACGATATCGAACTGGCGGCGTGGACACATGCTGAGTTTGTGCGGATACATCCTTTTCTGGACGGAAACGGCAGGACATCAAGACTGCTTATGAATTATCAGCTGATGGCAAAAGGATTTCTGCCTGTATACATTGCGAAGGAAGACAGGCTGGCATATTATAACGCGCTGGATCAATATACCGCGCATGGCAGGCTGGATGATTTTACAGATATGATAGTCTTGCTGGAGGAGAAAAAGCTGGACAAGTATTTGGAACTGGCTGTTATACAGAGGTAGGAAGTGTCGACACGAACCGTGTAAATAATATTGTACAAAAACTGGAAGAAGTCTCAGACGAAAAGTTTGGTACTTTTTTTGTGTCCAGAAAGTTTGCGGACAGCCGGATTGCGGCGGCACGGGAAGGAAATAAATATTTAGTGCGGTGAAAGAAAGCAATGGAAACAATGTTGAAATATTTTAAAGATTCGGGATTGATAGAAGAACAACTTTGGGAAAACGCACAGAGGTATAATCTTGACCGAATGTTTCAGATGGTAAAAGATGACTTAGGAAGAGAGTATGGATATAAAGGAGGACATTCCCAGTGTAGCATCAAATGAATCCATGCTTCAGATGATACAGGGAGATGTGCAGACTATGAATCAAAGCATTCTGGAGGAGCAGGATAAGGTATTAGAAGAGTAGGCATATCTTGCCCTGGTGATGTATATGAGTTTTTTTGATATGTTTTATTATACAGACAGAGTGTCGTATCGGAAAAGAATTACCAGGGATACGCATCCGATGCCGGAGGAAAGCTCGATAAGATTATCAGGACAGAAGAACGGGAACGGAGGCAGAAAAAAGGAACTTGATTATAATTGTGCTGTCATAGTATATGCTCTCCATCAGATGAACACATATGAGAGGGGAGTTAACACGGATTATCTAAAGTGCAAGATTGATAATATGATGAAATATTATCCGTATGGTGGAGGGACAGATATTTTTGAATGAGACGGTATGGGGAAAGATTAAATAACAAATGGAAGGGGACTTTCATCCCCAAACGAATCCTGTGCTGCAATTACCTAAAGAATATCTCCGAATTTATCGCGCAGGCATTGGGGAATAACTTTGACATCATAGCCAAAAAGAAAAATTATATGGATTATTTTGCAGACAGACCGGGTATAAAAAAGTTGGCACACACGGTCTGTTTTTCAATGAGTGGGAATCCACCGTGCTGTCACACGCGGCAGATGAAGCGGCAGAGCATACGGGTGTTGTGTGCATCAACGTCATCAGTCTCAAAATATGCAAAGTATACCACAAAAGCGACAATCTGTACTATCTTAATAGAAAAATAGCATGATTTCTGTATAATAAAAAACACTTTAAACTTTTAAGGAAAAATGGAAAAACTGGAGTTGACACAAAATGACCCGAAAGGATATGATGATTAGCCAAGCCAAGCCAAGCCAAGCCAAGCCAAGCCAAGCCAAGCCAAGCCTTAGGCGATCTGCGCTTTTTTGCGCCTTTTTTTGTTGTCCGCTCCATAAGACTGTTATTACAATTACAAAGCCGTTATCTTCACGGAACAAGAACGCTCTGTTCCTGTGAGGATAACGGCTTCTTTGCGTGCATATGCAGGGCCAGAAGGATTCCGAAGTATGAGCCGTGTCTGCAGGAGGGCGAAACATGTTTTATCGGATAGCGATACTGGACGCTGACGCTGACGCCCTGCGAAGGACAGAGGAAATACTCTCCGCCTATGGCGCGGCGCACCCGAAGCATGAGCTGGAGACAGCCTGTTTCACACATACAGAGCCGTTTATGGAAAGCGTGTGCCGGACAGGGCATGCCGGAGAGTGGACGTTCGACATGGCGGTCATGGATATTTACCTGCCGGACGGGAACGGCCTGGAGTGCGCCCGGACGCTGCGGGACAACGGCTATGAGGGAATCATCATCTTCCAATCCTCGTCAGCAGAATATGCGGTGGAGGCTTTTCAGGTGGATGCAATACAGTATATTCTGAAACCTGTATCACAGGAGCAGCTTTTTGCGGCGGTAGACAGGGCGGTAGGGAAATTGAATCGGCATCGGAAAACGCGCAGCAAAAAGGAGACAGGGGAACAGCCTGCCTCGTCCGCTGAAAAAATGACTTCTGAAAAAAGGCGGACATACAGATACACGGTCGGATTTTTCATAGACACGTTACTGGCGAAATGGAACAGCCACAAAAACGGATAGGTGGCTTATTGTAAATTGTTTTGACGAGGAGGTGTATAAAATGGATGAACAACGTGCATGGTTGAAAGCAAGGAGAAAAAGGCGTCTGCGCATACTGGCGGTGATGCTCAGTTTTTGTGTGCTGTTTACCACCTATCCGGATATGCTGGAGACCCTCTCCGCCTTTGCATCGGAGGAATCGGCGCAGTCAGAAACGCGGCATATCACCGATTTTACCTCGCTGCCCGATGAGGTTAGAGAACAGACTGTCCCGATAGGAACCGCACTTTCGGAACTGACGCTTCCCGACGCGCTGGTGGTGGTTGTGACGGAGCGGCAACCGAAAGATGACGGCAAAGAGGATATCGGAGAAAATGACGGTGAAGAGCCGGACGGAGACATGGATGGCGTGGAGGATAACGGTGGCAATACGGAGGAGCAGGAAGAAGGCGAGTCATCCGATACAGTGCAGGACAATACAGAAACAGGCAATGAGAACGAAAATAGCGATACGGAAACAGGCGGTGAGAGCGAAGATAACGATGCGGAGACCGGGGAAGGAGAGGATGTACAGCCGGAGGCGGACGGAGAATTAGAAGAAACAGACGGAACAACTGAAACAGACAGCGGGGACACGGCAGACATTGAAAAAGAGGAAAACGGCACAGGGGAAAGTGCGCCCGCAGAGGAGCAGGGGGAGAGTGTGAATGAGCAGGAAAGCGTGCCCTCGGAGGGACAACTGGAAAGCGCAGTTTCACAGGAAACCCATACGGTCACAATGGAGGAATATCATGCGGAAAATGTGATTCCCGTACAGACCTTGGAGAGTATACAGACCGAAAAGCAGGAAGAAACGATTACGATAGACGGTGTGACATGGAAGTCAGAGCCGGAGTATGACGGAAACACAGAGGGGACATATACTTTTACGGCTGTCCTGCCGGATGGCTATACACTGGCGGAGGGTGTCAGCCTGCCGCAGATTACAGTGACGGTAGAAAGCGGTGTAGATGCCATAATACAGGCATTGCTTGAACGGATTGCAGCACTGCCGGATGCGGAGGAATATCTTGCTACAGGGCCGGATATGGAAGAAGATGGGGATGCCTATGCGGAATGGGAAGAAAAGCTGAATGAATATGTGAAAGAAGCCCTTGCCATCTGGGAGGATTACGAGGCGCTGACAGAGGAACAGCAGGAACAGATGCCGGAGGAAGAACTGGTAAAACTGACGGCATGGGTGGAGATTGCAGAAAAACTTGCAGAAAGCAGTCAGGTCATGGCGGCAGATGATGTTTCACATATGCACTGTATCTGCGGCAGGAATATAGTTATTGGCGACCATACTGTCCATAATACAGATATTGAGTATAAACTGCTTACTATAAATGATAGCGGACAACTTCTGATCAACGGAGATGTGAAGGGAGATGCGGAGGCGGGTTATACGCTTACTTCAGGATACTATTTTTTGAAGGAATTAGAAATAACAGAAGTAGGTACCATTACCATTGACGGGAATGTAACACTATGCCTAAATGGCGGTACACTGAAACATATAGGCGAGAATGGAAGCGTAATTGTAGTGAATAAAAATAGTACATTTACACTTTGTGATTGTAAAAATGATAGTGGCTGTATTAAGGGAGGAAAGGGGGAGTCTGTTGGTGGTGGAGGGATATTTATGGATGATGGAAATACTTCTGAAACCACATTTAATATGTTTGGCGGAGTTATTAAGGAAAATCAAACTGATAAGGGTGGAGGAGGAGGTATATATTGTATTGGTGACAGTGCGACTATAAATTCTAAAGTAAATATATATGGTGGAAAAATCATAGATAATTTATGTTCCGGTACGGGAGGAGGAATAAATGCCGCATATGCCCAAGTAAACATATTTGGAGGAAGTATTGAGGAAAATAAGGCCCAAAGGGGCGGAGGGATAAATCTAAACAACAGCAATATAGAAATATCAAACGCATCCATTATAAATAATACAATTACGCAGACAAAGTACGGCGGGGGAGTATTTGGCACAGAGTGCAAAGTGTTTTCTATATCAGGTACAGTAAATATTTCTGGAAACACGGATGGGGATGAAAATACAAGTAATGTTTTTTTTAGAACGGGTTTGTTTTTTGATGTTACTGGTAATTTAGAAGGTTCATCTATTGGAATTACTGTACAGAGTCCACCGACATCGGCAAAACCTAATCCTGTACAAGTAGCAGGCGGAAAAGGATATGGAATCACGCCTGCTGATTGGAGTTGCTTTTTTAGTGATAAAGATGGCTATGAGATTTTGCGGAAGGAAACAACAGAAGAAACAGATTCTGGCAAAGAACCACGCAATGAATTATGGCTGGCGTTGCCGGGAAGCTGTGACCTCGGAGGACTTGACTTATCGGCAAGCGGTGCAACGCTTTCTCCGTCGCCATTTGATCCAAGCATAACAGAATATACCTCAACGGTTGCCAACAGTGTCGATGAAATCGGTATCACGGCAACACTGGCAGATACGGCGTCGGGGGCGGACATTACAATAAAAATTAATGATGGTGCGGAGACCTCGATGGAAAATGGGGTGCCGAAAACGGTTGATCTTGTCGAGGGCGAAAACACGATTGTGATTACCGTAACTTCCGGAGAAATGTCGAAAGCATATACCATTAAGATTACAAGGGAAGAAGCAAAGGGCTATCCCGTAACCATAACCGCTTATAAGGACGGTGTGGAGTGGACAGGAGCGCCATCTGGCTATAGACTTACTTCTGATGATGGAAAGACATTCCTTCCAAGCCTTGCTGCGCCTGATGGTACATATAAAATTTACATTGGCGATATTGATACCGGCGTGGAAGTAACCGTGACGGGAGCAGAAGTTACCGCCAGAGTGGATTACTATACCGTCACATTCTATGACGGAACTACAGAACTGACAGCTCCGGCACAGCAGATCGTCCTAAAGGGTGCTGCGGCATCTGTGCCGACAGATAATCCCACAAAGACAGGCTACACATTCAGCAAGTGGGTAACGGCAGACGGCGGCAGTACGGCATATGACTTTAAGAAAGCAGTTACGGGAAAAACTTTGCTTTATGCGAAATGGACGCCCAACACCTATCAGGTGACATTTGAATACCACGGTGCGGATGGCGGAGATACCACCACAAGCAAAAATGTGACATATGCCAGTGCATACGGTAATCTTCCCGTACCGACCAGAACAGGCTACACGTTCAAAGGCTGGTACACTGCTGAGGCAGAGGGGCAGGGCGCTAAGGTTGATGCGGAAACTATTGTAACGGAAACGTCCGCCCACACCCTTCATGCCCGCTGGAAGGATGAGACACTACCCGCCAAACCCGTACTGCAAAACGGCGTAATCCTGCCTGCAGGCTGGACGAACGCACAGGAAAAAATCCCGCTGAAACTGTATGACGGTGTGAGTGTGACCGGGCTGCAGGTAAGCGTTGACGGAAGCCCTTTCGCAGAAGTAAACGGTTTTCCGGGTGGGACAGGCAGCGTGCTTTATGATTACACCCCTGTTCTGGAGGGAGAGCACACTTATCAGTTTAAGGCAAAAGACGCGGCAGGCAATGTTTCCGCTGCAAGTGATACATTTACGGTCAGACTGGATAAGAAAAAACCTCAGATTGGCGCGCTTACTTACGAAAACAAGGTGAAAGACTTATCAGACTGGATCATCGGAAAAAAGAGCATGATCGTCCATGTGCCTGTCACGGACGAGGGCAGCGGCGTGGAAAAGATCAGCTTTTGTTTGACGCCCAGAGATGCAGCTGGAAATCTTAATGCGGACAAAGCGGAGAAAAAGACAGCAACGGTTACAAATGGCGAGGCGGAGATCACCTTTGACAAGGATTTCCGCGGGACCATCACCATTACCTGTACCGACAGGGCGGGTAATGACGCTGACAGTGTGACCATCGGCACGGAAAGCGCAGGCGGTGTGATCGTGGAGGATACCCCGCCAGTCATCACCACCGATGCAGGGACGGACTACTACGATACCCCCACGGCTATCCAAGTGACTGTAAAGGACGATACGGAAAATGCCATCACAGCGGGGATCGCCACCATTACCTATCAGATCGGGGATGACGCGGAACAATCTGTTGCCGTTGGAACGGGCGCATTGCAGGCACAGGTCGTCTTTGACATTCCCGCAGAAAAAATACCTACGGGCATCACGGAAATAAAAGTCACCGCCACCGATAACGCGGGTAATACAGCTACAAAGCCCTTTACCGTAAAGGTCAAGGGACCTGAGAAACAGCCTGCTGCGGAGATTGATTATCGGGAAGAAGAACTGACAGACCTTGTGCCCGGTGCAACATACACCATAGACGGCACGGCATACACGGCGGACGGGGAAGGGCGTATCCCCATCAAAGAAGGCTGGTTTGACAGCAATCTTAATATTATTAAAAAAGGCAACGGCAGCGAGACCAGTGACAGCACGGCACAGAGCCTTTCTGTCCCGGCAAGGCCTGCTGCGCCGAATGCCCCGGAACTGAATACCCGCACGGAAAACAGCATTACCTTAAAGACCATCACTAGCGCACAGTACCGCCGCACGGATGGGACGGGGAACTGGCAGGACAGCACTGCATTTACAGGACTTACCCAGAAGACCATTTACATTTTCAGGGCATACTACCCGGCGACAGATACAAGCTTTGCGTCACGGGAAAGTGGTGAGGCGCAGATCGCCACCATGCCTGCCGCGCCCACGCCGGATAAGCTGAAGATCGGCTATGTGGCGGAGACACTTACGCTGACGGACGGCATCGAGGCATTTACCGACCAGAATTGCCAGACATCCGTAAGCGGAGGTGACGTGACCGCCTACATGGGGCAGATCCTATATATCCGCTATCCCGAAAACGGCATTATTCCGGCGAGCCTGACCACGGCAGTATCCATCCCGGCACGCCCGGCGAAACCTACGCCCGGAAAGACGGACGCATCCTACCCAACAGCCACGGACGGCGCCATCACAGGACTGACCTCCGGCACCACCTACGAATACCGGGTAAAGAACACAGACGGCAGTTTCGATACATGGAAAGACGCCACCCCAAGCGGTACGAAGATAGAAAACCTTCCCGCAGGGGAGTACGAGATACGCGTCAAGGCGGTGGAGACAGGCAACGCCAGCTTCCAGAGCGAGACTGCGGCAGTCACCATCGGGGCGGAACCTGCCACCAAGTATGATAAGCCGGATATCCGCATCGATTATTCTGCGGAGACACTGACCGGCTTTGTGCCCGGCGCAGAGTATACGATAGGCAGCGATACCATAACGGCAGGCGCAGACGGCACCCTGCCCATCAGAAAGGAGTGGTTCGGCACGACCCTGTCCATTAAGCGTAACGGCAATGACAAGGATAAGCTGGACAGCGACATCCAGAGCCTTCCCGTCCCGGAAAGACCCGCGAAACCCACGCCAAAAGGTGTAGACGTAAGCACAGCGGGAGGGACAGGGAAACTGACGGACCTTGCCGCTGGTACTGCCTATGAGGTTTCCACGGATGGCGGCAAGACGTGGGTGAGCGAAACAGCGGACGGAAGCGGCGAGATTACAGGTCTTACCCCCGGCACTTATGTAGTGCGCGTAAAAGCCGGAGCCGCAAACTTTGCCAGCGAAAAGAGCGGGCCGGCGACAATAGGAGCCTACCAGATTAAAGTGACCTTTATGGTAGAGGGGGCGAAATACAAAGAGATTTCCGTGGATTATGGCGCAGCTCTGACGGACATTCCGCCTGTACCAGCTAAGGAAAATGCCATAGGCGCGTGGTGTATGGACGAACAGGGAACAACACCCGCCGTATTTACGAATATTATCGCGGACTTGACCGTCTATGCGGTTTACACGACAGCCTACACTGTCACTTTGCAGGGCGGTACAGGCTATACCCTGTCGGCGCAGGCAGGCAGCGAAAACCCGGTGAAAGAGGGAGACAGCTTTACCTTCCGGTTTGCCTTAGCAAACGGCTACCAGAAGACCGCCGATTTTGCGGTGAAAGTAAACGGTGTGAAAGTGGAACTGACAGCGGACGGCACCTATACCATCAGTGATATCAGGGAGAACCAGACAGTGACAGTGGAGGGCGTTGCGAAGAAACCGGGTGGAAAACCATCAAATCCCGGCGGGGACAAAGAGGATAAGCCTGAACCGACACCACCCCCGTCAGAACCATCGGATGATACGTCATCCACACCGCCTGTAAAACCACCAGCGAAGGTCACACCGCCCGAACCGGGAACAACACCACCGGCGGAAGAAAAGAAGCCGGAAGGCAGAAAACCGGGAACTGCGCCGGAACAGGAGGAGAGCAGAGAGCAGGAAGAAAGCAAAAAGACGGAAGAAGAGCAGGAATCGGAAGGCACAGATATAAGGGAATCGGAGAAGGACAGCGCGGATGCCGGACAGACCAAAAAGGAACCACAGGAGGAAAGAAAAGAAATGCAGATAGGGGACGGTACGGTCATCGTAACAGTTGTGTACGAGGAAGAGAAGTGCACTGCAACCGTGGCGGACACCGAAAAGGTAGTGAAGGCAGTCCTTACGCCCAATCAGCGGGAACTTGTAAACGGCGGCGAGACCATAGAGATCAGGATAGACGTGACGGATATTTCCGATCAGGTTCCTAAGCAGGATAAAGAAGTGATAGAGGGCGGCATCGAAGCATACAGGGAAGAGGTGCCGGGACTCGTACTCGGTATGTACGTTGATATTTCCATGTTTATCAGAATCGGAGCAGGAGACTGGAACGCCATCACGGCAACAGATGAACCCATAGATGTAGTGATTGGTATCCCTGAAAAACTGCAGTGCGGCGGCAGGGAGTTTTACATCGTCCGTGCCCATGAAGGGGAGTATACTTTTATGAACGATCTGGACGATGCGCCGGACACCATCACGGTCAGCACGGATCTGTTCTCCAGTTACGCCATCGCCTATGTAGAGACGGACGGCGTGGAGGCAGACAAAGAAGCGAAATGCGGGCTCTGCCATATCTGCCCGACATTTTTGGGAATATGTTACTTTATCTGGCTGGCGGTTATCATTGCGTTGGTATTGATTATATATATCATCTGGAGAAAGAAACGCCAGAAAGAAGAACAGGAGAAATAAAACAGAAACTATGAAAATGGAAAAGGCGGGTAATGGGCATATGGCTCATTACTCTCTTTTCATGTATAGGGAAAAGTTGTAATGCGACATAATAAAGGTCGCAAAGCGCCAGAGAAAACAGCGGATATACACAGGAGGACTTTGCGGAGGCAGCCATTGAATATGCCTTTACTTATGAATGTTATCAGAACCCGGTAGAAATGCTTGCGGCATATGCCGGATGTGTTCGAGGTAGTTACCTTTGATTACATATAGAAGCCCATTACGATTGAGCGGCTGAGGCATCTGCTGAAAAAGCGGAAACCTATCTTGAAATGACAAATCAGAGTTTTTCTTTCAGTTACGGCAGGAGCCAATACAGTCTTAAGTTTGACGAAATCCTTTATCTGGAGAAAAGAGGGCGTCAGGCGCTTATCCATACAGAAGACTCCATGTATAGGACTTGGTAGAAATATTCTGTCACATTAAGAAGGGGAAACGGCTGCACATATCTGCAAGTGACATATATGCTGATTTTTATTCCGTCTGCAATTTATTATTGTTACCGTAAAAAATTGTTGAAATGAATCCTTTTATATAATACAATAGAAAGAAATTAATTATTATGTAGAAGGAGTAAGTTTCGTGAAAAAAAGTTTTTTGTTGATTGTTATGTTGTGCGTGTTTGGTTGTTTTATTGCTGGGTGTGGAGATTCTGCTAATGAAGAATTCAAATCATTAGAAGATGAAGTTATAAAACGTTCATTGTTACTTCAAGAAATGTATGGAAAAATAAGTAATGACATGGCAATAGCATACTGCGATGGCGAAAAGCAGTATTTGATTTTATATTATTATGGTATAGGAAAAGAATCACAAAATTTAGGTAATACATATTGTATTTATGTTACTGATAAAGATGGAGAAACACAAATTTCTGATCCAAACGGAGATTTTGATGATTTAACTACAGAGTTTATGGAAGTAATTCAATATACTTACTATGCAGATTGGGAGAAATATAAAACAAAAGAACTGGAAATATCATATGAGCAATATAATAACTTTGAAGAAGGTTATCTTCCAGCATGTTATGCCTCCAATGATAAATTACGGGAAAATGATTAGATAACTTAAAATTTATATTGTTATAAAAGGGTTATGAGTTTATCATAATCCTTTTTAAATGTAATGAAAAATATTGCTTTTTTTGAGAAGGCGGCAGTTTATCATTACTACGGAACCGCAAATGGCACATTGCAGGAAGATCTGCGACAGGCAATTGACGAATTGCTGAAAGTGAAGAAAAGGACGACAGAGGGAAAAGAGAATCTGCAGATGCCTCTCATAAAGGGATTCATTGAATCGGAGACTGTGAGAATGAAAAAAATCGCAGCACTATTGAACGCTGTTTGTAGTTTCATCAATACCTCTCGATCACCCAGTCGTATGCTTTCAGATCCAGCCCCTGGCCGCAATATTCACATTTACCGCCGTTAAGCAGCGTTAGACTCGCGCCGCAGGAATCGCAGCGGTATACATTTACGTCGTTGATACTCTGTGTCAGCGCGCGGATGCTTTTGACAAGACTAAGATTAAGGTAAGCCTTTTCCTGACGCACCGCGCCATTTTCGTATTTGGTCAGCAGCATCCCGGCTTTGATTTGCAAATGTTGAAAATTACTGTCTGCCTGATAATCCATCAAAACGCATTCCAACAGTTTGCAGTCAATCACGCCGCGGAAAGCTGCGATGAATGGTGTCATGTCACATACCGCGAACGGCGCGATTTCCTGAGGCGAGCCGGCATAGCAGATGCTGAGCAGTTTGTTGGAGAGATTTCCGATAAAGGTTTCTACCGAGAAATGTTTGTCAACGTTTCTTATCTTTTCAAGTGTCTGATTTGTTCTGGCAGGACCGCTGGTGACACTCTCCTTGGACTTTATTCCTACAAAAAGTGTCATAACCAGCACCATCACGCCGATTCCAAGCAGTGGCGCAAACATCATCATGGTGCCGCCCATATTGCTGCCGATTGCCAGAAGTGCGATTACAATGATAACAAGCGCCACATACATAGGTACGAAATTTTTATGAATCGTAAAACCGTCCCTGTGCTGTGTCCAATCTCCCGGGGTATATACGGAAGAAACTTTCTGCTTCAGATCTTCAATGTGGAACTTCGTCTGACAATAGTCGCAGCCGTCCACAAAGCATTCCAGAGGACCTTCCCAGCCGCAGCTCGGACAGATATAATTTCCGTTTACGCTTCTGGACTGGATGATATAGTATTCTCCCGGCGAATTTCTTCTTTCATCCGCCCATACACAGCGGTTTCTGTCATAAAATGATTTTCGGTAATTCATCGAATCACTGATTTTGCATATTAGATTTTTGCCGTCGTGTCTATAGTCCCAATAGGGGTATCTCTGATTTTCACCTTTTTCGTACTTTGTAGGCTGTATGTAATCATAATGTGCCATCAAGCCCAGAGACATAAGACGTCTTTTATTGAGATAATGCGTATACCAAAGATTCTGAGTTGCCGTCATAAAACCGTTTTCTGTAATTTCCAGACTGTTGTACCATGCTGCTTCTTCCTGTTTGTATTTGTTGACCAGATTGGTCATGTCATTATTCCAGATCTGGCAGGAAGAGCTGTAACGATACTCGTCCATAAATTGTGTTGTCGCTTTTTTGAACTGGTTCCAATTTTCCTGTAAATGATATGTCATAATATACCCCTGTGCTGTAATTTTGCCCCCATATTATTTTAAGGGGATTTGGACAATAAGGCAACAAATATTTGCAGATAATAAGCGTTCTGCTCATTTCATTTTTGGAAAACCTACCCGAAAATAGCAAATTATGGTAAAATTGCAGTTAGCAGTAAATGCCGCAGCAAAGAACAGGTTACAGAGGTAAGTATTGTTGAGGATAAAGGAGAGGGGAATATGCAGCCTTATAAAGTCTGGTTATTTTCGGATTTGATTGAAAAGAATAAAAGGGTTTTTAAAGTACCAGTTTACCAGCGGAACTATGATTGGACGAATATACAGTGTGAGAAGCTATATCAGGATATTATGGAAGCCGGTAGAAGAGATCATAAGCATTTTACGGGAACGATTGTATATATAGTCGGTCTTTCTGGAAGTACATTAAATGAAGCGCTGATTATAGATGGACAGCAGCGTCTTACGACAATGTATCTTCTGTTAAAGGCACTTTATGATGCTGCAAAAGGAGTATCTGTCAGAATAGAAGCTGAAATAGAAGAGGTAATGTTTAACAGAAATTGCGATGAAAGATATAAGCTGAAGCTAAAACCCGTGAAAACAGATAACGAGCAGCTACTGCTTTTAATTAGAGATAAAATTGATGAAATGGATAGAAATTCGAATATTTATAAGAATTATATCACATTCAAAAATTTAATTGAAAAAACAGTGGAATCCGGGCATGAATTGAATGATATTCTTGATGGGATTAAGAAGCTGGAAATGGTTGAAATTGTTCTTGATAAATCTCAGGGTGATGAACCGCAGAAAATTTTTGAATCAATCAATTCAACGGGTCTGGATTTAAGCTTAGCGGATTTGATTAGAAATTATCTGCTGATGGATGATGCCAATCAAGATGAACTTTATGAGAATTACTGGTCAGTAATCGAAAAGAATGTAGGGTACCGTAATCTCGGAGATTTTGTTATTAACTTTCTAAATTCTTTAACAAGCAAATCTGTAAATGGCAAAAATGCATATCGTTTGTTTAAGGAGCATTGTGAAAATCATAGTTTAAGCCATGAGGATGTGCTGAAACAGTTAGAAAGGACATCAAAATATTATGGCGCCTTTATAGGAGAAAATCATTATTACGGTAAGGAAATTTCAGAGTATCTCCAGGCATTTTATACCATTAAGCAGACAACAGTTCTGCCGTTTCTATTTAGGGTCTTTAGCGACTATGAGAGTAATAACATAGATGAAACGACACTTTGTAAAGTGTTAGATTATCTGCTTACCTATCTTGTTAGAATCACGGCGTGTGAAATTAACAAGAATTTATCGAAGTTTATGAAATCCATGTATGACAGAGTCTTTAATGGAAACTACGATCAATATTATGAAAAAATCGTGATGTTTCTTAATGATTTAAGGGCAAACGACCGTATGCCGACGGATGGAGAGTTTGAAGAAGCACTGATTCGTAAACCATTATACAAAAAGCCGATCTGCAAATTTGTACTTTCTGCAATTGAAAATTCGACCAAGGAACATATTGATGTCAGTAATCTTACGATAGAACATATTTTACCGCAGAAAGAAAATGCTGCTGTATGGAAAAAAGAAGTTGGCGATGATTATAGCAGGGTGTATGCAGCATACTTGCATACGCTTGGCAATTTGACTATCACAGGACATAACAGTGAGCTTGGCGCAAAATCATTCAATGACAAGAAGAATATTATTCGAAATTATTCAAAGGCAAATATTTTGAATAGAGAAGTATTGTCTGCAGACAGATGGAATGAGTCTTCGATTCGAAACAGAGCAAAGGCGCTTGCGGATATCCTGATTCGTAAATTTCAATATGTCGAGATGCACTCTGATGTCAGCGATATAAATGAATTAAGTTTTGGCGTTAATAGCGATATAGACGTCTCGAACACTAAGCCGGATGGTTTTTTGTTTGCCGGCGAATATTCAAAGGTGTCGAGCTGGGTTGATTTACTTACTAAATTCATCGGTCTTGTGTATGATTTGGACACAGAGATATTGAGCGATTTAGCGGCTGAGGATTATTCTATTGTAAATGCAGACAAAACTTATATCAGTAACGATAATAGAAAACTTCGCAGGGCGAAACAGATTGGCAATAGCGGTATCTTTTTCGAAACGAATCTGTCAGCAGGCAATATCATCTCATTTATAAAGGACTTGCTGGTAAAAATGAATTTAGACACGGAGGATTTCAGTTTTTCGCTTTCAGATGTGCCATTTGATATTAAAGATGAAAATACATGGACAGCAGAATGGCTGCCGGTTGCTAAATTGTTCTATCATTTGATGGAAGAACTCATTGACAAATCAAAGATTTCTGCAGCAGAAATTGAAAAACTGAAAACCAGGGAATATACAAAGGCATTATTTAAAGCAACAGCTTATCCGGCGGTCGCAAATAATAGAACAGATAATAGGGGCAATTCCTCTTGTATGCGATATAGGGCCAAGAAGTTGGTTTTTCACGGTGAGGATATTTATATTTCCACACAATTTCTGGAAGCGGATCGAGAAGCGGTAATTGAATGGTATAAAAAGCATTGGAACTGATTCATATTATGCCATTCATGGACATACGGCGGCATAGAAAACAGCCACACATCAGACAACGTCTCAAAAGAGAAGGAGATTACTATGAACAGAGATGAGTTTTTAAAAGTATACTGGAAACAATATCGGCTGCTTGAGAGAGACTTGATACAAACGGATGACTATGTTTCAATTGATAAAGACAATTATACTACATTTTCAAGTCAATATACAAAACTGCTGTTGACGACATGCAGTGAAATGGATTCTATTGCCGAGCAGTTATGCGGGATCCATGAAGGAAAGATTCCGTTTGGAATAAGGAATAAACTGGATGTGCTTATTGAGGAATACCCGAACTTGAAAAAATACAGGGTGAATACTAAGTACCCATATGATATTAAAAATATTACGCCGATGGTAAAGTTCGACGATTCGGTCTCGGACTGGTGGCAGGCATACAATGACATCAAACACAGGCGGATGGAAGCGAACGAGGCGGGCCGGTATAATTATACAAAGGCAAATCTCAAAAATGTTCTGCATGCAATGGCGGCTTTATATATCCTGAATCGGAAATTGTATGACAGCTTAGAGGATGCCGGAAAACCGGGAGAGGCTCTTATATCCAATTTGTTTGACGATGAGCTTATGCTTTAATGGAGGAGAAAGAAAAGTATGGAAATGGAGCAGAAAAACCAGGGTACTTTAGGAAGCATAGAAGACCAATTCAACTTAATTGCGGAGGAATACGACATTAACCGCAGAAAATTTATTACTTTGGCACTCCGATGCTTATGCAGAGAACGGACTTTTGATTAAGCCAGATTACAGGGAGGAGGACATCTGAATGACATTGACTCACATTACAGTAAACACCCAGAGCAGCATCCGCATGCAGGGCTCGAAAATCCTATACTTCGACCCCTATCAGATCCCGGCTGCGGCCAATGACGCGGACATTATCTTTGTCACGCACGAACATTACGATCACTTTGAGCCGAAATCCATTGCAAGGCTGAAAAAGGAGGACACGCTCCTTGTCACGCCGGAGTCCATGAAAAAGAAGGCGCTTTCGGAATCGGGTATTGCGCCGGAGAACTGTCTGTTTTATCAGCCGGGGGAAATCCACGAAGTAAACGGCGTGGTGATAGAGACGGTGCCTGCTTACAATAAGCTGAAACCTTTTCACCCGAAGGGGAAGAAGTGGCAGGGGTATGTGGTAGAAATGGATGGCATGCGCTGCTATGTATCCGGCGACACGGATGTAAATGAAGATATCAGAACGGTGCGCTGTGATGTGGCGCTGGTTCCGATCGGGGGATTTTACACGATGGACTGGAAGCAGGCGGCGGAATATATCGCGCAGTTAAAACCACAGGCAGTAATCCCTACGCACTACGGCAGCATTGTGGGGAAGAAAAGCGATGGGCAGGATTTCCAAAAGATGTTAGAAAGTCTGGACAACAATATTCAGGTGGCGTTAAAACTGTAAACGCCGGATTAAGGAGAAAGCCGGGGAAATGCTTTGGCCGGCGTTTCCCTACGCAAGTTTCCCCAGTTTTGCTGTATCGGCAATCACGATCATTTTCATGGACGGCTGCAAAGGCATTTCGGGATCAATATCAATGCGGACGTTTTTATCCTCTATGATTGCCACCACGTTGATGGAATACTTTTTTCGAAGGTTTAATTCCATAAGCGTTTTTCCCACCCAGTCCGCCTTGACGGGCAGTTCCACCATAGAGACGTCTTTGGAAAGTTCCATGATATCCATAAACCCGGAGCTTAAGAGATTTTTGGCCAGACGGATGCCGGATTCGCTTTCCGGGAATACAACCCGGTCTGCGCCTACTTTATTTAAAATTTTTCGGTCTAAGTCGGTGGCGCATTTTGCAATCACGGTTTTGACGCCGATCTCTTTACAGAGCATGGTGGCCATGACACTGGCTTTCAGATTGCTGGCCATAGCGATGATAACCACATCGATATTGGCGATGCCGAGCTGCTTGATGACTTCTGCTTCTGTGATATCCGCACATTTGCAGATGGGAATTTCAGTGATGGCGGCATTGACAAGTTCCTCGTCCGAATCTACGGCAAGCACTTCCGCGCCATTGCTGACAAGCTCTTTTGCCACGGCGAATCCATATCTGCCAAGTCCGAATACTGCATAAGATTGATGAATACCCATAAGTTCTCTCCATTCCGAAGCATCTTTTTGCTTCTTTCTTCTGAATCATCGCCGCCGGGCAACGATTTTAATTAGGAAATTGCGACAGTGTAAAATATTTAAGGAGAATGCGGAGCATTCTCTGAATCATCGCCGCCGGGCGATGATTTTTTATCCCACACTGATATCTTCGGTGGGATTCTTGATGATATTTTTCGTTTCTTTCTTTGTATTCAGCGCGATCATAAGAGAAATCGGGCCGACTCTGCCGAGATACATTGTTATAATAATAATGATTCTGCCCCAGATATTTAATTCGGATGTGAGGCTTCTGGTCAGGCCCACTGTCGCTGCGGCGCTGACGGTTTCGTAGACAATGTCGAGAGCGTCCGCATCGGTGACGGCCGCCAGAAGGAGGGTCGCCGTAAACAGGATAATAAAGGCCATACTCACCACAGCAACGGCCTTGCTGACAGCCTGCTTTGGAATGGTCCGATGAAAGAGTTCCGCTTCGGAACGGGTTTTCATTGTGGCAAAGGCCGAGGTGATCAGCACGGCGAAGGTTACTGTCTTAATGCCGCCCGCTGTGCCCACCGGCGATCCGCCGATAAACATCAGAAGCAGGGATGTGATGGCGGAGGCGTTTGTCAGATTTTCCTGTGGGACAGTGGCAAAGCCCGCAGTTCTTGTGGTCACAGATTGAAATAACGATGCCTGTAGTTTCTCGGGAATGGAGAAGCTGTACATAGTCAGCGGATTGTTGTATTCAAAAATAAAAACAGCCGCGGTTCCTGCGAGGATAAGGATTCCTGTGACGGAGAGGGCAATCTTGCTGTGAAAGGTCAGATTTGCGAAGCACTTCAGCCCCTGCCGCCGTATGTTTTTGAGGACGCCCATAATATCCCACCAGACGATATAACCGATGCCGCCAAAAACAATCAGAAGGATGGTCACGATGTTGATAACGGGGTTATGGACATAGGCGTACAGGCTGTTTTCTGATATCGCGTCCATACCCGCATTGCAGAATGCAGATACCGCGTTAAACAGAGAGATCCACACGCCTTTGATACCAAATTCCGGCACAAATACCGTCATGTACAAAAGGGCGCCGATACCCTCCACCAGAAACGTGCCGGCGATCACCTTGCGGATGAATTTTACCATGCCGGACAGGGTATTCAGATTGAAAGCGTCCTGAATCAGCATCCTGTCTTTGATGCCAATTCTGCGGTGAAGGCTGATCATCAGCCCGGACATAATTGTGACAACGCCGAGTCCGCCGATCTGTATCAGAAAGAGGATGATGATCTGGCCGAAAATGCTCCATGTGGAAAAGGTAGGAACGGTCACAAGCCCTGTCACGCAGATGGAGGTGGTTGCAGTAAAGAGCGCATCTATATAGGGTACGGCTATGCCGTCCGCAGCGCTGACGGGCAGAGCAAGCAGCGCGCTTCCC
This sequence comes from uncultured Lachnospiraceae bacterium, assembly GCA_910579285.1. Classification (GTDB taxonomy): domain Bacteria; phylum Bacillota; class Clostridia; order Lachnospirales; family Lachnospiraceae; genus UBA3282. The sequence goes on along the minus strand of CAJTTT010000007.1, from coordinate 53,997 downwards.
GCCAGAATTGCCAGCAAAAAGCTGAGCAGGATTGTCTGCGTTGTGGATAAATTGATACGAGATTTCTTTTTCATAGGAAAACCTTTCTGTGGATACAGATATAGTTTACGCTGTATTCTGTACAATTTCAAGGGAATGTATAAAACTCGTCATGCATGGAATTGACGACCAATGGTCGAAGTGCTATATTTCCCATTGAAAGAGAGAGGTGTTGTTCTATGGAGAACGAGAAAATGGAAAAAAAGGGCGGCAATCAGGCAATGCTCAAAATCTGCGGATTCATTGTAGATAAACGGAATCTGTTTTTTCTGTTATTTGGCATTCTGATTATTTTTTCCGCCGTGTCGAGAAACTGGGTTAACGTAGAGAACTCCATGTCCCATTATCTCCCGGATTCCACGGAGACGAAACAGGGGCTGGATCTGATGGAACAGGAGTTTATTACATACGGAACCTGCGATGTGATGGTGGCAAATGTTTCTTATGAACAGGCGGAGTCAATCGGGCGGAAGCTGGAATTTGTGCCAGGAATCTTCATGGTAGACTTTGATGATACGGAAGAACATTACTTTAATGGTTCTTCCTATTATAATGTCACTTTTGACTATGACGAGAAGGATGACCAATGCCTGGAAGCGCTGGAACGGGTGAAGGAGGCGCTTGGCGGGTATGACTATTATCTGTCCACGACGCTGGGAGATATTGAGGCGGAGCTGATTGCGGAGGAAATGAATGTCATCGTTGTTCTGGTGGCGTTTGTGGTAGTGACGGTGCTTCTGCTGACATCACAGGCATATGCGGAAGTACCCGTTCTGTTGATTACTTTCGTGGCGGCGGCCATTTTGCAGATGGGGACAAATTTCATCTTTGGCACGATCTCCTTTGTCTCCAATTCGGTGACGGTGGTGCTGCAGCTTGCTCTGTCGGTGGACTACGCCATCATTCTTCTGAACAGGTATAAGGAGGAGCATGTGGCGCTGGAATCCCGCGAGGCGGTTATCGTTGCCCTGAGTAAAGCGATCCCGGAGATCTGCGGCAGTTCCCTGACTACCATAGGGGGTCTGATTGCGATGGGATTTATGCAGTATAAGATGGGGCCGGATCTGTCCGTCTGTCTGATTAAGTCCATTTTCCTGGCGCTGGGTTCGGTGTTTTTGCTGATGCCGGGCGTTATTATGCTGTTTTCCAAACTGATGGATAACACCAGGCATAAGAATTTCATCCCGGACATTCCCTTTGTAGGGAAATTTGATTATGCGACGAGACATATCGTGGCGCCGCTCTTTGTTCTTGTCATTGTAGGGGCGTATACGGTTTCCAGCAAGTGTCCTTATGTGTTCGGTGACAGCACGATCACGCCGCCGATTCAGAACAGCATCCAGAAAACGGAGGAACTGCAGACGGATAATTTTGGCGCCAGCAATATGGTTGCGCTGATTGTGCCTGCGGGAGACTACGAGAAGGAGGCAAAGCTGCTGGAAGAGCTGGAGGCATGTCCAGAGGTGGATTACACGCAGGGGCTTGCCAACATAGAGGCGCTGGACGATTACTGTCTGACAGACAGGCTGACACCGAGGCAGTTTTCGGAGCTGATTGATCTGGATTACGAGGTGGCAGAGCTGGTATATGCGGCCTATGCAGTAAACGATGAAGATTATGCGAAGGTGGTCAACGGCCTCCCGGAATATAAAGTGTCCTTGATAGACATGTTTATGTTTGTCCACGATGAGGTGGAGGAAGGGTATGTCACGCTGGAGGATGATCTGCAGGATACGCTGGACGAGGCGTATGATGCCATGAATTTTGCGAAAAACCAGCTTCAGGGTGAGAACTACAGCCGTATGCTCGTCTTTCTGACGCTTCCCGAAGAGAGTGAGGAGACGTTTGCCTTTCTTGACAGGATGCATGAGATTGCGGAGAAATATTATCCGAACGGAAGGGTGCTGGTATGCGGGGAATCGGTGAGCCAGTATGACCTGCAAAAGACGTTTGGCCGGGACAATCTGGTGAATAATGTGGTGTCTATTCTGGCTGTGCTGGTGGTGCTTCTGTTTACCTTTAAGTCGGCGGGTATGCCGGTGCTTCTGATTGCGGTGATTCAAGGATGTATCTGGCTTAACTTTTCGATTCCGGCGCTGCAGCATGACAATATTTTCTTCATGTCCTATCTGATTGTCAGTTCGATACAGATGGGTGCAAATATTGACTATGCGATCGTCATTGCGGGCCGGTATATGGAGCTTCGCAAGACATACGGCAGAAGACAGTCCATCATAGATTCCATGAACCAGGCATTTCCGACCATTATTACCTCGGGAACCATGATGGTGGTGGCGGGCTTCCTAATCGGCAAACTGACTTCCAACGCGGCCATCTTTGGCATTGGAAAATGTCTGGGGAGAGGAACGTCAATCTCCATTCTGGTGACCATGTTTGTTCTGCCGCAGATTCTTCTGGTGGGCGATAAGATTATTGAGAAGACAGCCTTTGTTATGAATATGCCGATCCGCACGAAGAATGTAACCGGGCTTATGAAAGTGGACGGACTTGTGCGCGGCAGGATTGAGGGAACCGTGACGGGCAGCATGAGCGCCATTGTCAGGGGAAATGTGAGCGCCTATGTGGAGGCTGGAGATGTGACAACGCTTACGGAGGAGGAATACAGGCAGATGACGGAGGCGGTGTCCGGGGAACTGGCGAGCCGGCGGCTGCCGGAAACTGTGGCAGGAGGCACATCGGAACAAAAAACGTCTGAGCAGGATAAGAGCAGGGAGGTGGCGGATCATGTGTAGGAAGGGGACAGTCTGGCCAAAGGCTGAATGGCTGCGCAGAAAAAGACTGACAGCCCTGCTGATGACGGCAGCGGTGCTAATGGGCAGTTTGCCGGCGGTATCTGTACAGGCGGAGGAAGAAAAGCCGCAGGAGGAGACAGAGGAGGAAGAAGTCGCCAGCGTGGAGGATGCCAACGAGACGATTGCGTCCTATAAGAATGAGGAAACAGCATGGGAAGAGGTGTATATAAGCAATGCGGAGGAATTAAAAGCCTTTTCCAGAGAATGCTGGCTGGATACATGGTCACAGAATAAAAAGGTGTATTTGACGGCAGACATTGATTTATCTGGGGAAGGTTTTGCTTCCATACCTACTTTTGGCGGTTATTTTGATGGACAGGGGCATACGATCAGCGGTTTTCTGGTGCGCAAGCCGGTTTCCTATGTGGGACTTTTTAATTACACGCAGGAAACGGCAGTGATTGCCAACCTGAAAGTAGAAGGAACGGTCAGGCCCACTGGAAAGCAGATGGTAGTAGGCGGTATCGTGGGGGATAACAGTGGTATTCTGTTAAACTGCGTCTTTGACGGTGATGTGGAGGCCAGCGATTATGTAGGCGGTCTCACGGGATACAATGAGATCAGCGGCGTGCTGATGGAAAGCGAGGCGAGGGGAGTAGTTACGGGTGCGCACTATACAGGCGGCGTTGCGGGAGATAATGTGGGCAATATTGTTGGATGCGTCAACCGCGCCGACATCAATGTTTCCAGCGAGGATAAGGCGAAATCTCTGGAAGATATCGATCTGGGACAGTATACAGCGGGCCTGTTCGGTTCCCTGGAAGGAGGCGCAGACGAGAAAAGTGAAAAATTGTCCACCAGGGAAAATATGGTGGATACGGGCGGTATCGCGGGTCTTTCCACTGGAATTATACAAAATTGTGTAAACGAGGGTACAGTCGGCTATGAGCATGTCGGCTATAACGTGGGCGGCATAGCCGGCAGACAATCGGGGTATGTGTATTCCTGTGTGAACAAGGGAAAGATATATGGACGTAAGGACGTGGGAGGAATCGTCGGACAGGCGGAACCGTACATAGCAGTGGATCTGTCGGAGGATATTGTGCGGCAGTTGTCGGATCATATCGACACCATGCATGACCAGGTCGGTAAGATGCTGGACGATGCAGGAGACCGTTCAGATGTGCTCTCCAACAGGCTGTCGGTGATCCGGGATTTTGCAGATAGGGCGCTTGACGATACTTATTCTCTGGCGGATCGGACAGCGGAGTGGACGGACAGCATGATGGATTCCGTCAATGAGGCTGTGAGCCGGTTTGACTATGTGCTGGACGAAACGGTGAAAGATGGCGGGGTGATGGATCATGCTTCGGATGCGGCTGGTGATGTGAAGGATGCTGCTGGAAGCCTGGAGAATATGGTAAAATCCCTGGATCTCTACAAATATATGACGCCCGAGGAAAAGGAGCAGTACGACCGGGCGAAGGAGGCGATCGAGGAGGCTGGGAAACGGCATGCAGAGGATGCTGCGAAAGCCACGGAGGCATATGAAAATTATTATATAGATAAGGCCCGAAGCGAAGATACGACCTACGAGTATGATTTAAAGCCGGTCACTGAGTCGGGTGTGGATAACAGCTGGGGAGGCCCTTTCAGCGAGGCGGATGTGCCGGAGAAATATTTGGGTATTACCGGGTGGGTACATTACGACAGCGCCACCGGGGAAACAAGAGATTTTCCGCTTACGGATGGCAGTGACCAGGCGGAGGCTGACCGCCTTATGCAGGAAAAAGTGGCGCAAAATATGGCGGCAAATGCTTCTTTGATTGCGAAAACGGCAGGGGAATACGCAGACGAACAGTACAGAAAGGAGCACAACAGCAGTTATTCGGATGATATGAGCGAATATTTGCAGATAATGACGGATATTGCGTCCAGATATACGGATGTGATGACTGATGATGCGAAGAAGCAGTTGAAGGCAGCCGTCTCTTCCGCAAAGGGCGCGGCGGAGAATCTGGAGGATATGGGGGAAGGAACCAAAGATATCCTGACTACCTTACATGATAAATCGGATCTCAGCTTTCCGAGACTGGGGGAAGACTACCGTTCTACCACGGGGAGCCTTAATTCCAATCTGAAAAATATTTCTGAGAATATGGGATATCTGAATGAGGAGATGTCCTCCTCCGGGGATATTCTGGGAGATGACCTGGCGGATATCAATGATCAGTTCAGCGAGATTATGCTTCTGTATACAGATGCGCTTGACGGGGTGCTGGATATGGACTATTCCGGCAGATATGAGGATGAGTCACAGGAAGATGCGGAAGTGAGCATAGATGCTACCATTGCCAACTGTACCAACGGCGGAACTGTGGAGGCGGATCTGAATGTATCGGGTATCGCCGGGACTATGGCTGTCGAGTATGATTTCGATCTGGAGAGTGATATTACAGGGCTTGATGAAGCCAGGGCAAATTCGACTTTCCTTACCAAGTGCGTACTGAGAAAAAATGTGAATCGGGCAAAGGTAACTGCACAGAAGAGCTATGCAGGCGGTATATGCGGGCTGCAGGAGATGGGAATGGTGCTTGGCTGTGAGAATTACGGCAGGATTGAGAGTACGGCGGGCGATTATGCAGGCGGTATTGCAGGACAGTCATTATCCCATATCAGGCAAAGCTATGCCAAATGTACGGTGGCGGGTAAGGAGTATGTGGCAGGCATTGCCGGATGGGGAAATGGAATAGACGGCTGCCTGGCTATGGTCAAGGTGAAAGAGGCAGATGCCTTTTCGGGTGCCATAGCAGGCAAGGTTTCTGACAATGCGGAGATTCTGGACAATTATTTTGTCTCGGATGAGATTGCGGGGATTGACCGCATCAGCTACAGTGGCAAGGCAGAGCCGGTAAGCTATCAGACGCTTTTGCAGACGGAGGGAATCCCCGTGGACTTCCGCAGGATGAAGATCACTTTTTATGCGGATGAGGAGGAAGTGGGAGCGGTTGAGTGTTCATACGGCGGCAGCGTGTCATTGGACAGCTATCCGAATATTCCGGTGAAGGAAGGATTTTACGCGGACTGGGATAATAAGGAGCTTGCGAATGTCAGACTGGATGAGGATGTGTCGGTGGAGTATGTGCGGTATCTGACGACATTGGCAGGAAGCTGGATGCGGGATAACGGGCAGTCGTCCCTTCTGGTGGATGGCCGGTTTCTTCAGGAGGATGAGCTGACTGTGGAAAAACTGGATGTGAATGCGGCCGATGCAGCTCTGCCGGGAGGTGAGGAAGCCGGAGCGCTGACTGAGCGCTGGAAGATAACCATTCCCGATGACGGCGTATCGACCCACCAGATTCGGTATCAGGCTCCGCAGGGACAGACGGAAGGCGTTGAGATTTATGTATATGACGGTGCCGCATGGATGAAAGCGGAGACAGAACTTATGGGTATTTACCATCTCTTTTCTGTGGACGGCAGCAGTGTGGAGATTGGGGTCTGCGTGACCGGGAAAGGGATTATGGATGATATCTTTTTTATTGCAGCCGGCGCTGCTGCAGTGATTGCACTGGCTGTTCTGCTTGTTCATAAAAAACGAAAAAAGCGGCTGGCCCAAAAGGCAGAAAAGGACGGGGAAAGCGAGAGCGGCACGGAGACAGCGGAGAAGACGAAGGAATAGACTTTGCAGGATCCGATAAAGAGGGAGCAGCACAGATACTTTGGAAAATGAGCATACCGAAAGGTATGCTCATTTTGTAAATGAAGGAATCTGCTTTTTCAGCATTTCTATTTCAGCCTGTAGCTGTTGAATGCGGGCGTCACGCTCGGCGAGAGCCAGCAGATCCTGTTCATGTGCCAAGCGATCCTGCTCCTGCTGGATCCGATCCTGCTCAATCTTCCGCTCATAATTGCGCAGATCCTGCTCATGTTCAATCCGATCCAGTTCAATCTTTCGCTCATAACTACGCAGATCCTGATAATACTCCTCCCGGTCGAGGCACCGCTTCCGCACCAGATCGTCTGCGCTCATCCGAAATATGGTTTCTGACGCTTCCTGTAAATATTCATCTCTGGCTGCCAGCATTTTCATCTCCTCCCATGTTCTGGCCTTAAACAGCATGGCCCACTCGTGAATATGATACTTCTTGTCTTCCTCTGTTGCCAGGTCTATCCGAGATAAGTCTACCACATGTAAGGTCAGACTGTCACTATATTTTTGATAATTCTTAACGTTTATCAGTTTATAGGATGCATAAAACTCCGGCTTGTCATCAAACAGGGTATAGTCCAAAAAACCGATATGTACGGCAGGCTTTGCCTCCAGATAATTCTGGCCGCGGTTTAGCTGGTCAAAGGAGCGGCACAGATACATAACGGAGCGTTCCCTCCAGTTGAGCTTATTGGCGATCTGCATTTCCAGATTGATCAAAGTATTGTTGTTCAGAACCACATTGATATCCAGACGAAACTCCTTATCCGTCACAGCCTTTCCCAATATGACGGGATTGGTGACTTCCACAGACAAGACTTTCTGCTCGGGAAGATGAAGCAGGGAACAAATCAGCCCGCGCAGGACTTTATTGTTGGACTGTAAGACAGCCCGGAACATGTAATCGTTGGTCATGTTGTAAGGAATCTGGCCGCAGGCATTCTGAAATTCGGAGCTTTCGACGTCCGATGCGGCAGATTTTGTCTGATTATCTGTGGCAGAGGAAAATGCGGAGGCATTGATTTTAGTACATAAAGATGCGTCAACAGACTGTTTCATAGATGTGATTTCCTTTCCTGGATCAGAATGACGGAGCGAAGCTCCCAAGAGCTGAGGAATCCGAAGTAAGAAATCGGATTCCAGATGAAATGAAAGATACGTTTTTATCAAAAGTTTCGTTAAAAACAGATATAGCATAGATGAAAGCAAATTGCAAAGCATTTCGTCAAGAGAGAATGTAGAAATAGAATAAACGGAATATCAAATAAGCGTGGCAAAAATCAACATATGGTGTAGAGTGGACATTGATCAGAAAATGGACACAAAATATAGTATGTTCAAGTTTCACAATCAAAGCCCAAACACATCCTTGATAAACAGATACGCCACGGTGAGAATCAGTCCGATGCAGAAGAGCAGAAGCCCGAAGGACATGCTTCTGGTAATCATCATGGCATTTTCGCTCCACTCCTCGTGCAGCAGCGCAAACTTATGCTCGTAGTTCTGTCTTTTCGGATTTTTCCGGCGAAGGAACAGATTGCCAAGCCCCTCAAAGAAGGAGGCTGCGCATGCGGCAAGGTGGGTAAAAACATTGCCTTCAGGACGCTCGTGAGGCAGCTTCTCATCGCGGTAAACGGTTTTTCTAAGCGCCACAACAATGGTATCGGCCAGGCTGTCAAGAAAACGGCAGAGCATGCCGAAAGTAAAAGGCAGAATTTTTAACAGCAGAGGACGGTAGATCAGATTTTCCAGATCCAGCCGGCGCGGCCAGAGGCTGACATAGGATTTCTCCGCAGAGTCTTTTTCTCGCTGCATGAGCAGAGAACGCACAATAAACCCGTAGATCAGTGCGCCAAAAACCAGAGAAGTCAGTGCGCCGTACAGGTTGCCGGAGGAGAAGTAGGAAACCTTTTCCATTGCTTCTGCCCGCAGAAATTCCTGCCCCATGTCGGCAATCCCGTCCATGACAATACCGGGAAGCAACCCCATGAGGGGCAGCAGGACAGCGCTTCCAGTGAGGGCAAGGGCGCTTATTGGGTTCATGTATCTGCCTTGCATCGCATCGTATTTTTTCTGTACCGCTTCATCGGTGTTCTTTTCGATGAAAAGGCAGACGTAAAGCTTGGTCATGTAGGCGGCAGTGAGTCCGCCGCTTAACAGGAAGATCCATTCGATAGTATTCATAAAAGATGCGCTGAAAAAACCAGCGATTTGGCCCATGTTCATCTGGTGGATGCATGACGCAATGCTTTCATGGATCAGCGTTTTGCTGATATAGCCGTTAAAGAGCGGCACACCGCTGATACCAAGCGCGCCGGTCAGAAAGATAACGTTAAGGAGCGGCTTCTTTCGCCCAAAACCGCGGATGGCGTTCAGATCCAGCTGATGCACATTCATAAAGACTACGCCGGCTGCCATAAACAGTACGAGTTTAATCAGAGAGTGGTTTACCATGTGCAGAAGGCTGCCACGGAGAGCCAATGCAGTCTCTGCGCCAAGCAGGCCGGACATACCAACGCCGACCAGAATGAAGCCGATCTGCGACACGGAAGAGCAGGCCAGTGTCCGCTTCAGATCAATGGAGAACAGGGCGAGCACTGCACCGATTATCATGGTAAAAACGCCTAAAATCAGAATCAGGCCGCCCCAGGCCGCGCTTCTGAAAAAGAGGCAGGCTGTCAGAATCAATATACCGTACATGCCCGCTTTGGTCAGAATGCCCGAGAGCAGGGCGGAAGCGGGAGCCGGAGCCACGGGATGGGCCTTCGGGAGCCAGATGTGAAGCGGAAACGCGCCTGCTTTCGCTCCAAAACCAAACAGAAGGCAAAGACCGGCGGCCCAGATCTGTGTGGCGGTTTTCCCGGTACGGAGTGACATACCAGCCAGATCCGCAAAGAAGAGCGTGCCTGCCGCATCGTAGAGGAGGAAAATACCCATCAGCATGACCAGACCGCCGATTACGGCTACGGCCAGATAAGTTGCGCCTGCCCGAAGGGATTCTGGTTTCTCATCGTGTACCACCCAGACATAGGAAGTAAACGACATCATCTCAAAAAAGAGAAAAGTAGTAAAAAAGTCAGCGGAGAAAAAGACACCCTCAGTTGCGCCAAGCGTCAACAGCAGAAACAGATAGTAGCGGTTTCGGTTTCTGTAGTGTGCAAAATATTCTTTGGAAAAGAGGGTGCTCATAAACCACATAAAGGCGGCCACAGACGCGTACAGCGCGCGGAAGCCGTCCAGGGTAAAATGCAGTCCCATGCCGCAGACATAAGGAATTTCGAAAACAGATTCGTTGATGCCGGGCGCGCCTGTCAGCATCTGCACCGACAGTATGCCGCAGAGAAGAAAGGTAAGGCCTGTAATGAGATCGGCAAAGAGATTCCGTCCGTCTTTGCTTTTCCGCCCTATGGCGTAACTTACAGGAGCCGCGAGCATGGGAAGAAAAACGGCACATTCTATGATAATAGCTGTTTTGTTGTACATGGTAACCTCCATAAATGACATACGGCAAATTTCTGCAGCGGACAGCTGTGACCGTGTTTCGGGCGGTTTACACCGCGCCCTCCGCAACGCTCATAAAAAAGTCCACGATCGGCTGGGAATAAACGCCAAACAGTACAATGCATACGGTAAACACAAACAGCGGCAGCAGCATTTTCCAGTTAGGATCGCGGATATCGGAAACAGTGCTGTAGTCGAAATCCTTTCCGGGGAAGAAGGCCCGCACGACAATTGTCAGCATATAGACTGCCGTCAAAAGGGCCGACACCAGCAGACAGGCGATCCCGCCCCAGGCCAGGGGATTTCCGCTTTCCACCGCTGCCCCGGCAAGATTCCACTTACTGATGAATCCGGCAAGCCCCGGAACGCCCATGAGCGCCAGGGCAGAGATGGTGAAAATGCCGAATACACGGGGCATTTTATATCCAAGACCATTCAGCTCATGCACATAATGGCGGTCCGTCTGGTGCATGACCGCTCCTGCACAGAAGAAGGAGGTGATTTTCATTACGGCGTGGAACACAAGGTGGGTCAGCGCCCCCACAAGTCCCAGCGGTGTCATAATGACGGCGCCGAAGAGAATGTAGGACAGATTGCTGATGGTGGAGTAAGCAAGGCGCCTCTTGAGGTGTGTCTCCTTCACCGCCCGGCTGCAGCCGTAGATGATGGTAAACATGACAATGGTCATAACCACGTCCTGAGCCCAGGTACCCTGCAGGAAATCCGTGCCAAAGCTGTAGTAAGTAAGCCTTATGATGGCGAAAGCGCCGGATTTGACTACGGCTACTGCATGGAGCAGCGCGGTGACAGGCGTGGGGGCCACACCGGCCTGGGGGAGCCAGGAGTTAAATGGGCAGACTGCCGCCTTCACGCCAAATCCCAGAAAAGCCATCACATAGATCAGTAACAACACGTTATTTTTTCCAGCCGTTTTGGCGGGATCAAGCACACCGCCCAGAATAAAGTCAGTTGTGCTGCCGTAGACAATGACCATAATCAGGCCGAGGAAAGCGAAGGCCGCGCCGCCCAGCGAATAGTAGAGATACTTGCGGCTTGCCAGAACCGCCTCGCGGGTCAGCGTGTGCATGACGAGAGGCACGGTGACCAACGTCAGCAGTTCATAAAAGAAATACATGGTAAGCAGATTGGCGGCGAGGGCGATGCCAAGTGTTACGCCGTAGGTCAGCGTATAAAAGAGGAAAAATACATTTTCGTGCTCCTCTTTTGTCATGTACTCAAAGGCGTAGAGGGTGGCAAAAGGCCAGAGTGCGGAGACAAGTCCCGCAAACACCATGCTCATGCCGTCCACACGGAAGCTGATATTCAGATTGCCCGTAAAATGCGCCAGAAGGAAGGTGCTGTCCGAGTGATGCAGGAGCAGATACCATACAAGGATGCTGTTTAGCACCACTGCCGTCTCCAGAAAAACCTCTTTCTGCCATCTTTTTTGAAACGGGATGACAGGAACCAGGATTCCCGTGATAAAAGGAATTAAGATCACTGAAACAATCATGGTATCACCTCCCTGTAAATGCCGCGGCAATTATGCCGCTGACACTGTCTGGAAACAGGCCGATAAAAACGGACGCTGTTGTCAGAATGAAAATCGGTACAGTCATCAGCCTGCATGGTTCTTTATTCTGCAGGCTGCCATAATCGTAGTCTGCTCCCGGGAAAAAGCCGTGGATGACAGGCGGCAGAAGGTATCCCGCAGTCAGCAGCGCGCTTACCAGAAGAATGACCGGGCCGAGTACGTCAAAAACAGGCAGACCGCTCTTTAAGGAGCCGAGAGCCAGATACCATTTGCTGACAAAGCCGCCCGTGGGCGGAATGCCGATCAGTCCGAGGGAAGCAATCGTGAAGCACCACATGGTAAGGGGCATTTCTTTGCCGATGCCGCGCAGTTCCCCGACCCGCGTTTTTCCCGTCTTATAAATAATGGCTCCGGCGCACAGGAAGAGGGAAGCTTTGATAAATCCGTGTGCCAGCACATGACAGAGGGCGCCCGTGAAAGCTGTTTCCTGCATAACGGCGAGGCCGAACAGGATATAGGAGAGCTGGCTTACCGTGGAGTAGGCCAGTCTTTTTTTCAGCACAGGCTCCCGGTAGGCGAGCAGGGAACCCATAAATACGGTTACAAGCGTCAGGCTGATCCAGACGCTCTGTACCCATGTGCCTCTCAGAAAATCTCTGCCGAACATGCCGAGTACGCGGATAATGGCGAGAACGCCCGCCTTTACGATGACGGCGGAAAGAACTGCGGAGGCGGGAGCCGGAGCTACAGGGTGCGCGGTGGGCAGCCATGCATGCATGGGAAACATGCCGGCCTTCACTCCGAAACCCAGGAGCATGACGAAAGCCGTCACCAGAAGGAAACCGCCGTGCTCTACGATGGAGGAGGCGCGCAGGGCGCCGTCCGCCGTGAAAGCCAGCGAGTCGCAGTTCTGATAGAGGAAATAAATGCCGAACAATGCCGCGTAGGCGCCGCACAGGGAATAAAATAAGTATTTCAGTCCAGCCATAACAGCTTCTCTGGAGCAGCTATGCAGCACAAGCGGCATGGAGGTCATGGTTAAAAGCTCAAAAAACAGGTAAAAGGTGATCAGATTGCCCGCAGAGCAGAGGGCGTTCAGCACGCCGAAGGCCAACAGATAAAAACCGTAATAGCGGCTCTCCCGCTCTTCGTGCTTCATGTACTCGAAAGAGAAAAAGCCCGCGCAGGGAAGAACGATCACCGCAAGCATGGAAAAAAGCCTGCCCACACTGTCGATTCGGAAATAAATGGGCAGGGTTTTTGTCAGATAAAAAAGGGTAAAGCCTTCCTCCGCATGCAGCAGCGCGGCGATGACAAGTGCGGCCGTGATGAGAAGGAAAATGCCGGTCAGGGTCGTCAGCGCCTTTCTGTCAATGGCACGTTTTTCTCCCGAGAGGGGTGTCCGATAACGGATCAGCAGAAACAATCCTGCCAGAATAGGAAAAAAGATGGATGATAAAATCAAATACATGCCATCACCTCCTGATATAGTATGAAAAAACAAGCAAATTTTACGCAAACATGGCGAGGCCCTGGCCGATCATATCCACAACCGGCTGTGAGCTGACGCCCAGAATAACATTTAACAGGATGGAACATACAAGTACCACCGTATAGGCTTTTCTGTCCCGGAAAGTAATGCTCTTGTAGGGCGCATCCTGTTCCGAAGTATAAATACGGATCACGGTTTTCATAAAGTAGACTGCATTTAAAACCGTGCTGATCCCCAGAACGATCAGCGAAGCCAGCATCTTACCTTCCACCTGCACAGCAGCCTGCGCAAAGAGAAGCTTGCTGATAAAGCCGGAAAAGAGTGGGATGCCTACCATCGACAGCGAGCCGGCCGTAAAGGCCACGCCGGCCCATTTATTGCGGTAGGCGGCACCCGTCAGATCTATGAATTTACGGCTTCCGCCGGACACATCCGTAAGACCGATGGCGGCGATAAAGAGCAGGGATTTTGTGGCGGCGTGGGATAAAATGTGAAAGATGCTGGCTACCATGCCCGCCTGCGTACCCATGCCAAAACCCATATAAATATAGCCGATCTGTGCCACTGAGGAAAAAGCGATCATCCTGCGGATATCATTTTCCTTTATAGCAGACAGGGAACCGAAAATCATTCCCATCAGACCGAAAACAAAGAGTACGTCAATGATTCTTGTACTGTTAAAAATGTCGAAGCCGATCACCCGGTAAATGATCTTGATCAGCAGAAAAATATAGCCTTTGGATACCAGACTGGAGAGGATTGCCGCGGAAGATACCGTGGAGTATCCGTATGCGTCCGGCAGCCAGGCGTGGAAGGGAAACAGAGCACTCTTGATGCACAGGCCGATGCACATCAATGCCACTGCGACAATCAGTGGAATCTGGTATTCGCCGTTTGCCATGATAAGGGCCACCGATTCCTTGATGTTACTCATCAGAAGATGGCCGGTCAGATCGTACATGATACAAAGCCCGAAGAGCAGCAGGCCGGAGCCAAGGAGACTCATAATCATATAGCGGACGGCAGCCTCGATGGTACGTCCCACCTGTCTGATCATAATCAGGCCGCATGCGGAAATGGTGTTAATCTCCACAAAAACGTAGGCCGTAAACATATCGTTGGTGTAAACCAGGGCAAGCAGGGAGCTGAGCAGCAGGTTCACAAGGATATAGTACAGACTGTGTTTGCTCTCCACCACCTCATCGGGAAGCTTGTGCGCGCCGCCTGCCATAGACAGGTACATGATCACGCAGAAAAAGAGGGCCATCCCTGCTTCCAGCACGCCTGCCCGGATCTCATTGCCCCAGGGAGCGGGGAAATGCCCCATCCAGTAGATGAAAGATTCACCCGTGGAGAGGAGATACAGAAGAAGCACAGCGGACATCAGCCCGACGGCGGCTATGACCAGACGGTTTACTGCCTTTGCCGCTTTCGCGGGCAGTACGGAACAGATGGTGCCCGAAAAAAGACTGATCAAAATAGAGAAAAAGGGAAAGTTGCATATAAAATCCATTTTATTTTCCCTCCCTTTTCAACTGCATGGAAATCTCGTCCAGATCCAGTGTGTGATATCTGAGATAGAGACGGATTGTCAGAGACAGCATCAGCGCGGTTACGGAGACGGAAACAACAATACCCGTCAGCACAAGGCCGCTTGGAATCGGGTTGATATAGGCCTCCACGCTGGTGACGCCGTCCACCACAATGGGTGCAGCCCGCCCTGCGATATAGCCTTTTTCGGCCAGAAAGAGGTAGATTGCGCTGTCCATAATATTTAAACCGATAATTTTCTTGATCAGATTGGTCTGCAGGAGCAGATTGGTGAAGCCGATACAGAAAAGAATGGCTGAGACGGCCTCCCCGTAGTTCGCAAGTAAATTCGGACCCATCCTAAAATCCCCCTTTTCGGAACATGGCATAAAAAGCGTAAATCGTGCAGGCAACCACCAGTCCCACCGCGATATTTAAGGGAAGGATCAGGCCGCTTGAGAGGATCGCGCCGGGCGTGCCTTTCGGGATTACGCTGTGGAGCTGGTTTGCGCCTGTGTAAAAGGAGTAGCTTTTCGCCAGACAGTAGAAGGAAAGGGAGAAAAAGCATACCCATTTATACGTTTTTTCCGTGAAGAACCGCTCTGTCTTCTTAAAACCGAAGGCGTTTAAGTAGAGTACCAGACCCGCGCCGATCACCGCACCGCCGGAAAAACCGCCGCCGGGGCCGAGATGACCGTTTAAAATGATATAAATGCCAAAGATAATGATAATCGGGACAAGGAAAGTTGCCACAAGCTGCAGGATTGCGTCATTTTTTGGCTCAAAACGGCGGTCGTTCACTTCCGCCTCATCCTTCTCGGTTTTATTCAGCCGGAGAAGAATCAGCACGGTGATGGTTGCCACAAAAAGCACATGGGATTCCCCCAGTGTATCAAAAGCTCTGTAGTCCAGAATCATACCAGCGACAATGTTCACTGCGCCTGTCTCTTCCAGCCCTTTCTCAATATAGCGCTCCGCGACCTCGTTATTGACCGGCCGGATTACGGTTCCGTTAGCGGGCAGATAGGAGACGGTCACAAGCAGAAGGGCAATCAGAAACAGACAAAAGAGAACGCTGGTTGCCTGATACAATCGGTGAAACAGATACAATGATTTGTTGTGCGTGGCGTCATAAACCTTGTCCAGGATTGCGTCATGCTCTTTCTCATGGCGGAGAGCCGCTTCCCGATCCGGCTGGTATTCTTCCTGGGGGCACATTTCCACATTCCCGATATAAGGGTCTTTCTCGCCGGAAAGCCAGCGGAAGAAGCGGAAAGCAGAGGTTTTTTGGTACTCTTCATTGGACTTTTTCCTACTCATTTTCCGTTTCCTCCTTTGCTTCAGGCTCTGAAGCGTCGATGGCGTGGATTTTTTTGAGCGTCACAAAGAAGAGGACACTGGTGATTCCCGCGCCGACGGCAGCCTCCGTAATGGCAAGGTCGGGAGACTCCAGACAGATCCAGAGCATGGACATGACCAGGCTGAAAGACATATAAATCAAAATAGAGTTTAACAGGTTTTTGGAAAAGCTGACGGAGACCGCGCAGATGATTAGCAGTCCCATCAAAATGATCTGAAAAGCGGTCATAACGCTGACGCCTCCTTTTTCTCTGGATTTTTATCGTCTTTCGCGGCAATGAGTTCTCTGTCAAGAACTTCCACATCTTCATATATTTCACAGTGTGCCGCCAGATTGTCGTTGGTAGCGGCCTCCAGCCGTGAGAGAACGTGGGAGGAGACGGGAGAAGCGAACCACAGGAAAACGATTACCAGAAACATTTTTAAGGTCGTAAAGTTTAATCCCGAAAAAATCATCAGACCGATCAGACACGCGCTGATGCCCAGCGTGTCGCCCATAGCGGCTGCGTGCATTCTGTTCAGGACATATTTAAAATGAAAGACCCCGTACAATTCCGTGAAGAATATGACCATTCCAGTCAATATAAACAGAGATCCAATCACAAGACGGATCCAATCAACTGCGCTCATCGGCATTTCCCCCTTCCGCATGTTTCTGATTGTGGTGCTGCTCCTCGTAGATACCAATGTAAACTTTAGATATCACAACCACAGAGAGAAAACTGATCATGGCATAGATGAGACAGATATCCACCAGATAGCTTTCCTGAAAAAGCAGCGCCAGAACCGAAATCATAACCATAACCATCGTACCCATCATATTGACGGCCATCAGCCGGTCAGCCACGCGGGGACCCTTTACGGCACGGATCAGGCAGACCAGCAGCATAAAGGAAAGGACAACCAGCACCAGAATGAAAAGCGGATGGTAAATCATTTCTTTTTCCATAGTTCCCTCCATTTCAAAATCAGAGAATGACTTAATTCAGTCCCTCCTCGATTTTTGTCAGCAGCTGTACAAACACGGAGGAGGAAATACCCTCCGCCAGTTCTTTGTCGAGACAGTGTACGGTATATTCGCTGCCTGTCAACGCGACAGTGATGGTACCAGGGGTCAGAGTGATGGAGTTTGCCAGCAGCACCCGCGCAAACGTGGAGCGCAGATCGGTTTTAAAGTGTACGACTGCCGGTTCCAGCTCATATTCGGCGGTATAAATCAGCTTAAAGACAGACGCGTTTGCTTTCAGGATCTCTACCACCAGCGTGATGAGGTAATAAAGCAGAAGCGGCGCTTTTCGCCATAAAAAAAGGTCGTACCGGGGGCTGTAGTTGAAAAACTGACATAGAAACCAGTACATAACCCCTGCGATAACGACACCAAAGACAGCAATTTCCGCAGTAAGCTGCCCGTTAAAAATGACCCAGATCAGAAAAAAAAGAATAAACATGTTTCACTCCGTTTTTCTAAAAATTTTGCGTTTCTACTTATGTTATAAGGGTAGCTTGTACGAACGATGATATTATGGACCTAAAATGTGGAGGTGTCAAGGGGCATTTGCAGCACACTTATTCTTGAAATAGAGAGGAAAGCGAATCCTGCTCCAACTCTTTCCATAGTCTCTTCCTTGGATCGGAAAGCAGTAACCGGGCATCATTTGGTGCAACAAAAGACTGTGTGGTGTGAGTCAGCATTCGAATTTCAGGAAGAACATTTTCCTTTCCGTGCCGGTAATCTCCCGGGGTACAGCCAAACTGTTCCTGAAATGTCTGATTAAAGTAGCGCACGTCAGAGAAACCGCTGCTCAGGCTGATGTCCAGAATTTTTCGATCTGTGGTTGCCAGAAGATGGCAGGCGCACTCGAAACGCTTCTGATTCAGATACTCTTGAAATGTCATTCCCAGAGCGTCCTTAAAAAAGTGGGAAAGGTATGTCAGCGAAAGTCCCTCACGTCCGGCAATTTCACCCAATAGCAGTTTGCGCTGAAAATTCTGCTCAATATAATCGGTGATGGAGAGAATGCGGTCTGTCCGTTGTTTCATAGGCAGATAATCCTGACTGCGCATCAATTCCCATGAGACTGTAGTATGAAGCAGATGGACCAATGCAGCCGCAAGACTAAAACATTTAAATTCGTAGCCGGAACGACGTGTCAGATAGCAGTAAGACAGCTCTATGCAGACTGCACTTAAGATCAGATAGCGTCGGGGGACATCATGGAAACATTCTTTCAAATTAGCGCTGCCCTGATATCGGATATTGCGTGCATCTGGGAAAATAGGGTCTATCAGCTGCGGAGATAACTGAATTGCCAACAGCAGCACACCGCTTTCTTCCGCCACAAGTTCGTGGGATTCCATAGGATTGACCAGATAGATATCCTGTTCTCCTAACGGATAAGAATGCCCGTCAATTTTCAAAGTGACGGAGCCTTCCAGAACCATGCCGATTTCCAAATCGCGATGAATGTGTGTGGTGCGTTCTACCACACGAACCAGAAATGAGTTTATGTGATTTAGATGGGGATGGGAAACGACCTCATATTCTTTTGACATGGATTTTCCTCCAGGATAGGTTTTGCCTGCTGGTATCATTATAAAAGACTACCTTTGCCGCGTCAATGCCAGTCTCCTTGTGGAAGCAAATTAGTTGCGTCGTGCAAAACAAGTCCGTTTATAGAATCCAATTGCAAAGATGCTTCCATATTGCAGTATTAATCGGAAATTTTTCTGCTTGGCAAATCTGCACAAATTCAGTGGAGACAAATCAGCCAAGTTATACAAAAGCAAATTAATCTGCTATTTCAAGTGAATTTGTGCATGCATAAATACTGGCGGGACAGTACAATGAAAGCACTGGATCATGTAAGATTTTGCAACTTATTAACCATATAGCTTTCAAAGCTATATCACCACCATAACAGGAGGTAAAACAATATGGCAAGAGTGTTAAAGTATGGTATGGTAGGCGGAGGCCCTGGCGCATTTATCGGTGATGCCCACCGTCGTTCCATAGCTCTGGACGGAAATGCAAAACTGGCAGCAGGTGCATTCTCCAGAAGTGCCGAAAAATCCAGTCAGATGGCGGAAATACTGCATTTGGAACCTTCCCGCTGCTATGCTTCTTATCAAGAGATGGCAGAAAAGGAAGCATCCCGAGAAGACGGCATTGACTTTGTCGTGGTCGTTACGCCGAATCATTCTCATTACGAAATCTGTAAAACATTTCTGAATGCGGGCATTCATGTGGCATGTGATAAGCCGGTAACCATTTCCCATGCCCAGGCCAAAGAATTGCAGGAGCTGGCGTGCGAAAAAGGGCTTCTCTTTATGGTTACCTACACTTATATGGGATATGTGACTTCCAAATATATCAGGGATCTCATCAAAAACGGAGAAATCGGTGATATCCGTATGGTCATGGCCGAGTTCCCCCAAGGATGGCTTGCCTTTGAAGATGATATGGGAGGAAAGCAGGGTGAATGGCGTTGTGATCCCGGGCAGTCCGGCGGTGTCAACTGTCTCGGCGATCTGGGAACGCATGTGGAAAATGCAGTTGCAACCATGACCGGCCTGAAAATTAAGCGTGTCCTGGCTAAAATGGATGTGGTTGTTCCCGGCCGTGTGCTGGATGACAATGATTCTGTGCTGGTGGAATATGAAAACGGCGCTTCCGGCATTTACTGGTCATCTCAGGTGGCGATCGGCTACGATAACAGTCTGCGGGTCCGCATTTATGGAAGCAAGGGAACCATTCTTTGGTTCCAGGAGACACCCGAAAAAGTAACTATTATCGATAAAGATAATACAATCCGTGAAGTCCACAGGGGATACGCTGCTGTCAGCGAGTCTGCTGTAAAATATGGCCGCCTTCCCTCCGGCCATCCAGAAGGCTGGTTTGAGTCTATGGCCAATCTGTATCGAAGCTTTACGGAGTGCGTTACAGCCAAGCAGGAGGGCAGCTTTAAGGACAGCATGATCGATTATCCTACAGTTACTGCGGGCGCTGAGGGACTTGCCTTTGTGGAAGCCTGCCTGGAAAGCAGCAAAAACGGAAATATATGGATTGATATTAAAAAATAGAGAGGAGAAAATCATTATGGCAAGACCAGTAACATTATTTACGATTCAGTGGGGGGATCTGCCTCTGAAAGAGATCTGCAGACTTGGGCAGCAAATGGGCTACGAAGGACTGGAGCTTTCAGCAGCACATTTGGATATGAAACGGGCAGCCTCCGACCCTGCCTATGTGCAGGAAGTAAAAGACACACTTGACAAATACGGACTGAACTGCTGGGCAATCAGTAATCATCTGGCCGGACAGTGTGTTGTGGACACGTTGGACGGCGCGTATGATTCCCGTCTGGATGGATTTGCACCTGCGCAGCTGTCTGGAAAGCCGGCAGAGATACAGAAATGGGCTATACAGGAAATGAAATACACTGCCCACGCAGCAAAAGCAATGGGTGTAGATGTTGTCACATTCTTCATGGGATCACCTATCTGGAAATTCTGGTACTCCTTCCCTCAGACTTCTGAGGAAATGGTAGAGGACGGATATCAGAAGGTAAAAGAACTCTGGACGCCGATCATGGATGAGTTTGATGCCTGCGGCGTCAAGCTGGCATTGGAAGTTCACCCGACTGAAATTGCGTTTGACTACTGGAGTACGAAAAAACTGTTGGAAGTTTTTGAAAACCGTCCCACTTTGGGAATTAACTTTGATCCCAGCCACCTGATCTGGCAGGGGTTGAATCCCGCGTTGTTTGTCCTGGACTTTGCCGACCGTATTTACCATGTCCATGTAAAAGATGCCAAACTAAATCTGGATGGCCGAAATGGCATTCTCGGATCTCACATCACTTTTGGTAATCAGCGGCGCGGCTGGAATTTCGTATCTCCCGGTCATGGTGACGTAGATTTTGATAACATTATCCGTGCATTGAATCAGATTGGTTATGACGGTCCGCTTTCAATCGAGTGGGAAGACAGTGGAATGGAACGTGTTTTTGGCGGCACTGAGGCATGCGAGTTTACTAAAAAGATTAACTTTTCCCCGTCAGACGTTGCTTTTGACGATGCAATTAGGAATCAGTAAAATTGGGGGGGATTTTCTGGCAACAGATACCTCGGACAGGGACAGGTATGGCCGGCTTTGGCTGTATCTGTCCCTAAATTTTTCTAAAAAAGGGAGGAAGGAATTGTTATTCGTTAGATAATCAGATAAAATGTGATTAGCGGTAAGCCGCTGCACTAGAGTGGCTTATAATTGAAATGGCAAAACAGCATGGCTGATAATCATCGGAACGGAGGACCTATGAAATACTTAGTGATCGGAGCGGGCGGCACAGGCGGCAGCATTGGCGCGTATATGACGGAGGCGGGAAAAGATGTGACCCTGATTGCGAGGGGGGAACATCTGAAAAGAATCCAGGAGCATGGTCTTAAGATGGAGACGACCAGAAAGGGCAGCTATACTGTGCATCCCATTAAGGCAGTGGACATGGCGCATTATGACGAACGGCCGGACATTATTTTTGTCTGTGTGAAAGGCTACTCGCTGGATGAGACGATTCCTTTTATCAAGCGGGTGGCGAAAGAAACTACAATTGTAATTCCTATTTTAAATATTTATGGAACGGGCGGCAGGATGCAGGAAAAGCTGACGGAAATTCTGGTGACCGACGGCTGTATCTACATAGCCGCGGAGATCAGGGAGCCTGGGACGATCTGGCAGAATGGGGATATATTCCGGGTGGTGTATGGCACGCGGAAAAAGGAAGAACTGCGGCCGGAATTGTTTGAGGTGGCGAAAGATTTGAAGGAGAGCGGGATCGACGGCGTGCTTTCAGAGAATATACAAAGGGATGCCCTGCAGAAGTTTGCCTATGTGTCTCCGATGGCGGCCTGCGGCCTTTACTACCATGTAAACGCCGGGGATGTACAGGTCACCGGGGAGCCGAGAGATACGTTTGTGAAGCTGATGAGAGAGGTTGACGCACTGGCTGTTGCGATGGGCGTTCCTTTCCTCATAGATATTGTCACGACCAATCTGCAGATTCTGGATGCCCTTAATCCTACGGCCAGCACATCCATGCAGCGCGATATTTACGCGGGCAAGGCTTCCGAGATCGACGGATTGATCTATGAAGTGGTGCGGATGGGAAAGCAATACGGCGTTCCCACGCCTACTTATCAGATGATTGCAGATAAAGCGCGGGAGGACGGCCTGCAGTAACTTGACATATGCTGACATGGGAGGGACAAATGGCAGAAAATACAGGGAAGAAATTCAAGGAAAAATATTTGGCAGGCGAGCTTGCGTTCGAGGAGATCGACGACTACAGTCAGGAGTGGGGATTTTCCGATACCACCGATACACTGCGGGAATATCTCGGTTTAAACACCGAGGAGGAGGACGCCTGGGTGAGTGTGGGAGACGAGGCGCTGAAGGATCTCCTGGATCAGCAGAAGCAAGGCTGAGAGCGAAAACGCAGGTTATATAAAATGAGAAAAAGAAACGCTGACCGGGCAAGGGATGGTCAGCGTTTCTTTTTCCGCGAACTTATGAAGATATGCTTCGATTATGGTGCGTGTGTCTGGCGGCGGGATATGACAATCAGCCGGCGGCTCTCTCATGCCTTCGCAGATAAAAAATGGAGAGCGCCGCAAAAAGCAGGATATAGCCAATGGAATTGACCAATAAAGTTGATACACGGATTTCCATATTCGGATTGTTAGCCCGCATTCCCATACAGTAAAGTGAGTATGGGTAATTCATGCCATAGTTTCGGTTTGTCATAAACAGACCGAATATGCCTCCGGCGAGGGCAACGCCGATCGGGATGGCGAAGGAACGGATCAACAGGGAGAGGAGAAGCTGCACACAGCAGACAACCACTGCGCCAAGCGTTCCGCAGAGAAACCACGCCAGAGCTTCCCGGGGAAAAGAACTTGGAATCCCGGCAAACTTACCGCAGACATAATATAACAAAAATATCCATAAATTTCCGAGGATGGTTACGCGAACCGCCTGTGTCAGTTTGCCGAGATAAAGGATGGAAATGGGGACAGGCGCAGTCAGAAAGCTGTTCCAGTTGTGGCGGGTATGCTCCAGCCGCCACAGATAGGAGCAGTAAGTGCCGATCAGCGCCGGCATGAAAAGGTAGCATAAAAAGAGCGTGTGCTGGCTCCATAAACTGTACCATTCTGACTGCAGGACACTAATATTCAGTTTGTAATTCATTGTGCCGAAGAAAGCGGATATGAGAGGGAGCGTGAAGAACGCCAGCCATACCGGGCTCCGTTTCAGTTTCAGGGATTCCGCCCTGACGGCTCTGATATAAAATGTATGCATGTTGATACCTCCTTGCATGAGCATATTTTCAATGGCGTTGTTTTCGAAAACTGCACGGTCTATGATTCCCTTCTGGCAAATAAAATTCGGCCTGCTGCATAAAAAATCAGAATCCAGACAAAGATCATGGCCAGTGCACAAAGCTCAACCGATGAATATTCACGGTAATAAAAATGTATGACTCTGGTTTCCGGGTTCCAGTCCATCGTTACCTGGGCGGAGGAGAGAAAGCCGCCCCAGGGAAGGAAAGAGTACATTTTAATATACATCAAAACAAGCCCGAGCATAGAGCCGCCAAGACCGGCCGCCAGAGGGACCATCTGGTTGAAAAACAGCATAGATAACAGAAGCTGCAGCAGATACAGGGACAGACAGCAGGCCAGATTCAGGACAAAAGCCGCGCCATAATGGTTCCATTCGGGATGCCCGGCGTATCCTCTGGCGTATCCAAGGGCAATGATGAAGAGAAACTGTGCAGCAGAGACTGCCAGAATAAAAAGTCCGCCGCAGACTACCTTTGCATGATAGAGAGCGCCCGGACGGCGCAGCGTTTTCAGAAGCTTACAGGTATTGCCCTTGTGTTCCACATCGGCAAGGCGGGAGGCGAGCACGGCCATGATGGTGGGCATCATAATAACGCTCACCAGTGGAAGGGAATAGAGCATTTCGATCCAGCCATACAGACGGTCTCTTTCATTGGGATGGCTGCCTGTCCAGAGAAGCCAGGCAAACTGGACACCGATCAGGGCGCACATGGTCAGACCGATCCGCTTTCTCTTGAGTTTTCTGAATTCCATCTGCAGAGTACTCATAAGCTGTTCTCCTTTCCTGTCAGGGATAAGAAAATATCCTCCAGACTCTTCTCCCGCTTCTCGATACGATAGAGCGATATATTCTGCGCGATGAGCAGTCTGCAAAGATGTGCCACATAGGCGTCATCTATCATGGGCAGCAGAAGATAACCGTTTTCCAAAACGGCTTCGATGCCGTTTTGCCGGAGCAGATCGAGGGCGATGGCTGTGTGATTCACACGGAGTGCAATCTGCTCTTTGGAGTGGGCGTGCAGGGATTCCAGCGTGTCCTGATAGACCAGCACACCTTTTCGGATGATGCCCACATGGTCGGCCATCTGGTCGATTTCACTGAGAAGATGGGAAGAGAGCAGAATCGTCATGCCGTAAGCCTGCGGCAGGGAGCAGATCAACTCGCGCATTTCCTGGATGCCTGCCGGGTCAAGGCCGTTGGTAGGCTCATCAAGAATCAGAAGCCGGGGAAAACCAAGCAGTGCCGCGGCAAGCCCGAGCCGCTGTTTCATACCGAGAGAGTAGTGATTGACCAGTTTTCCCCGGGCTTCGCTTAGGCGGACGATTTTTAATACCTCGTCAATATCCTTTTCGGAGCAGCCTTTGAGCGTCTGGATGATGCGCAGATTTTCTTCCCCGGTAAGATGCCCGTAATAACTGGGTGATTCGATGAGCGATCCTGTCTGCGCGAGGAGCTTCATGCGGTTCTGTTCATTGACCGGCGTGTCAAAGAGTGTGATATTGCCTTTGGTAGGTCTGACCAGTCCGAGAATCATTTTTAAAGTGGTGGATTTGCCCGCGCCGTTTGGCCCTAAAAAACCGTAAATTGAGCCGGGAGGAACCTTCATATTGAGAGCGTTCACACAGCAGACTTTGCCGTACTGTTTTGTGAGATTATGGGTTTCTACCAGATTTTGTGTTGGCATGGCATTTCGTCCTTTCTTTGGAAGATTTTGCGGCAGGCGGTTCGTTTGTGGGAACATCTGCCTGCTATAGACAGGATAAGGCGGCAGGCTTACAGGGGAATGAAGAGAAGATTACATTTACCTTAAGAATCGTGGGGAAATCTTTTCAGATCATGCAGGAAGCCATATACTATACTTGGAGGGAAGGCAAATGAACTTATATGACTGCAAAATTCTGCTGGTAGATGATGAGAAGGCGCTGCGGGATATGGTGGGCGGATTTCTTCGCCGGGCGGGATTTCACAAGGTAACTGCGGCGGCAGACTGCATGGAGGCAGAGGAACTGTTTGCGCTGAAAGAGCCGCATCTGGTTCTTCTGGACGTTATGCTGCCTGACGGAGACGGCTTTTCCTTACTGAAAAGATTGAGGAAAATGTCGGAGGTTCCCGTGATTTTTCTCTCAGCGCGGGATGAGGATGAGAACAGACTGCGGGGACTGGGGCTTGGCGCAGATGATTATATCACGAAGCCCTTCCTGCCAGAAGAACTCATTCTGCGTGTGACAGCCGTGCTGAAACGGGTGTACCGGGTAAAAAACATGCAGGAGCAGGAGTTGATTTCGCTTGGCGGATGCACGGTTGACCTGGGGAGCGGAGTTGTAAAGTGGAACAGGGATGCAGGGGATAGCGGAGAAATGATGCTGACGGCGAAAGAATACGCGATCCTGCAGAAACTGGCGCAGGAGAGAGGGCGGATCGTGACCATTGATGCCTTGTGCGATGCGGTCTGGCGTGAAGAAAATTACGGATACGAAAACACGCTTGTTGTGCATATCCGCAGGCTGCGGGAGAAAATTGAGGAAGACCCCTCACATCCGAAATACCTTTTGACGGTGAGAGGGCTGGGGTACAGGCTGGTATGAGAAGCGATAAAATGGAGCGGGTGAATTATAATTACAAAAGAGCGGCACGCCTCTTTTTCTATTGGGCGCTGGCGGTTCTTGGAGTCGCTGTCCTGACTTTGATACTCAATATGGTGTTTTTGTTTGCGGCGGCGGTCGCTTATATGGATACGGAGGCATATTATATTTACGGGGAAAGTGTCATGGAGGCGCTTACCTTGACGCAAAACGGTTATGTGCTTGACAGAGAGATGGAGGAAGAACTGGCGCAGAAAGATCAGTGGGCGATGCTTCTTGATGAAAACGGGCGGGTGGTCTGGAGCGTTGGGAAACCGAAAGAACTGGAAGACGAGTACAGCAGATCGGACATTGCCCGCATGAGCAAATGGTATTTGAAAGGTTATCCTGTGCGGATGCGTGTCTGGGATGACTGCATTATGAT
Source organism: uncultured Lachnospiraceae bacterium (assembly GCA_910579285.1). GTDB lineage: Bacteria > Bacillota > Clostridia > Lachnospirales > Lachnospiraceae > UBA3282. The sequence goes on along the minus strand of CAJTTT010000007.1, from coordinate 27,672 downwards.
CGTGGGGATGCAGAAAGAAACCATGTGGAAGTATACCGTAGAATTTTCGATGCCGTGGATGGAATTTGTCAAGCGGACAGTTCTTGCATTTTTCTTTCTAAATTTTGCATGGATCGTGGTATCCGCCTTTGCGTTTACAAAACGGTTTATGGGAAGCAGGGAACGGGCCCGCATTGAGTGGATTGCCGGTATTTCCCACGATATCCGCACGCCTTTGTCTGTGGTGCTGGGGTATGCCGACACGCTGGAACGCAGCATGGAACTGCCGGAGGAGACAAGGCGGCAGGCGGCCGTGATACGGCACCAAAGCATGGTGATGAAGGAACTGATAGCGGATTTAAACCTGACTTCCAAACTGGAATATTCCATGCAGGCGCTGCGGAAAGAAAAAGTGCGTCCGGCGGAGACTGCCAGAAGTGTGGCGGCTTCTTTTCTTAACGATGCTATGCCGGGAGAACTGGAGATTGATGTGCAGATAGAGCAGGATGCTGAACAGATGCATGTAAAAGCGGACAGGCAGTTATTGGTGCGTGTATTCCGTAATTTGATTCATAACAGTATGAAACACAGCGGCAAAAACGAACCGTTGAAAATTACGATTGCCATATGGGGAGAAAAAAGCAGATGCCATATCTGCCTGAAAGATAATGGGGTTGGTTATTCAGAAGAGGCGCTGCACCGCCTGCAGAGCAGGAAGAAGCAGGCGGAAGAGAAGATCCGGGGCCTGGAGATTGTAAAAAAGATTATTCTGGCGCATGGCGGAAAGATTCGATTCGGGAATGGGGAGGACGGCGGAGGATATTGCATGATAGAGCTGCGCAGGATGAAGGAGGTAGAGTGAGTTATCCTCTTCAGCTCTTACGGCAAGGCGGATATATTAGCGCTGTTTCCCATTCCCGCTGCCCAAATAACTGCCTGCATACCTAGCCCTCTGTCGGAAACGATTGCCCCTGTGTTTTACCCAAGTTTTCCTTCCAGAAGTGCCTGATAATAATTATTAATATCTCCCTGCAGGAATTTATGTTTGTAAGAAAGCTTATGCACCATTGTACTGTTTTTCAAAATCAGCCAGTCTTTTTCATTGAATTCCCATCCCATACGTCCATAGAGAATATGCGGCGTGCTGTTGTTAAAATAGGGGATTTTCTGGAAACAAGCCCTGCAAGCTGCATCTTCTTCCGCTAATTTACATATGATGATGTGTAAGATATAGTAGTTCCGAATATCAGTCTCGTTTTCCCAGAACGAATACAGTAAATTTCTTGCTGCATGGATGAGACGGTTCTTTTGATCCGCATACATCCACCAGCTCGACATTTTTATGACTGTTCTGCTCATCAGCGTATCCTTAAACAGAAACAGGTCACCGCTCAACATGCATTCTGGAATCGGTCCGCTGCAAAAGACAGTCGCATCTATCCAGCACCCGCCATATGTGCATAGAAGTTCTATGCGGACTATGTCAGATAGATGTGTCGTGGTGATATATCCCTGCCTGTACTTCTTCCAGATATATTCTGGCAGCTGTACATATTCCCTCAGATTTTTCTCTGTCAGCAAGACAATGTCATATCCCGCTGGTATATGTTTCTGTACAGATTTACAACATTTTCGGATCAAGGCAGGCGCATTTTCCATCCCCTGCATCCAGAATAACCACACGGTCCTGTTTGGTCTGACTGCTTTTTTTCCTTTGATGTCCGTTATTGTAAAAATGTCTTCTCTCACATATCTGTCCAGATAACGGTATACCTTGCTAAATTCCAGTTCCTGTGCAATATGTTCTTTATAAACAAACTGTTCTATATCCATCCGGGGTTCTCCGTATTTATACTTGATAACTTTCAAAAACGATGTCTTCCAGACTTACAACCGATATATCTGTAATTTCTGCAAGTGTCTTCTGAACGTTTACATGGTCATAGATGATTGTGTTAACAATTACGTCTGCATGTGGCAGCTGTTTCATGGGCTGGTATATTGTAATCCCTTTATAAGGCGTAAGCTCTCTTCGGTCAATTCCATACGCGACCGATACATTCCCTGTCTGCAATTCCCTTATGACATGTCTGCCGTACAGCCCCATCCCATATACCGCAATAGAGCCATATCCCATTTTTCTTAAGCAGGTTTCTAATCCTTTTCCTTCCTGCTTTAGAATCAGCCACTGGTTTACCATATCCAAGTACTGTTTATCGTGCATTTTTGGCTCCTTCCCGCTCCCAATATGCTCTGGGCAGCAGACACCTCTCTCGACTTTCCCATGCTCTATATATAACAATTACAGACTTGTATGTCAAGAGCGGCGGACTGCCAATCGCGCCTTAAATATCTTTGGCCGCTTTTATATTAAGGAAGATTTTCCGGGTGGGTATTTCCAGAAAAAGTTTCATATTAAAAAATTCGCAGAATTGGATATTCTGCGAATTTTTGCTGTTTTGTTGACAAAGTCAACCTTTTTTCTAGGCCTGACCACACAACTGACCATAATCGGCGGAAAGCGCATTGATGTATTTTCGCTTGGTATCCATGCTTGGATGAACGTATCGGTTTAGCGTAATCTGCACATTGGAATGTCCCAGAATCTCACTGAGGCTCTTGATATCCATTCCGCTGTCAATGCAGTTTGTGGCAAAAGTATGCCGAAGAATATGAAAGTTATAATCAGGGGCATTGATTTTCTCCAGATATTTCTTAAAATGATTCTGATAAGTCCGCGGTTCCATCGGTTTATGATTTTGCAGAACGTATTCCTGCCCCTCCTGTCGAAATTTCGAGAGAAGGGAGAGCAATGTGTCTGATATGGGAATCGCCCGTTTTGAAAAGTCACTTTTGGGGGATGTCTCTAAAAGCATGGTTTTTGTCGGTCCTTCTCTGCTTTCGATTCTCTGTACGGTTCTGCTGACGTGAAGAAGCCCTCTTTCCTGATCTATGTCAGCCCATTTTAGGGAGCATACTTCTCCCAAGCGGAGGCCGGTGAAAAGGCATAGGTATATTCCCGCCTTAGAAATGTTCATGTCGCTGTACAAAAACTGGATCAATCTGGTCTGTTCTGTGCGGTTCATAACCTCGATTGCGGACATTCTCTTCTGAAGAGAAAAGCCTGTGATGACAGGCATGGGAAAACCGTATTGATTTTCAGCATATCGTAAAGTCTGTCTGATCAAAGCCAGAACACTATGTCTGGTCGAATCTGACGCATCCAGCGAGGCCATTCGAATCTGGATGTGACTGTTAGACATCCAGGAAAGCTTATCAGAGAAAAAGAGATTTTGAATATAACATGTATAAAGCTTTTTGTATTTCACATATGTAGAATATTTTCTGCTTTCCGCCACTTTCTCAAGCCATTCTTCCATAAGCACACAAAAACCAGTATCATAAATCTGTAATCCTCCGCCTGTTTCTATGGCAGGTACGCCAGGGAAATTCATGTCACCTGACAATTGCATTTTGGCTGCAAGCTTTTCCTTTACTTCCCTGTAAGATTTTCCATAAACAGACAGATACCGCTTTTTACCATTTGCAGATATCACTTGATACCGCCCTTCCCATCTTCCATCTTTGCGTTTCCTGATGTTGTCACCTCGTCTTGGCATATGTAACTCTCCTTTCTGACCACTTTTTTGACCACAAATATACCATTAATGACAGTTTTCGTGACAAATTATGACAATATTTTACATATGGTTTAGCAGAAACGTTTTATCGTGCTTGACACGCGCCAGACGATTCCTTATAATGTTCACAAAGCATAATATTTTCTCGACAACAAATGTTCGGTGTAATCTTATTTTACGCCAGAGTCAGACAAATCGGTTCCTATATCGGTTTCCAATCTACGTTTCAGAATCTCTATGCTTTTAAATCAACCAATACAATTTAAGAGCGGGAGATTCCAAACAATGTCTGACAATTGATGTTGAGACACTCTGACTCTCCTGCAGAACAGGAGGGCAAGTCATGGATCATGCAAAAATCAGAAAAGAGGAACTGTTTATGGAGATTAAAGGAGGAAAAGGCCATACCATTGCGGACATTGAAGCGCTTCCCGATGGAGAACGTGCTGAACTGATTGACGGCGAAATGTTTATGATGGCACCGCCAATGACAGTACACCAGCGGATTCTTGTAAAGCTTATCTTACAAATAGGTTCATACATCGAAAAAAATAAGGGTGACTGCGAGCTTCTTCCTGCGCCCTTCGGCGTTTACATTAAAAAGGACGATCGAAACTATGTGGAACCTGACATTTCGGTGATCTGTCATGGGGACCGTCTGGATGAAAAAGGCTGCCACGGCGCACCTGACCTGGTGATCGAAATTGTGTCGCCTTCCAGCAGAAAGATGGATTATGTGCGCAAGCCTGTTCTTTATCAGGAGGCAGGCGTGCGGGAGTACTGGATTATCGATCCGAAAAAAGAAAGTGTTACGGTATATGAAGCGGACAAATGGGATACTCCTGTATGCCATACTTTCTCTGAACGGATTTCGGTTGGCATTTATGAAGATATGTATCTTGAATTTACAGAATTCAGAAAATATCAGGAGATTGCTGTCAAAAGATGACAGCGTTGTCTTTTGTGGCAAAATTGACAAACCACCTTATCTAAAGTATAATTTATGACGATACATACCTTGCAGGCAGTCATTATGCAAGTAAACAGAATCCATTCAAATTCGCAGAATATCCAATTCTGCGAATAAATATCCGAGAAGCCGGGGAGTCAAATGCCGCCAGGAACCATATGCAAGACCGTCCGCCAATATAATAGCGAACCTCTTTCCGAGTCAGACATGAGAAGACTGCAGGAGATTGCGAGAGATTACAGGGCGGTAAAAAACTATGTGTATCAGCGTTATGGCGGTATTAAAAGCCTGCCTAAAATATATCCCGGGTACACAGTGCAGAATGAAATGACCGCAAGCGGACTTCGGGCGAGCCTCGGCTTACCTTCGGTATATTTCTACCTTGCTATATTTGATGCGCTGGGTGACATCAAAAACCAGTGGACACAGACCAAGTCAAGAATCGAAAAGTGTATTCGGGAAAATGAGAATCTGATGCCGGAGGACAGACATTATCTGCGGTTCGTTATGAAGCAGAGCCATTGTTTTGAGTGTATTCTTCTGGGACTGCAGATGGATTTGTCTAAAGACTGGCAGAAATCATTTGAAGAGGTCAGGGCAGAAGTGGATGAAAAGCGCCTGAACCAGTATCTGTGCAGACAGGTGCGCAGACACCTGAGAAAGCTGCACACGGATGCGGCCGATGGATTTGCCGTGGCGGAGCGGGCTTACCGCTATGAAAATCATGGGATTTATCTTGCGGCCAAGGAGAAAAGGAAACGGATTTTTATTCCTCTTACAGACAACAACAGCTATACCAGGCAGCTTTATATCCGCCTGTTTCCCGAAGAGGGAAATGTAGTCATCCATGTTCCTGTGGAGACAAGGGTCAGAGAGAACACAGATTACCAGAAAGAAGTCGGTTTGGCGATGGGAATCCGCACCATGTTTGTGACAGACGAGGGAGCGGTCTATGGGGAAAGATACAGTGAACATCAGTTTGCCCTTGCGGATTATGTCAGGAAGGGAAATAGCCGCTATCGGAAAAACAAAGACAACAATCCCGGCAGAAAAAAATATATGGCAGGGAGAGATCGGTTGGAAGCGGCATTGCACACATACATAAATGCGGAGATCAACAGGATGCTGCGAACAGAAAAACCGGCGGTAATCTACCTTCCCAAACTGCCGCAGAGTTCTAAGGCTGGTGTCAATAAGCGGATTAACAGCTCTGTCAATATGTGGCAGAAAGGGTATGTGAGAGACAGACTGACCCAGAAATGCAGGGAACAGTCTGTTGAATTGATAGAGGTGTTCGGAAAGGACATCAGTAACGAATGCAGTCAGTGCGGTGCGATTGGGAAAAAGGCGGAAGGAATTTTTGCCTGTAATACCTGTGGAGCCAAACTGCCCGAACGGGAAAATGCAGCGAAAAACGTTCTAAAACGGGGACGATCAGGTTCATAATGAAAAATTTCACAGATGAATGTCCTTTTTAGGAACATTTTACCAAAACCAGTTACTGGAAGTAGGACTGTGGGAAATTTCTTTTGATTAAAAACGGCGCAGCGGATTCGCGGGGGTATGCGGAACGCAATGCCGGACGGCATTAGAAGCCGGCTTAAGCCGGGTATTGGGTATGCCATGACCCTTGGGAACTTCTGAGAGGAAGAGGTACCGGGAGCGAAGCGGAATTTCCGCATCACCTGAACAGGTGACCAATATGCCTTATTTATATGTATGAATTAAGTCTGCATAGATGCCGGAATGAAACCGGCACAGCGGAAACAAAGAGGGATTGAGACGGTGGAGAAATATAAAAAGAAAGATATGCTGCAGACAGTAGATACGCTGCTGAAAGCCAATGATGCTATCGTAAGAACCGCCGCTTCCAATCAACAGGGAGCCGCCGCGGCTCTTGTACAGTGCCAGGAATCAGCGATTGCTCTTGGCACTTATATTGACACGCTTGAGGAAAAGTTTGCGCCTCTTGTGCACACGCTTGAGGACTACTGTGAAAACATCTATCAGATGAGTGTAAATCTGTCTGATGAAAACCTGCGAAGGAAATATTCGAAAAAAATTCAAAAACAATTGACAGCCCTTCGCAACGGTGTGAAATACGATCTGCCTGATGACAAAAAGGAGGTTGTATTTCTTCCATATAAAGCATCTATGTGGGATTCCCTGGAGAGTGTGTGGAAGGCGGCGGATGAAGATCCGAATTGTGACGCCTATGTGATTCCCATTCCTTATTTTGACAAGAACCCGGACGGCAGCTTTCGGGAGGAACATTACGAAGGCGCCCAGTATCCGGCATATGTGCCCATCACCCGTTATGACGAGTACGATCTGGCGGCGCGCAGGCCGGATGCCATTTATGTCCACAACCCATATGATGAACACAATCATGTAACCAGTGTACATCCTTACTTTTACTGTAAGAATTTGAAGAATTATACGGATAAACTGGTGTATATTCCCTATTTCGTTTTGGGAGAGATTTCCCCCGATAATCAAAAGGCGATTGATAGCATGAAACATTTTTGCTTTACGCCAGGGACAATTTATGCCCACAAGGTCATCGTCCAGTCGGAAGACATGCGGCGGATTTATATCAATGAATACAGTAAGGCCGCAAAAGAGCTTGGGTTGACCGGGGAGCATGTGGACAGAGCATTTCTGGAAAAGAAATTTCTGGGAATTGGTTCCCCGAAGTTCGACAAGGTATTAAACACAAAGAAGGAAGAGGTAGAAATTCCGGCAGAGTGGCTGAAAGTGATCGAAAAGCCGGATGGAGGATGGAAGAAAGTCATCTTCTACAATATCAGCGTGAATGCGCTTCTGCGACACGAGGAAAAACTGATCCGAAAGATGGAGTCGGTGTTTGAAACGGTTCTGGAAAACAGGGAAGAGGTGGCGCTTCTGTGGAGGCCGCATCCACTGATTCAGGCAACGATTGAGTCCATGAGACCGCAGCTCTGGGAAGCCTATCGGGAAATCCGGGACAGGTATATAGAAGAGGGATGGGGAATTTATGATGATTCTGCGGATCTGGACCGGGCGGTAGCTGTGTCGGATGTGTATTACGGGGATGGGAGCAGCGTGGTGCAGTTGTATCAGGAGACCGGGAAGCCGGTTTTACTGCAGGATGTGGAAATTTTGCATAACTGAGGTTATACGGATGGATGAAAAAATACTGGTGACGCGGTCTTCCATGCCGCCATATGAAGAATATATAGAAGCGATCAAACCACTGTGGGAAACCCATTGGCTGACTAATATGGGGACGTACCACTGGCAGCTGGAAGAGGAATTGAAAAGATATTTGGATGTTTCGGAGCTTTCGCTGATGGTGAATGGCCATATGGCGCTGGAACTGGCAATACAGTCTTTTGGCTTTCCACAGGATGCAGAGGTGATCACAACACCCTTTACCTTTATTTCTTCGACACATGCGATAGTCAGGAACCGCTTAAAGCCAGTGTTCTGTGACATAAAACCGAGTGACGGCACGATTGACGAGGAGAAGATAGAGGATTTGATAACAGAACATACCGTGGCCATTATACCGGTTCATGTGTATGGAAACATTTGTAACATAGAAAGAATACAGGAGATTGCGGATAAATACAATCTGAAAGTGATTTATGATGCCGCCCATGCATTTGGCGTGAAATATAAGGGGAAAGGCATTGGCGGTTTCGGGGATGCATCGGCGTTCAGTTTCCACGCTACAAAAATGTTTAACACCATTGAAGGCGGCGCGGTCACGTTTTCGGATCATAAAATTTATGAAAAGCTTTACAATCTGAAGAATTTCGGGATTCATGGAGAAGAGCTGGTGACGGAAGTGGGCGCCAACGCGAAGATGAACGAGTTCTCGGCAATTATGGGACTGTGCAATTTGAAACATCTGGGTGCTGCTCTCGCCAGGAGAAAAGAAATCTATGATTTTTACAGGAAAGAAATTTCGGAAATGAAAGGGATTTCATTGCTGAGTGAAAACAGGGATGCCACTAAAAATTATGCCTATTTCCCCATTTTGATCGAAGACAGCTATGAAAGCAGCAGGGACGAAGCGTTTGAAAGACTGAGGGAAAACAATGTTTTCGCAAGAAAATATTTCTATCCTTTGACGGCAGATCAGGCATGCTTTAAGAACAAGTACAGGAATGCGGACATTGCAAATGCGAGAAAGCTGTCAAAACAGGTTCTGATTATTCCTATGTATGAGGAGCTGGGGCTGGATCAGGCGGAAAGAATCGTTGGTCTCTTGAAAGATATAGGTCGCAGAAAAAAATGAAAATAGGAATTATGCAGCCATATTTTATGCCTTACATAGGATATTGGCAGTTGATTAATGCAGTGGATAAGTTTGTAATTCTGGATGATGTCAATTACATCATGCGGGGGTACATAAATCGGAACAGTATTTTGTTAAACGGAAAGCCTTACCGCTTTACGATTCCGATTGAGAAGGCTTCACAGAATAAGCGGATCATGGAAACGAAGCTGAATTTTACTTCGGAAGCAAAGCAGAACTTTTTGCTTACAATTGCCGGTGCCTACAAGAAAGCGCCGTACTATGAAAGCGTTATGCCGCTGATAGAGGATATTGTCAACAACCCGGAATCAGATTTGACGGCGTTTATCAGATACAGCCTGGAAAAGATCATGCAGTATCTGAATATACAAACGGAAATCCTGCTTTCTTCCGGGATCGAGAAGGATCCGGGGCTCAAAGGGGAAGAACGGATTATTGAAATATGTAAAAGGCTCGGTGCAGATACCTATATTAATCCCTGCGGTGGGAGAAAGCTGTATCACGCAGATGCATTTGAAAAAGAACATATGCAGTTGTTTTTTCTGGATACGCAGAGCGATTGTATTGTCTATAAGCAGGCGCAGCAGGACTTTGTTGGAAATTTGTCGGTCATTGATATTCTGATGTGTAACGGTATAAAGGAAATACAGAGTTTCCTGGAAAGGTATGAATTAAATGCATAAAGAAGACATTGTAATTTTTGGAACAAGTAAAGTGGCTGAGATTGTATACAGTTGTATCTTAGATGACCCGGAAAGCAGGTGGAACCCGGTAGGATTTACCGTGGACGGCACCTATCTGACAGAGGGGGGAAAATTTGGACTGCCGGTTGTAGACTTTGAAACGGTAGAAGAAAATTTTAGTCCGCAAAAGTATAAGATGATCGTTGCAATGGGATATCACGGGATGAACGAAGTGCGGGCCCGGAAGTGCGGGGAAGCGAAGGCAAAAGGATACCAGCTTGCCAGTTTTGTTCATTCGGGTGCGGATGTGCCGGGCAATGCCGTTGTCGGGGAAAACACCATCATTTTAAACAATGTCAGTGTAGGGCCTTTTGCAAAAGTGGGTGATAATGTCTGCATCTATAGTGGAGCGACCGTTTCTCACCACACTGAGATCGGCAGTCATGTCTGGATTACATCGGGTACAGTAATTGGAGGAAATTCCAGAATCGGGGACAACTGTTTCTTGGGCATCAACAGTACGATTGGACACAATATCAGCATTGGTTCTAAAAATTTTATCGGAGCCGGAGCGGTGGTAACCAAAAGCACGGAAAATGATGCCGTTTATATAGTGGCAGATACGCCTAAATACAGGCTGAATACTGACAGGTTTATAAAAATGTTTCGATTTGACTAAAGGAGAGCTGGAAAAATGGAAAAAGTTAGAAAGCTGGTAGCGGAGGTCTTTCAGATCAGGGAAAGCGATATCACATTGGAGACAAATATGAAGGATATTGATTCCTGGGACAGCCTGACACATATGGAACTGATCGTCAGTCTGGAAGATGAATTTGGCATTGAATTTACGGCGGATGAGATTATGGAAATGACAGACGTCGCGAAGATTGAAAAGATTGTCGGGGAAAAGACAAATGGAAATTAAGGGAAAGTATATACTTGTCACCGGCGGGCTGGGATGCCTGGGGAATGGTATCGCTGAGGCGCTGGAAGCAGCGGGGGCGAATATCATTATTTTTGACTGTGCCAAGAGTGATCGGGAAAATACTTATCAGGTCGATGTCACGGACATGGACGAGGTAAGAAATGCATTGAAAGAAATCGCGAAAGTTGATGTACTTATCAATTGTGCGGGTGAAATTTATTCAGAACCCCTGGTAAACATGCTGAAGAAAGAAATACACAGTATGGAAAGCTGGAACCGTGTCATTAACAGTAATTTGAACAGTTGTTTTGTTATGAGCGCCTGTGTGGCGGAAAAGATGATCGCCATGCGGACAAAGGGGGTCATAATCAATTTCAGTTCGGTGTCAGCAAAAGGAAATATGGGGCAGGCGGCTTATTCTGCAGCAAAGGCGGGAATTGAGTCTTTCACGAAGGTTGCGGCTAAAGAGCTGGGTATGTTTAAAATTCGTTCCTGCGCGGTTGCACCCGGTTTTATAGAAACACCTTCCACAAAGTCGGCTCTTTCTGAGGCCATGATAGACCATTGGAAGAAACAGACACCGCTCAGAAAGCTTGGACAAATGGCAGATATCAATTCCACGGTGAAATATATCATAGAAACGGATTATTTGTCAGGAGCAGTAATTTCTGTTGACGGAGGACTGACTATTTAATGAAAAATAAAAAGTTTGCATTTGCAGGAAACAGAGCTTTTGTTTTGCAGAGAATGAGGGAACTGCAGCTTGATATTTGCGAAATATGGGCAGTCAAGGGTTCGTACCTGGAGAAGTATTTAGACAGAGAAGGACTTGCTTACAATATCATAGAAGACAAGGATTGCTTTTTCAGAGAGATAGAGAAAGCAGAATTTGATTTTTTTGTAAGCAACGGTCTGCCGATTATTATTCCAGAAAAAATACTCGGTAGAGAAGACCGGCGGTTTGTAAATATTCACCCCTCACTTCTTCCGGACCTGCGGGGAAAAGATCCTGTGCCGGGCGCTGTTCTTTATCAGAAAGACTCAGGGGCTACCTGCCATGTGATGAGCGCTGGAATTGACAGCGGCGATATCATCTCGCAGATAGAAATTCCTTTTTCGGATGATTTGGATGCCGGACTGCTATACCAGATGTCTTTTCGGGCGGAGGCAGATGTGTTTGAAGCTGCATTTGAAAGAGCGTTTCTTCCGGCTGGTCAGCAGGTTCTGCGCGATACAGATATCTATTATTCGTATAAGCCGGCAGACTTGGACATACATCTGGACAGAGATGCTGCAGAAACGATCGCGGCTAAAGTGAAGGCTTTCTCCACTGGAAATAAGGGTGCAAGGCTCCATGTCGGCGATAAAACGTTTATATGCTGTGATATGAAAATTCTCAACAATCCTTATGTCACAGAACAATTTGGGGAGCTTCGCTGGGGAGAGATTCTACTGCAGTATGAAAACAAAATCGTAGTTAAAAATGTCTTTGATGAGTTGATGGGTATTACGGTAAAAATGGAGGGGGGGGGGTAAATAGAAATAGGCTGATGACCTTATTTTCTAAGGATGACTTGTGGTTTCCCCTTATTGTCAGTGTGATTGAGAGAAATCAAGAGGGGAGCATTTTTGTCAATGATAATGATCATCCGACCCATGCATTTGTCGTAAATAAATTTGGCTTTTGCCAGGAAGCTTATGAGGCGTATGACGCTGCTTTTTTTGAAAATGTGATACGCCCGTTCATTGAAAGAAAAGACAGGATAAAACTGAGAATGTATCAACCCGGAAAATATATGAAACAGTATTTGTCGACGCTTTCGTATGCGTCCGGGGCGGCAAGAGTACACATGGTACATTTGGACGGAGAGACTTTGGAGGACGACAGAGCGGATTATGTAATAAAGGAACTGACGAAAGAGGATGCGGTCAGAGACGACTTTGGGTTGGAATTGGCGGACAGATACTATGCAGGCGCGGATGATTTTATAGACCACGCGAAAGCAATTGGGGCTTATACGAATGACGGGCAAATGATCGGCATCGTGTATTCGGCGGGCGAGGCGCTCGGCGTATGTGAAAAAGATATTTATGTTGTGCCGGAATTCCGGGGGAAGGGAATTGGCAGGAAACTGACAGAGTGTTTTATCAGTAAATGCAGAGAAGAGCATAAACTGGTTTCTGAGGATATTTATAAAAATAATGAGGCTTCGGTGGCGCTGGCAAAGGCGACTGGGGCAAAAATGATAGGGACATATGAGTATTTTAATATAGATAAATAACTGGGAGGCGGCTGAGATGGGAGAAAAATGGGAAAAGGAACGGGAGCTGGAAGGAAGAAAATTTGACCATAGACGTGAAGGGTTTTACGAATATATGAATTTTTTAAGGGGGGGGGTAGATTAGAAATAGAAGAATTTATGGAACACTTTCCTGCCTATGTCGGACATATGGCATTGAACAGGGTACTGACTATTTATGAGTTGTATAAACTGACTCTGGGATTGTCGGGACATATTGCGGATGTCGGTGTATATAAAGGTGCAAGCAGTCTTTTATTTGCAAAATTAATTAAAATTTTTGAATCGGAATCTTTAACCCTGTGTCATGGATTCGACTGGTTTGAGGGGACGGGTGAAGCTTCGGAAAACGATACAGATATAGTAGCAAAGGGGAGCTATAAAGCTGATTATGATGAGCTGATGATGCTGATCAAAAAGCAGCAGATGGATAATATTCTCAAAATACATAAACTGAACTTAATTACAGATCTGGGAGATTTTTTTAATAAGTATAATCATTTGCGTTTTAAGCTGGTAATGATGGATGCGGGAATGTATGAGGTGATGAAAGCGGCAATACCGTTTTTCTGGGAAAGACTGAATCCAGGTGGAATTATGATTTTTGATCAGTATTCCACAGAATTTGGACCAGGGGAAACAATTGCGATTCACGAATTGCTGCCGGGGGTAAAGATACAGACGGTTCCCCATTCCTGGATGCCTAATGCCTACATAGTTAAGCCAGAAAAATAAGAGGGAGCTGGGAACAATGCATTGGAAGAAAAAGGGATTGATTTTTAAGGCAGGCGGAGAGTATGGCTGGATTAATTCTCATGCACAGATACCAAAGGTGTTAGTTAAGAAGGATTGTCTGCGGGTATATTTTGCGCCTCGCCCCGTCTCGCAGAGAAGCTGCATTGCGATGATGGATCTGGACATTGATAATCCTTCGAAAATTATTCATATATATGAAAAGCCGGTATTAGAACATGGTGAGGAAGGACAGTTTGATGAGCATGGAGTGATGCCAAACTGGGTTGATGAAATAGATGGCAAGGTATATATGACGTATGTAGGGTGGAGCCGCAGAGATTCTATTCCTTATAGTAACTGGGTAGGAATTGCCTGTAGTGAGGATGGAGGATTGAGCTTTAAGAAAATGTTTCGAGGGCCTATTCTGGACAGAACACCATATGAGACTTTGTCGGGAACAGGTCTTATGTATATTAAAGAAAACAATACCTATTATGCATTTTATGCAAATGGAACGAAATGGTATAAACGGGATGACAAATGGGATAGCGCGTATGAGATTGTCTCTGCAAAATCTGACGATCTGATTCATCTGTATGATAGAAATGGGACTCCGATACTGCCTACCCGGATAGAGAATGAGGCGAATACTGTTCCTACAATAATAAAAATAGACAATAAGTTCCACATGTGGTTTTGCTATAGGGGAGTTGAAGATTACCATGATGGAGAACAGTCATACTCCATAGGTTATGCATGGTCAGATGATTTGGAACATTGGAACAGAGACGACAGTAAGGCGGGAATAGAAAAGTCTGATGATGGGTTTGACTCAAAAATGATGGCATATCCTTGTGTAGTAAAGGCAAAAGATAAATATTTCATGTTTTATAACGGCAATGGCTTTGGTCAAAGCGGTTTTGGATATGCAGAGTTAGCGTTATGATGAGGGCCAAACTTCACTTATGGAACCGCTTAAATAGAATAGCAAAATGAGTAATATAGCGCGGAGAGCAAAAAATAATGTATATACATAATCTGGGACAGGCTTTTGAAAATATATGCGAACAGTATGGCGGCAAGACTGCGATTGTATTTGATGGGAAAGACCGTGTCACGTTTCGTGAACTGAACAGCTTATCAGATAAAATGGCCTGCTTTCTAATAAAAAGCGGTCTGAAAAAACTGGATGTAGTGGCGATTCAAAATCGAAAATCGCCATTGGGTTTTGCCATGATGCTGGCCTGTTTAAAGCTGGGTGTCATATATACGAATTTTGATTACACAAACCCACAGGAACGGATACGAAAAATATTTGAGACAGCATCGCCCAAAATGATTTTTGCGGACGAACACAATTCGGAAATAGAAACCCTGTGTATAGAATTACAGCTTAATTACTTTGCGGCCGACAAGGATAAGGATTTTCTGGAAGGAGAGGAAGATCTGGACAGGAATCTGATTACGGATGTGTCGGGAAGTAATCCTGCATATATCATGTTTACTTCCGGATCGACTGGCATACCCAAAGGAGTATTGATCAGTCAGAGAAGCCTGCTGAATTTCATTTCCTGGGGCAGGGAGACATATCAATTGAGCCCGGATGATATTATGACCAATGTCAATCCCATTTATTTTGACAACTCTGTGTTCGATTTTTACTGTTCTGTATTTAACGGCATTACTATGGCGGCATTTTCAAAAGATATTGTCGAGAATCCCAAAGAGATGCTGCAGATTATCCATGATACAAAATGTACCTTTTGGTTCAGTGTTCCTTCCATGCTGATTTATCTGACCAATTTAAAGCTGCTTACAAAGGAAATATTGGAAAATATACGGATTTTTTCATTCGGTGGAGAAGGGTATCCGAAAGAACTTCTTCGAAAGCTGTATGGCATATATGGCAGCACGGCGGATTTTTATAACGTATATGGGCCGACAGAGGGAACGTGCATATGTTCCGCTTACCTGATTCAAAAGGAAGATATGGAGGCGGAGGGCCTGGCGCCGCTAGGAGAAATTGCGCCTAATTTTGACTATGTTATTTTGGATGAATCGGACCAACCGGCAGACTGCGGGGAATTGTGTCTGATGGGGGATCAATTAGCGCTAGGGTATTATAACGATGCTGAACGCACACAGCGGTCGTTTGTCCGCTATACAGGAATCCAGGCATTTTATGCCAAAATGTATCGGACAGGCGATCTGGTCGAGGTAAGGGATGGAAAACTGTATTTTGTAGGGAGAGCTGACAATCAGATTAAGCATATGGGATATCGGATTGAACTGGAAGAGATTGAACACGCATTGATAAAGATACAGAGTGTGAAGCAGTGCGCGGTAATTCATACAGTTTCCAGAAATAATATGTCTAAGCTGGTTGCTTATATAGCGTCGGACATAAAAATGGAAGATTCTCTGGTCAGGCAGGAACTGAGAAAGTATCTTCCAGGGTACATGATACCAAATAAGTTTGTGTATGTGGACGAACTGCCTAAAAATGCAAATGGGAAAGTGGATAGAACGTATTTGAGTAAATATTTAGAGTCCTGGGCGTGAAAACAGAGAGGGTATAGAGATGATCAAAGAGTATAACTATGTGAATGTGGAAAGAAGACTGTATGAGCTTGGTAAAAAGCCAGTAGTTATTTGGGGCAGAGGGGTATCAGCGGTCAAGCTGTTTCTTAATCTGAAATTTGAAAAAGAGAATGTTCTTGGTTTTACGGATTCCTTTGTACAAGAACCGGGCGAGCTTTTTTGTGGCTGCAAGGTGTTCACATTTAAGGAACTGCAGGAAGCTGGGGATATCAATATTTATATTTCCACGCAGAACTATGAGTGGAGACAGGAAATTTTGGAAAAACTGACTGGTTTGTCTAATGCCACAGTGCTTATGCAAGGAACCGTGTGGGGATGTGGAGCTTATGATGAAGCTTTATTAAAAGAAATGATGGAACAGGATAAAGAAGAAATAGAATTTGTAAGAAAAACGCTGGAGGATCAAAAATCAATTGATACCTTTGACAATTTGCTCCAATTTAGGGTAAGCAATGAAGCAAATCTGATAAAGGCTATATGGGAGAGAGAACATAAACAGTATTTTCCGGGTTCCGAAATATTAAAGCTTCAGTCGGGAGAAGTATTTATTGATGCAGGCGGGTACAGCGGCGAAACAAGTGAGGAGTTTTCGACATGGTGTAGTGATTATTCAAAAATATACATGATGGAGCCGGATGCACTGATGTTTTCGGTGGCATCTGAATATGTAAAGTTAAAAAATATAAGAAACATAATCTGTATAAACAAAGGCGCTTATTCACATGCAGCGGAGATCGGGTTTGTAAACGATGCCGTATTGGGAAGCTCCAATATTGACCAAAATGGTTGTGAAAAAATACAGACCATTTCTATTGATGAAATGCTTCATGGAGAGAGGGCAACGTATATAAAAATGGACATAGAAGGGGCTGAAATGGAGGCTCTTTTTGGAGCGGAGAAAACAATAGAAAAATATATGCCAAAGCTGGCCATATCCATATACCATAAACCGAATGACCTGTGGAAAATTCCTCATTATATTAAGCAGAAATATCCGCAATATAAATTGTATATCAGACATTATACGCCGTTTACGACAGAAACGATCTGCTATGCAACCACATGATCTGTAGGGGGTAATTCGATTGGAAATGAACGATGAAAGAATATTATTTTCCAGCTGTGTTTTGAATAAAAACAAGCTTTGGTATATATCGGTAGAAGGTTATCTTATGTATATGGACCTTGGAAATGGAAAAGTTTCATATGCAAAAATTAGGAATATAGATACATGGGTGAAATATCCGATATGTGACCGAATGTTTTTATATAAAGGAAGTATATATTGGGTTGACCAGTTTGGAAAAGCGATGCATGAGTACAATATTCATCTGGAGGAGTATTATTGCTATGAATTGCCCGCTACAGAAAGAGTTGACTCATGTTATGCCGGGATATTTATATACGAAAATAAGCTATATATGTTTCCGAAAAAGACGCCGGAATTAATTGTTTTTGATATGGATATAAAACAAGTTTCAATTCAGCATGAGGTGTATGAGGAACTGAAGGAAAAGGCGGATCATAGAGGGGAGATAATGTTCCACAACGGCATACAGTACCATGACTGTATATACATCTTTATGACGGATATGGAGACAGTGCTGGAATTTCATTTAAGCAGTGGCCAGTACAACTGCATTTGTCTGCCACAAAAAATTGCTGACATCAGTTGTGCTATATGTAGAAATAACAGTATGTATATATTGTCTTTGAATGGGTGCGTATATGCATGGGATCTGTATGATCATTCTTTCAATGAAATTTGTACCTGTACGGATAAAAATCTGTCATACAGCAGAGTTGTGGTAACGGAACATAAATGCTTTTTGCTTCCGGCATTATCAGAAAAGATTATGATTGTAAACCTGGAAGATCGAAGTAGTTCAGAAGTGAATAACTGTCCGAACGATTTGCAATACCGCGAAATTAGATGGGGAAAATATCTGGGTTTTGATGAGAATGATAAGTGTCTATTCTTTGCTAACCGCATGTCAAATTATATGTTGTGTATTAATAAAGAAAGTGAAGAAGTGGAATGGAAAAAGATAATTCCACCTACGTTTCGTGAAGAATATGAATTTTGCAGAGAGACAAAATATGTACAGCGGGCATTTTCCGAAAAAGTGAAGAGAGATGTTCTGTACGAGCAGGGCTATAAAATGCTTTACTTATTGCTAATGTATGAAAAGGAATCAACAGAAGAGATGAAAAAAACGGAGCGTTTGACGGGAAAGGCCATTTGGCAGGCAACGGGAAAATAATTGCTTATATATGATGTCTCAAGCAGGAGAAACAGATATGACAGACAAGAAAGAGATCATGGTTTCCATCTGGTGTCAGACGTATAACCACAAAGATTATATTAGGGATGCACTAAGAGGTTTCGTGGCACAAAAGACGAATTTTGCATTTGAAATTGTTGTTTATGATGACGCTTCAACGGATGGAACATCTGATATTGTCCGCGAGTATGCGGATAAATATCCAGATATATTTCGTGTCACTATTGCTGAAAATAATATTTTTTCCTCCGCAGAGGGACAGATAAACCTTAGAAAGAAACAGCGGAAGGATTTAAGGGGGAAATATATTGGATTTTGTGAAGGGGACGATTATTGGATTGACTGTAATAAGCTGCAGATGCAAGTAGATTACATGGAATCACACCCGGATTGCCCGGCCTATTTTCATAATGCGCTGAGGCTTGATTGCAGGGATTTATCACTGGAAACAATTGATCCATATGAATGTAGCGATGAAAGAGAACTGACTGCGGAAGAACTCATCATGCTTTATAGAGCTCATCCGCCAACTGCTTCTATATTATTTAAAAGAGACATTGTTCTCGGGCCGGATTTTATTGATTTGGCTCCGGGCAGGGACTACGCATTAGAATTATATGCGCTTTCAAAAGGGGATATACACTATAACAGCCGGATTATGTCAGTATATCGCTTTTTTAGACCGGGAAGCTATACAGAAACAATATCCGAAGACAGAATATTTGCTTTTCGCTTTTATTTTGGAATGACCAGTTTTTTAATGCAATATGACAGATACACAGAATATAGGTATCATGTGTGGATAACGAGCCGGATTCAATCGTCTGCTGAATGGTTTATGTATTCCATGAAATCGGATAAAGAGTTAATACAATTTTATGATGAGTGTCAAAAGGAAGGGTATTTTTCAGAAGCGTTTGATGAAGAGTGCCTGGAAAAAATCAAATGTCTGCGCGCGCAGACGTTTGATGCATCCTATTATGGACGAAAGATTGAAAAATTTGTACAAACCCATAAAAATATTGTTTTTATGGGCATAGGAAACTACAGCAGAAAATTAACCGAACAGTTTGTGCATAATCATGTAAAATTTGCAGGCTATGCGGTGTCCCGGAAAAAGGATGGCGATGCGGATACTTTTATGGGGAAATCAGTCTGGGAACTGACGGAGCTTCCTCTTCCCAAGGGGGAAACAGGTGTAGTTATAGCGATTAATCCGATGAATTGGAACGATATTTTGCAATCTCTGGAAAATGCAGGGATAGAGCATTACTTTTGTCCGTTCTTATTGGATCAGGGGGGAAATGAATGAAAACAGTATTAGCAAATACAATAAGTACCTTGGCAATGCGAGAGGATAAAAACTGTCCGTGTGAGACAATGCTGTTGCACTGTGGTAACAACACAGGAAATGTCTGTTTTGCCGATGCTTTATTTTCGCAGTTGGGTAATCCTGAGGAAATAGACTGTTTGACGATAGCAGACCATGAAGGAGAAGGGGTATTTGTCTTACCGTCATCTAACTGGATTAATGCGGACGGATGGGCGCTTCATAAAGTTTTTTTACCGTTGCAGGGCAAGAACGTCAAACTGGCGGCGGCAGGTATAGGCATTCAAGGCGCGGACACGGAAACTCCTTCTGATATTGTCGCTAAATTATCCCAGGATACGATATCCGCATTAAAAATTTTGAGTGAGCATTCAGTCAGCATCGGGGTACGGGGAGAGACCACTGCGGATGTTTTGGCAAAACTGGGCATACATAATTGCAGGGTGATCGGATGCCCGTCTTTCTATGAGCCTTTTCGGAAAGGGGGAGGGGTAAATTATAAAATGCACTGTGGTGAAATCACTATGGATAAAACGGTCTGCGGCATAACGCCGGGGATGAAAGACATACACAAAGTGCTGGAATTGGCGTATGAGGCAAAGAACATATTGATGCTGCAAATGATGACAGATCTGCCGTTAACCGCACTGGAAAATAAAGATATCACGCAGCAGCATATTGACAGCAGATTTCCAAACCTGAAATTGAGTCCCACTGAATTAAAGACATATATCAGGAATGCAGGCAAAATTTTTTATACGAGAAAAGACTGGTCAGACTATTTATTAAAAGAGCATATTTCATTTGCATGGGGAACCCGGTTTCACGGAAACATGATGGCTTTTACCAATGGTATTCCTGCTCTTTGGGTTATGCATGATGCGAGAACAAAAGAATTGATTGAAGCGATGAAGCTTCCCTATATTACGAAGGAAGAACTGATGGAAGCCAGATCGGTGGAAGAATTGGCTGACAAATGCAGATATGAGAAGGCGTTTTGGGAATCCTATAAAAAGCTGTCATTACAGTATGTGGATTTTCTGAATGAAAATGGCATTGAACACACTTTTACCGTTTGAGTGGGACGCGAAATGCCGGGATGGAGGAACATTGAAAAAATTATTGATCTGGGGGACAGGCAGGATAGCAGAACAGTTTATAAAAAACGGTTTTTGTGGAGAACTGCTTGGCTTTGTGGAGACACATAAAACAAAGGATTTTTATATGGGAAAACCGGTTTTTGACAGCCAAGAAATGCCGGGAAATTTTGATTACATAATCGTGGCCAATACATATGGGGAGGAAATATATCATTTATGTCTTGACCGCGGTATGGACATGTCTAAAATTATATTTTTATTCAGTATCAGGAAAAGGGAAGGCTGCACAGATATATCGGTTTTACAGGAAGTATTGCAGGGAAAAAATTATAACGACTACTGCTTAGAATACGGCCTGTTCTATGACAGTTTTCTGAAGGAAGACATTGCCCGGTATGAAGCCTTAAACAGGCGGCCGAATTTCAACATTCAAAAGCAGTATATGTGGCCTGTGATAAATAATAAGTACGAATATGCGGGCACGCTGGGAAACTATTTTCTGCAGGATCTGTGGGCGGCAAGGCAGGTTATCAGGTCAGGAATAAAGGAACATTTTGATATTGGATCCAGGCTGGACTATTTTATCGCCCATTTATTGGCGGCGGATATTGATGTTACGATGATCGATGTTCGCGAGTTTCCCGGAGAAATTGAGAATCTGCACACTATCGTTGATGATGCTACCAGTCTGAGACAAGTGGCGGATGATAGTATTGAAAGTATGTCGGCGCTATGCTCTCTTGAACATTTTGGACTGGGCAGATATGGGGATCCGATTGACCCGGAAGCATGTTTCAAGTGTTTTTCCAATATACAGAAAAAGTTAAAAAGCGGCGGCCGGTTTTACCTTTCTTTGCCGGTGGGGAAAGAAAGAGTGGAATTTAACGCGCACAGGGTGTTTTATGCCAGCACAGTCATCGACTGTTTCCATGAATTACAATTACAGGAATTTTCATGTGCCTGCGAGGGAAAGGTCGAATATCATGTAGATATCCATAAATATGATCAGGATACACATAATGGTGAATATAGATACGGCCTGTTTTCGTTTGTGAAAGCGTAATACACAAACCGTTTCTTTGTATGGAGGATATGAATGTCGTGAAACAGGGGCTGAGCATCAAATTTAGTATTATCACAGTCTGCTTCAATGCGGAAAAGACAATCCGCCAGACAATGGAATCTGTCATAAGGCAGAGCTATCAGAATTATGAATATATCATTGTGGATGGCGGGTCTTCGGATAAAACAATGGATATAGTCAAATCATATGCCCGGGCGTGCGACAGGATGCAGTGGAGTTCGGAGCCGGATCGGGGCGTCTTTCATGCCATGAATAAAGGGATTTGCCGTGCAGACGGGGAGTACATCCTGTTTCTGAATGCAGGAGATGAGTTTCACAGTGACGATATTCTGGAAAAGGCAGCCAGTTCAGCCGCAGGGGCAGACATTATGATCGGGAATGTGGCATTTAAGACGGAAAACGGACTGTCTGAACATGTGTACCCGGTTGGGGAAGAACTCGTTGCAAATTTGCGTAAAGGAGAATCTGTCTGCCATCAGGTAATTTTTGCATCGAAGGACTCTCTGACGGAAGGTTTTGATGAATACTACACAACCTGCGCGGATTACGACTGGATCTGCCGTCAGGTGAAAGCCAGAAAAAGCTTTCAGAAACTGGATGTGGTGGTTGTGGACTATGATGTCAGCGGGATTACTTTTCAGACGCGCTACCAGAAGGTTCATTGGAAAGAATACTTTGAGATAATTGACAAATATTTTCCGCTTGCCGGATTCCCCTATGGCAAAGAGGTCAGACAGCTTTTTGTGCAGAGAAAAAAAGAATATTTTATGTACGAATTTATGAACAGATGGCTGCAGCTCAAGCAGAGGGGTATTTGTCTAAGTACATTCTTTAAGCATAAAAAAATAAATTCCATTGCTATTTATGGAGCGCATCATATGGGAGAGCGTCTGTATGATGAGCTGTTTGGAAGCGAAGTTGTGGTTAAGTATGCCATTGACAGAAACTCGAACAGGCCGGGGTGGGAAATCCCTATTTTACAGCCGGATGGTCTTCTGGGAGAGGTGGATGCGGTTGTCATTACACCTGTTTTTGATTTTTTGGATATTAAGAACAGTCTTTCCTCAAGACTGTCCTGTCAGATGTTCTCCATAGAAGAGATTTTGTTTTATCAATACGAAGATTTATAACATCCGGGTGATGTGTCTGCCGCCCGGAACATATTTGAGGCAGGAGGGAGCCGGGAATGAGAAATTTATTGTTGGTTCATCTAGAGAGTCTGAATAGCATCATTTATGACTCGAATCGGGAGCTGTTCCCGGCGCTTCGGCACTGGGAGAGGAAATCCATATCCTTTTCCAAGTATTTTTCTACGGCCACGTCTACCCTGATGATGCTGTCTGATATGGCGTATGGTGGGATGCTTCATAATGAGCCCTGCTGTACTTTGAGAAGTCCGTTACAAAAGTATTGCTATACGTCTTCGCTTCTGGATGAATTGGAAAAGGAGGGGTATCGGGTTGGGGTGCTGGGTTATCCGGCAACGGAAGAAGGAGACACGCCAAGCTGTAATGCACGACATTTTATCGGATATGGAGCGGAGCTCGAAGAATTTGCACATTACAGGGATTATTTGGGTGCAATGGATAGTATGATGGCAGGGGAAGGACCGTTTGTAATATGGGCATGTAACTATATCAGCAACGTGAGTTGTAACTGTCTGATGGAAGATGTAGGTCAGCAGACAGGAATAGAACGCTGGGAGAGTGGATATCGGTGTATGGATTCCTGTGTTCAAGAGCTTTTAGGGTGTCTGGAGAAACGGAGGCTGTTGGATTCAACAACTGTTATTTTTTATGGAGATCATGGAGATGATTTTATTTCTCATGGGAAACATGGGGGACTGATGCATGCGATAGAACCTTATGCCGCTTTAATACATACGCCTTTCTGGGTTTATGACAGCCGGTTTGCTCCGACGCAGACAGACATGCTGATTGATACAACAGACGTCAGGGGGATGCTTCGGGGATTGCTGGATCTGCCGGAAGGCAGATGGAATCTCGAGGATATGCAGCTTCCGCAGAGGAAATATTCATTGGCGCGGAATACTTATGCGGCGCAGAAAGTCAGGGAAACCTCGTTCCATAAGGCTTATAGCCTGACAGACGGGAAATTTTTATTTCTGGCTGGAGATCAAGGGATGGAGTTATATCATATGGGGATGGATGCCGGATGTCAGAGTAATCTGCTGGATTATTTTGATTTTGACGGCGAGAGGCTGGTGCTAAATGAAATTGCTTATGGGGAAGTGAAGTATCATTTCCGATCTCTTATAGATGCAGCTGCCATTGAACAGATTAAACACATTTTTTACGAATATAGAGAGCAGTTGATAAGGGAAGTGGAGCGGCTGTATCAGTACGCAGAATGTACTACGCTTTCTCTGGAGATAGACTTTAGCAATATAAATTACGGATGGGATGAGAGAGCATGGAGAGCGCAGGCGGCGTCGTCATTGGGGGCCGCACAGACGGGAAAATATGAAGAGTTTGATGTTTATGGGAGATATCTGGAGGGAAAGCGGGTTCTGCTTTACGGGGCAGGCAGCTATGGAAAATATTTTTACGAAAAGCTTGCATCGAATGTGGAAATCACAGCGTGGACAGACCGCAATTACAAAGAGGCAGGCCGGATTTTTGGAAGAGAAATACAGTCGCCGGATTGCATAACGGAACTATCGTTTGATGTTTTATTTATTGCAATTGCAAATGACAAGGTTAGGCAGGAAGTGAGAGAACACTGTGTGAGATTAGGAATACCACGGGAAAAAATTTTTTAAGATGGGGAAAAGTATGAGAGTACTGGCAAAGTATCTGCCGCAGTTTCACAGGGTGCGCGAAAACGATGAATGGTGGGGCGACGGATTTACAGAGTGGACCGCTGTGAAAAAGGCAGAAAAGTTGTTTGAAGGACACAACCAGCCCAGGATCCCGCAAGGCCAGAACTATTATGACCTGCTGGAAAAAGAAACGATGTTGTGGCAGGCTTCGCTGATGGAAAAATATAAAGTCGACGGGATGTGCATGTATCATTACTGGTTTCGTGATGGCAGGCGCATTTTGGAAAAACCGGCGGAAAATTTACGGAAGTGGACAGATATTAACATGCCCTACTGTTTCTGCTGGGCGAATGAAACATGGGCGAGAACCTGGAGCAGATTCAGCGGGGCAAACGCGTGGTCGGATATTTACGAGCACAAGAAACAGGCGACAGGAAATGGAATACTGTTGGAGCAGGCTTACGGTGCAGAAGCGCAGTGGGTTGAGCATTTTGCATACCTTCAGCCGTTTTTTGAGGATGAAAGATACATAAAAGTGGACGGGAAACCGCTTTTTCTTGTGTATAAAGCCGCTGACATACCCTGCCTGCCGGAGATGCTTGCCTGCTGGAGAAAGCTGGCTGCTGCAAAGGGCCTGGGAGGAATCTATGTAGTCGGAGCGGCATGTAATAAATCAGCCCGCCAATGTGTAGATGCCACACTTGAGACCCAGCCGGCTGCGGAAATAGGGAAAGCAGCGGGAGCCGGCAGGCACGACAAAAATGGTGTCCGGGTTTTGGAATATGATGATATATGGACAAGCCTGCTTGCTATGGAAGTAAGGGATGGGGCGTATCTGGAAGGTTTTTCCGGGTTTGATGATACACCGCGCCGGGGGACGCGCGGGACTGTAGCGGTACATGCGGCGCCGGAAAAGTTTGCCGGTTATCTGACAGAACTGATGGCAAAAAGCGCTGCGCATGGCAGGGACATTCTGTTTCTGAATGCCTGGAACGAATGGGGGGAAGGGATGTATCTGGAACCCGATGAATGTTTTGGAGAAAAGTATCTGGAGGCAATTCCTTTTGCAAAGGAGAACTATAAAAACCATATCTCCAAGTATGTGCCGGACAGCGGCAAAAAGGAAAAGGATGTGGAAACAGCGCTGGAACGGGACAGGCACTACCTGAACCTGTTGGACGAATGGATGAGGCTGCGCGAGAATGGCTTTCTGGTCTCGGAGTGGCTGCAGTGCGCCGGGTATACAAAGATTGCAGTGTACGGATACGGGATCTGCGGGAAACACTTGTGCAGAGAGCTGCAGGGCAGCGGCGTGGAGGTGGCATATCTTGTAGACAGGAATGCCGCAGCACTGCAGACGGGTTACCGAACATACTTGCCGTCAGATGAGCTGCCGGAAGCGGATCTTATGGTGGTAACTGCAACATACGAGTACGGCGGCATTTACAGCGACTTGGCTGACAAAGGAACAGTTAAGATCATATCGTTGGAGTCTATATTGCGTGAGGTGAAGTTTGCGTATGCCAGATAGGGAAGCGGATCAAATGAAAATAGCGGTCTTTGGGACAGGAAAAAAGCTCCAGTATGAGAAAGAAAACCGCAGGGAGCTGTTTGAAAAGTTGAATATTGTCGCTTATCTGGATAATAAGCAGTCCCTTTGGGGCGAAACAATAGACGGCATTCGTATTATCTGCCCGGACAAGATAGTGGAAATGGACTACGACAAAATTGTGCTCATGGCTGAATACGTCAATGATATGAAAAAACAGTTGACTGAGCTGGGAATACCGAAAGAGGACATTTTGCTTTGGGATGAGTTTCTCTGTCTGAATCGTCATGGGGAAATAAAGGAATTTGGGAACTGGGACGCCAGACCGCAGGGCAGGGAAAAGATTCTGCTGGTTTCGGTTGAATTGAACTATAACGGAGGAAGCATTGCGATTATCAATGCGGCAAAGGCCTTACATATGCGGGGATATGACGTGACGCTGGCGGCTCCGGGTGGAAATCCGGCATTGATAGAGGAGATAACCGGGCAGGGGATATGTGTTGCCATTGTTCCGGCCATCTCCTATCCCCGGAAGGAAGAGATGCTGTGGATTACACAGTTCACCGTTGTCATTGTAAATGTTTTTCAAATGATCCGATGTGCCTGCGTGATCAGTGGAGAGAGGCCTGTGATGTGGTGGATCCATGAATGCAGTGCAGCATATGCTGGTATTTATCCCCGCATAAGGGATAATCAGCATGAATTTGATGACGAGGCGGCTATGAAAAATGTAAATGTAGTGACGGTCAGCCGCATTGCACAGGATAATTTTAACTATTATTATCCGAAAAAAGCGAAGCGGATTCTACCCTATGGGATATCGGACAGCTGCGCAGGAAAAGGAAAAACCGATGGCGGAAAGCATGTATATGCAGTAATTGGGGAAATTCAGGCTCGGAAAGCCCAGCAGATTTTTATAGATGCCATTCAAATGCTGGATGAGAAAGAAAAGGCGGGATTGGAATTCTGGATCATAGGGAAATCTGGGGAAGGCATTTATGAGAAGACCGTGTTAAAAGAAGCGGAAGAATGCCCGGAAATTAAAATATGGGGAGAATTGACACAAAAGCAGATGCAGGAAGCCTATCAGAATATAGATGTAGTGGTCTGCTGTTCTTTGGAGGAAACAATGTCTTTGACAATTACGGAAGGCATGATGAACAGTAAACTTTGTATTACCACGGACGCGACAGGGGTGGCGGATTACATGAAGGACAAGGTCAACGGTCTGATCTGCCGGGCTGGTGATGCTGAAGATCTGTGTGAAAAGATGCGATGGATACAGAAAAATCCAGAGCGGCATGAACCGATGAAAGAAGCCGCCCGGAAAACCTACGAACTGTACTTTTCGATGGAGACTTTCGGAGAAAACCTGGAAAGGGAAATCGGGGAAACCAGGCGG
>CAJTTT010000006.1:74911-133329 GCA_910579285.1 uncultured Lachnospiraceae bacterium | reverse complement strand
GGAAAAGCCACCCCGATTTTATTAAGATTCCTATAAGAAAGCAAAAGGAGAACCATGCGAAACGGGTATTCATTCTCTATGGAATAAATACCCGTCTCTAAAACTCACTGTCCAATGGCCTTTACCTCCGTCTTTTCCCTCACGTCCTCTTTCCATCTCTTCTCTCGTATCCCTGATACTGTGGCGTCCTGTTCCCTCTCTCCCCTCGGATTTCTTCTCTTTTCCATCTTCCGCACTCTTCTCTTCTTACTTCTTATGGGAGCTTTCCCGGGATCTGTTTTCTGATTCGCCATCCTCTGTCATGTACTCGATTTCGCTCGTCTTTTTCAGTGGTCTCCTATTCACTTGTAATACTCTGATGTGTTACTTAAAGTTTTTGGTGGACCGTACCTCTCTTTCTTTTAGTTTATCTATATGAAGTGTTTCTTTATGAGTTTATTATACCACCTCAGCTCTATTTGTCAACACATTTTTTGAAATTTTTTTGAATATTTTTCACTTTCCTTTATATCGTCTATTATTTTCTCATTATATTATATGTTTCTTTGAATTGACAGTTAATTTAATGCGTAAAATTGGGCCTTTTCAGCCCATACATGATACTAATTCCATGCTTGCACCGCTCCAAGGTACAGTGATACAATAAGTGAAAGCTTTACAAAACATGTCAGGTATGGAGGAAATACATATGTCACCCAAAAAAACTGCATTATCCAGACAGGCAGAAAGCATTATAAAAAATCTGGAAAAAAGAAATATGGAAGGTCATTACTTTGAAACATCGTCAGCCTGCATCGAGGCCATTCTCGCCGAAATGCCCTCAGGCGCAATCATCGGCTGGGGCGGCAGCGAAACCTTGAAAGAATGCGGTCTGATGGACGCTATTCACAGCGGTTCCTATGAACTGTTGGACCGCAGCGCTGCAAAAACGCCGGAGGAATCCCGGCAGATCTACGGTAGAACCGTTCTTGCCGACTATTATCTTATGAGTACCAATGCCATCACTCTGGACGGTGAGCTCATCAATATTGACGGCAACGGCAACCGTGTTGCCTGCCTGATCCAGGGCCCCTCCAACGTTATCGTTGTGGCGGGCATGAATAAAGTTGTTCCCGATACGCAAAGCGGCATTGCCAGAATCAGAAATACGGCCTCTCCCGCCAACGCGGTCCGTCTGAAGCGGAATCTTCCCTGCGCTGCGACAGGCGTCTGCCACGACTGCCTTTCCCCCGAGTGCTTCTGCTGCCAGATTGTTGTGACGAGACGGAGTATGCATCCCGGCAGGATCAAGGTCTATCTTGTTGGCGAGGAGCTGGGCTACTAAAAAAGACGAAAAAAGGAATCGGCGCTGTTAATAGCCCGATTCCTTTTCCTTTATTACAATCTTCTATTCCACTTTTCTTTCATTTTCCACAATTCACTTCCACTGCACGGTTTAGCCGTTCAACTCTGCAAGCTTCGCCTTCAGGTCACCAGAAATCGTGCTTACCATATCGGCCGAAGCCGCAATCTCCTCCGTGGAGGCCGCCAGATTCGTCACCCGCAGATTCACGCCGTCAATGACGCTGATTAACTTCTTCGCATCCGTCAACAGTTCTGAGATCGCCGTCTGTATCTGCTCCTTATTCGCATCGGAATCGCTCGCTGTATCTTTAGAAGAGTCAGCAAGTTTCTTGATATTCTCGGCAATGATAGCAAAGCCTCTCCCGGACTCTCCGGCCCTGGCCGCCTCAATGCTCGCATTCAGTGCGAGGAGATTGGTCTCCTCCGCCACGTTGGTGATTTCCTCATTGTTCTCTTCCAGTCTGACAAGCAGGCTCTGAATCTTTCCGAGGGCTTCATTCAACTGATCGCAGAAGCTCACCACATCGCTCATGGAAGCGGAAATTCCTGTACTCTCCTCCGCATTGCTGTTATTCCCCTCAGACATTTCGCTGATGGAAATATCAAGACTGTCAAAATCCACCTGCACTTCGGCTATCAGCCCGGCAATCTTTTCGTTCTTCTCCTGAAGCTCGGCATTCTTCTGCTCCACCTCGGAGGCCATCGTCCTGGCGATCTCACCTTCCTTCTCCACCTCGCTCTTTACAAACTGGATACAGTTATAAATGTTGTTACAGTCATTATGAATCGCCGTGGCCATCTTCTTACAGCTGTCGTAGCCGCAGGCAGAGCAATCTATGGTGCGCTCCGCATCTGTGCGCTTGTCCATAGATATATAAATTTCCTCCAGCTCGGAAGCGCTGGGTTTGTTAGCCGTCACCATAGATGATTTATCCGTATAACGTCTGATAAAATCATTGATATCCAGTGCCGCAAACTGCTTGTTGAACTTTGCCAGTCTCTGTTTCGGCGTCAGATTCCTGCTGAAAGCGTGCCTCTTGTCGTTTTTCTTGCTGGCCTCCTTAATTCTCTGCAATTCATAGAGCGTGTCGTCAGACTTCGTCTTTTCCTCCTCCACGCCCGGACCGTAAATGCAGCCCTTTGCGCAGTTTAACGCATCCACCATAAACGGCAGCTCTTTATTTCCCAAAACTCTTCTCTTATAGTCAGACAGGAACTTATAAGCATGCTCCTCGCCCTCAATCTGTCTGATAAAAATATCCTCACCGCAGAACCACTGCACGTTTTCCTTCAAGCCGCCGGGCATGGGATATATGGAACCCAGACCGTACTCAATCTCATCCGTCACCGCAGGGCCGGAAATGCTGTGTTCACGCACATACTTCATCAGATGATCAAAGGTCACATTGTATGAAACATAGCCGCCGCAGTTCGGATCGTCAATCTCATTCTTTTTCGCAATACACGGACTGATAAAGGCAAGCTTGTCCGGCACCTTCATATATTTCTTCACATAGATCGCACCGCACATCATCGGAGAATGCACCGGCATCAAGCTGGGAATCAGCTCGGGAAGATACTTTTCTATGTACCCCACCACCGCAGGACAGGGCTGGGAAATGCCTCCCGTAAAATTATGTTCCGTTATGTATTTGATATATCCCCATGTGGTGATATCCGCTCCAAAGCTGATACTGATGATACGGTTTACGCCAAGCTTTTTAAGGCCTCCTAAAACCGAGGCATATTCCTTCGGATAGTTTGCCAGAAAAGCCGGCGCCAGCAGAAGTGATATCTTTTCTCCCTTTTTTAAGTCCTCAAAGAAACGCTCGGTGTCATCGTTATAGCTTCTCGCATCGTGTGCACAGGCATCGAAGCAGGCGCCGCAGTTGATACACTGGCTGCCGTCCACAATAATCTTGTTCTTTCCCTTTTCCTCTACCGCACGGTTTGCCGTCAGCACAGGACAGGCGGAAATACATTTGTTGCATCCCACGCAGTTGTCGTTGGTATATACCAGCGCCTCTAACGGTTTATTTGCCATTTTGCCCTCCAAATTCATTTAAAATTGTAGTTATTTATGCTATTTGTACAATATATATGTTATATTAGCACAAAAAGGACAAAAAATAAACAATTTTTTTGTCCTTTTTGAAATGCTCTCACACCATATTATCATCTTTTAAATCTGGGAAATCACAAAAATGTCATAAATCGCCTTAATTGCGGTCTCAAAATCGGCATTCGCCACACCGATAATGATATTCAGCTCGCTGGAACCCTGGTCGATCATCTTGACATTGACGTTGGCATGCGCCAGCGCGGAGAAAATTCTTCCCGCTGTACCACGGGTAGATTTCATACCGCGTCCCACCACCGCAATCAGCGCCAGATCCGCCTCTATGTCGATGGAATCCGGGTCAGCCAGCCTGTGGATGCCGGAAACCACTTTCTGTTCCTTGTGCATAAACTCATCCTGATGCACGAACACTGTCATGGTGTCGATGCCGGAAGGCACATGCTCAAAGGAAATCTCGTTCTCCTCAAAGGCTTGCAGCACCTTGCGCCCGAAACCAATCTCCGAGTTCATCATTTCCTTCTCTATATTGACCGCACAGAAGCCTTTCTTTCCGGCGATACCTGTAATCACATATTTTGACTTCTGACAGGTGCTCTCCACAATCCATGTACCGTTGTCCTCCGGCGCGTTGGTGTTACGGATGTTG
The DNA here is from genome assembly GCA_910579285.1 of uncultured Lachnospiraceae bacterium. GTDB lineage: Bacteria > Bacillota > Clostridia > Lachnospirales > Lachnospiraceae > UBA3282. Next base: position 129,259 of record CAJTTT010000006.1, on the reverse strand, counting down.
ATCGGAATCCCCTCGCTCCTGACCGGGAAAATGGCGTCCTCATGCAGAACCGAAAATCCCATGTAAGCCAGCTCACGAAGCTCCCTGTATGTAATGGTCTCCACACCTTCAGGCTTATAGATAATCCGGGGATCGGCCACCAATACGCCGGAAACGTCCGTCCAGTTCTCATACACATTGGCTTTGATCGCCCTGGCAACAATGGAACCTGTAATATCAGACCCGCCTCTGGAAAAAGTCTTCACCCTCCCATCTTCATAGGCCCCGTAAAAACCGGGAATCACAGCCGCCTCCACACCTGCAAGCCGCTCCTTTAACAACTGGTTTGTCAGCTCCGCATCGTGCTCGCCGTCCGCCTTAAAGCGGATCACCGATGCCGCGTCCACAAACTCGTAGCCAAGGTACTGGGCCATGATAATGCCGTTTAAATATTCGCCGCGGGAAGCTGCATAGTCGGAGCCGGCCTTTTCCTTAAAGTTCTTCTCGATGCCTTTAAACTCCTTATCCAGGGACATTTTCAGTCCGAGTCCATCTATAATTTCCTGGTATCTGTCCTTAATCGCCTGCATCTGCCCGGCAAAATCTTTTCCCTGCTCTGCCAGCTCATAGCAGGCATAAAGCATATCCGTCACCTTTGTGTCATCCGAGGATCTCTTCCCTGGAGCGGAAGGCACCACAAATTTGCGCTCCTTGTCCGCACGGATGATCGCGCCTACCTTTTTAAACTGCTCCGCACTCGCCAGCGAGCTTCCGCCAAATTTAACTACCTTATTCATGTCCTTTCCCCCCGCTATGCCATGATTCGGATTCTGTTGATGCATCCGCCGATTTTCTCTATCTTTTCGTCAAATTCCTTCTCGGTCATCTCCTGCGTCATAAACCCGAACTCCTTCATCAGGCCTACGTTCACCTCTGCCATCGCGCCAAAAGCTGCCATCGCCGCTTCCCGCTGATCCGCCGATATACGGACAAAAAATTTTCTTCTCGCGCTTGTTACATCAGCCACCTTTACTTTTTCCTCATCCCAGAAACACATGATGGTCTTGCCCTGATGTCTCGCGCAGTCCACCACATCGGAAACCACCGCGCTCGCCGTTGGCAGCTTACCGGCCCCGCGGCCATAATACATGGAGTCTCCCAGCATATTTCCGTGGACATAAACCGCATTGAACACATCGTTTACACTGTAAAGCGGATGTTCCCTGGAAATCAGGAACGGGGCAACCATAGCAAAAAATCCATCCTGCGTATCCCGGCTTAACGCCAGAAGTTTAATGGACTTGTTCATCTGCTTCGCATACTTGAAATCAGCCGAAGTAATTTTCGTAATTCCTTCGGTATAGATATCCTCATAACCCACATTTTTTCCAGACATCAGAGAAGAGAGAATGGCGATCTTGCGGCAGGCATCATATCCTTCCACATCGGCCTCAGGATTTCTCTCCGCATATCCCTTTTCCTGCGCCTCCTTCAACACATCCTCGAAATCGGCTCCCTCTCTGTCCATCTTGGTCAGAATATAGTTGGTCGTTCCGTTCAGAATGCCCGTGATGCTGTCGATATGTTCCGCTGTCAGAGAATAATTGATCGGCCGGATAATCGGGATGCCCCCGCCCACACTTGCCTCAAAGAGATAGTTACAGTGATTCTCCTTGGCGATTTTTATGAGTTCGGGACCATGCGCCGCGACAAGCTCCTTGTTGGAGGTACACACACTCTTTCCTAAAAGCAGCGCCTGTTTTGTAAAATCGTAGGCAGGTTTTGTGCCGCCCATAGTCTCACAGATGATCTTTACCTCCGGGTCGTTCAGAATCACGTTGTAATCATGTACCACTTTACTCTCGTAAGGGTCTCCCGGAAAATCCCGTAAATCAAGAATATATTTTACCGCCAGATCCTCCGCCGCCTTTTTGTTGATATCCGTCTTATTCGTCTCAATCACTTCCACAACGCCGCTGCCCACGGTGCCGTATCCCAAAACCGCTATTTGAATCATTGTTATCCTCCATGTCTAAGCAGTTTACTGCAATTTTCCCATTTGTCATGCAGAGAATGCCGCTCTTTGGCATTCTCTTGTGTGAAGCATGAAAACACTTAGCGAGGTTCTTTCGAGCTTAGCGTTTTCCCTCACACTTATACCAGCGGATACTTATCCGTCAGCGTCTTGATAATGGCCTGTGCTTTGCCGATGCCTACTTCCCCTTCCTTAATGACAATGGAAACGGCCTCCGCCACCTGCTCCATATCTTCTGTATTTAAACCGCGGGAAGTAGCCGCCGGCGTGCCCAGACGGATACCGCTTGTCACAAAAGGTGATTTCGGATCGTTCGGAATGGTATTCTTGTTAGCCGTGATATGTGCCTCGTCCAGCAGCTTCTCCAATGCTTTTCCCGTCAGGTCATAATTGGTCAGGTCAACCAGCATCAGATGATTGTCCGTACCGCCGGAAACAATCCTGATGTCTCTCGCCTGCAGCGCCTTGCAGAGCGCCTGGGCATTATCCGCCACATTCTTCATATAAACCTTAAAGTCATCGGACAACGCTTCCTTGAAGCACACAGCCTTCGCCGCAATCACATGCATCAGCGGACCTCCCTGTGTACCGGGGAAAATAGCCTTGTTGAAATTATATTTATCCGCCACTTCCTGGCTGGACATAATCATGCCGCCGCGGGGTCCGCGCAGGGTCTTATGGGTGGTAGTCGTTGTTACATGGGCATAGGGAATGGGGCTCGGATGAAGTCCGGCCGCCACAAGCCCGGCAATATGTGCGATATCCACCATCAGCACCGCACCAACCTCATCAGCGATCTCCCTGAATTTCTTGAAGTCAATGGTTCTTGCATAAGCGGACGCGCCTGCCACAATCATCTTCGGTCTGCACTCCAGCGCAATCTTTCTCACATTATCGTAATCGAGGAATCCATCATCGTTCACGCCATAAGGCACGCACTTGAAATACTTGCCGGACATATTGACCGGTGAACCGTGGGACAGATGCCCGCCGTGATCCAGGTTCATACCCATGAAGGTATCTCCAGGCTCCAGCACCGCAAAGAATACCGCCATATTTGCCTGTGCGCCGGAATGAGGCTGTACATTGACATACTCACAGCCAAAAAGTTCTTTTGCACGGTCTCTGGCAATCTCCTCCACTACGTCCACACACTCGCAGCCGCCGTAATATCTCTTGCCGGGATACCCCTCCGCATACTTATTCGTAAGAGGGCTGCCCATCGCCGCCATAACCGCCTTACTCACCCAGTTTTCAGAAGCAATCAGCTCAATATGGGAGTTCTGTCTGTTCTGTTCGTCAACAATCGCCTGCGCGATCTCCGGGTCAACATTTCTTACCTCATCCAATGAATACATTCCTCGTTCCTGCCTTTCTGATAGTTTCCACCCTTTTTCTCTCAAACATATTTTTTTCTATATTATAAATAAATATAGGCAATTTCAACACAATATTATAAAGTATTATGCTATGTAATGCAAACAAAATTTATGACCCTCCCACCGTATCTGCCTGGACATGAAATATATCTCCGGCATAATGGATAGATTTTTATGAAAAATTAAGAAAACTTTATGGAATTCTTATTTTGACTTTTCTCCCCCATCTGCTATGATGTAACTTATGAAAACGAAAAGAACAATGATAAACTTATGGAAAAATTATAGACATGCACTGCCGCTCCTCCTTTATGGAATGGTATATATGCAATGGTTCGCCCATCTGGAAAAGACGGTGACCAGCAACTACCGGCTGATACATTTCAGGCCGGATGACTTCATCCCTTTCTGTGAGGCGTTTGTCATCCCCTATTTGTTATGGTTTGCCTATGTTGCGGCGGTAGTGGTATACTTCTTCTTCCGGGATAAGGATGACTATTTCAGGGCCTGCACTTTCTTATTTACAGGTATGACCGTCTTTCTGATTGTCAGCACCCTCTGGCCAAACGGACACGACCTTCGTCCTGCCGTGATGCCAAGAGATAACATTTGTACGAAGCTGGTGTCTTCACTTTACCGTGCAGACACGCCGACAAACCTCTGGCCCAGCATCCATGTGTACAACTCTCTCGGCTGTCACATTGCTGTTATGAAAAGTGCACGGCTGGAAAAGAGAAAGGGAATCCGGGCATGCTCGTTGGTTTTATGCGTCTCAATCATTATGTCAACCATGTTGATCAAGCAGCACTCTGTCTTTGACGTGACCACCGCCTTTATTATGGCCGCCGTGATGTACGGTATCGTATACCGCTCAGACGTGCTGATCAACTTTTACCACGGAGTGCATCGCAAAAGAAAGCGCAAGCCTGGTACGCTTGTGTAGCAAATCGACGCCCAGCGGCGTCGATTCAGAGAATGCTTTGCATTCTCCTTCAATGGTTTTCGCTGTCGCACTTTCTTAATTTGGCTGCAAATCGACGCCCAGCGGCATCGATTCAGAGAATGCTTTGCATCACAAACCCGATACAGCGGCGCAAGAGGGGAGAATCCCACAGACAGGATTCTCCCCTCTTTATATTCAAACTCATACCTGTATCTGCCGTCCGCTGTACATCCCGGTTACGGCAGCAGCAGGCGTTCGGTATGTCAGCCTAATTAAACTTAAAGAACCGCCTGCATATCTTGTAACTCTCCACGGATATCTTTCTGCCGCCCTTTCCCGGAAGGTTCATGGAACTTCCAAGCACACCGTAGCGCAGCCTCATATACAGACCGACGTCCTTTTGTCTGATATACCGCCACAGTTCCGCTTTCTTCTCCAGATTCTCCTCCACGCCGGAGCGGATCAGCATAATTGATGAGATAACCGTAATGATTTCCAGATAGTTAATCATATACCTCTTCAGCTTGCCTTTCCCGTAGATTTTCGCCTTTTTTTCCACGAGATAGTCGATCATAATTTTATTAACCTTTATCTGCTGATCGATTCTGCCAATCATCACTTCCTCGTTGACCGACTGTCCTTCCCTGCCAATATAATAGCGGTAAAAGTTCACATCGAGATAGTACATATTTTTCACAAAAGGCAGCGGTTCAAACACAAAAATATTATCCACATAAAAGGTGTTTTCCGGCAGTTCCAGACCGCATTCCCGAAGAAGCTTCGTGCGGAAAATCACGGAGTGCATGAGAATATACTGGCCTTTGTGAAAATGCTTCACCTCGTTCCAGCCAAATATCCTGTCCTGCGGAAGCGCATGGCGGTATTTCATCACCTTGTGCTTCCTTTCGCCCTCCTTTTCGTAGACAAAGTTGCTGATAAGCATATCCAGCGTTGCATCTCCCGATACGATATCTCTCAGCACCTCAAGAATCTTCAGATACGCGCTCTCCTTCACCCAGTCATCGCTGTCCACAACTTTGTAATAGAGTCCGGAAGCACAGGCAAGTCCCGCATTCACGGCAGACCCATGCCCTCCGTTTTTCTTATGAATCACCTTTATAATAGAAGGATAAAGTCTTTCATAAGCATCCGCGATCTCTCCTGTTCCATCGGTGGAACCGTCATCCACAATCAGGATTTCCACGTCCTCTCCTCCCGGAAGCAGTGATTCTATGCACTTTTTCATATATTTTTCTGAATTGTAACAAGGTATTGCAACTGATAATAATTTCATGCCAAAACATCCATGCCTTTCTGCGTTCTCATTCTGCCAGTTTTTCCCAAACCAGCAAGTCTTTGTCTATTCTAGCATAAAAACCCCTGCAGATTGTTACGGAATTCTTATATTTTCCTTATTTTTAGTTACCGCACCAGCTTCGGTTTTGCGGCGCTAAATTTCCATACCGCGTCTCATCTCCACCCGTTCTGCATAGGCGGCAAAGGCTGAGGGGATCGGATAATTCGTCCGCGTCTGCTCCGGCTCCACAAATACAAAGCCCTGCAGTTCCTGTCCTGTCCCTTTTACGGCAAGTTCATCCACCCGGATCAGATACCCTGTCATATGCCATTCCCTGTGGGTAAATACATGCTTCGCCGGGGGAAGTTTTCGGATTCGGATAGGCGAAAGCCCAATCTTTTTGAGATAAGCGCTGACCTCCGCCTCCTCACAGTGTCCCTCAAGAGACGGAAATTCATACATGCCGGCCAAAAGTCCTCTCTCCGGCCTCCTGCGAAGCGCCACCCGCTCTGCATCCTGTATCACCAGAATGGTCTTTTCTTCCATGCTTCTCGGCTTCTTTTTCGCCTTTTTAGGAAAATCTGCGGTCCGCCCTTCTGCTCTCGCCAGGCAGAGTTCCTTCCACGGACAGCTTTCACACTTAGGCGCACCGTTTGGAATGCATACCGTGGCGCCAAGCTCCATGAGCGCCTGGTTGAAATCGCCCGGGCGGTTCAACGGCATCACGTCAAGCAGATCATCCTCCACAGATTTTTTCACCTTCGCATTTAGGATATCCCTGTCATCGCACCGCAGTCTTGAAAGAATCCGCAGCACATTACCGTCTACCGCCGGGTAAGGCCGACCGAATGCAATAGACGATACCGCACCCGCCGTATAGCTGCCAATGCCGGGAAGCGCCTGAATTTTTTCGTAATCATCGGGCATTTCTCCCCCGTATTCGGAGACGAGAATCTCCGCCGACTTTTTCAAATTTCTGGCCCGGTTGTAATACCCAAGTCCCTCCCAGAGTTTCAGAAGTTTTTCCTCCTCCACCGCCGCCAGACTTCCGATATCGGGCAATGTCTGCAGAAAACGGTCGTAATAGGGCTTCACCGCCTCCACCCTGGTCTGCTGAAGCATGATCTCCGAAAGCCATACATGATAGGGCGTCGGTTCCTCCCGCCAGGGAAGGATGCGCCTGCCCGCGTCATACCACGCAAGAAGAGGCTCTGCAATTCTGTCCAGACTGTCCAGAAAAACAGGAATAGGGGCATCCAGTTCCAGACCGTCCTTCCTCACAAGGCAGTCATAGGCAAGAAGCCGCACGCCTTCCCTCCTCGCCTGCCTGAGCGCCTCTCCAAACTCAGGCTGGGTATGCCAATTTGGCTCCACACAATAAACGCCCTTCATCTGGATCACAAACAGAAGGTACGCCTCATACCCCTGCCTGTGCGCCTCAACCAACTCCTCCACATGCTTGACGGCACGTTCGGAAGGAGCATCGGGAAAAGCTGCAGCGCCTTCCCTCTCCAAAGTCACGCCCTTTACCTCGATATACGCCCGCTTCCCCGATGCGCTCTCCACATAGAAATCAAATCTGGAACTGCCGAAAGTCTTTTCCGGCCTGACCAGGCTGACATCCTCGTAGAGGCCGCCCGCCTGCAGCCACTCTCCTGCTGCCTTATTCGGCGCGCTGGAATCCATATTTACCAGACGTCCTTCTTTCTCCACCGCCACAAGGTCATATGCGGTAGAACGGGATTCCTTGGCGCTCTTCTCCAGATATACTTTTGCCCGCTCCGTCAAAAGTTCCCGGCATCTGCCCGTATTTTTCACATGCACCTTCGTCCGCACGCCCATCAAATCCACATAGGCGATAAAGCGGTTCGGCCGCTCTATAAATTCAGCGGTGACAATCTCTGTATACTTCATATCCTGTTATTCCTTTAACTGCTGTCCATCTCCTCTATCTCTCCGACAGCTTCTCTGTTTTTGTAGGGAACACGGGCCGCCGGCACTACCTCGGATGCCGGAAGCGTGTGTACGGACTGATCGTCAAAGAATATATGCGCGCCAAAAGCATGCAGCACATCCTTCTTCCGAATTCCACCCAGAAAAAACACCTCATCGATACGCACATCCCATGCCCGCAGCGTTCGTATGACACGCTCGTGAGCCGGTGCACATCTGGTTGTGACAAGCGCCGTCCTGATCGGCACTTCCTCCTCTGAGGAGTTCCTCTGCAGCTGAGACAACGTTTTTAAAAACTTCGCAAAAGGCCCTGCCTGTAAGGGATTATTCGCATTTCGCCTCTCGTTTTCCTCAAATGCCTCCAAGCCGTGCTCCTGGAAAATTCTCTCAGATTCGTCCGAAAAGAGCACTGCATCGCCGTCAAAAGCTATTCTGATCTGCTGTATCCTGTGCTCACAGTCATAGGTGGAAATTCCTTCAGTGCATATAATCCCGGCCGCAATATTCGAATCTATGGCCCGCTGTACATCCTCCTCACAGGCTGACAGAAACAGATCCGTCTTAAAAGCCGTAAGATAAGGCGCCAGGGATGCGCCGCCGGCCAGCACCGCTCTCGTAATGCGCAGGCCGTAATGCTCGATTGCCTTGAAAACCCGAAGGGAAGTGTCTGGACTGTTTCTGGACATGATAATGACCTCCACACGCCCTTCCATGCCCGGCAGCTCATTCAGATTCAAAAGCGCCCGCACCAGCGGAAATCCAGGACCGGGGCGAAGAAGTTCATCCTCATGCTCCACCTGATAACGGCTGTACGCCTCCACGCCCTCTTCCTCGAATATTTTATTTTCAAACGTCAGGTCAAACAACGTTCTGGACGAAACGCCCACTACAAGTTTGTTTTCCAGTTCGTAAGCCATAAAGCACCCCCACCCGTGATCTCTCCGATGAGGGCTGCCGTCTTCTGTCAGAAACTGCTTATCTCAGTCTGTTGCACTCAAATTTTTCGAAAGTGCGCAGACAGTTCCTAAGCTCCATATACCTATCTTCCAGATCTCCTTCCTTAATCTCCAGATCCGATGCCACTGCCATAGTATTAATCATACTGTCAGTGATCCGATTATGGAGGGAATCCAGAATCATAAGCTTCTGCTCATAGGAATCCGCGTCGAGAAACGCCAACACCAGAGGATCAATATTCAGTTGCTCTTCTTCCGGCGCTGTCTCAGCTGGAACAGTTTCCGCTATAACGCTTTCAGTGACACAATCCGCCTTCTGCATCTCTTCCGCCTCTTCTGAGGATATGGCGCCTGACTCCTTCTGCCCAGAAATTTCCGGCAGTGCGGCAGACTCTTTCTGTCTGACAGTATCTGACAGAGCGGCAGACTCCTCATCCTCCATATCCTGCAGAAGTTCAAAGCGGTATCTCTGTCTGGCATCTGGATATTTCCCGCGGTCTACCTCCTCCATAAACATGGACAGAGGCCGCACAAATATCTCGAATGTGCCGTACATTGCCTGATAAACCACCATCGGCTCCCTTGTCTCACTATGCTTTGCAAGACAGCGGATCTGGTATAAATTGCCCTTAAAATGCCTGTACATTTCCTGTGGTCTGGGATTATGTCTCATAGGAATCTCCTTTTTGCGTAATTTTTCTCTACTAGTATAATCCCAAAAACTGCAAATGTCTATCCGCGGAGCAGGCTCGGCAGCCTGCTCCCAAAGAATTGCTTCGCAATTCTTTCCTAATTGGTTTTTACTGTGGCTCTTTTCTTTTTCCCGCGGAGCAGGCTCGGCAGCCTGCTCCATAAAAACTCTCTTTCAGAACATTTGTTCTTTCGTTCGTTTTAATTATAGAACAGATGTTCTAATCTGTCAACCTATTGACATGACTGTTTCGGAGTTTCTTCATATGTATACAATGAAAAGCTCCTCCGTCTCCCTGCAAAACTCTTCACAGTGCAGTTCCTCAGTCAGTCTCTCCCTCTCGTCATCGGCAAGCCTCTCGATTCCCCTGTGATGAATTTCCACACGGTAGCTTCTTGCGTTGCCGTTCTCTCTCGTCCAGGTGACCGTCACGCCGCTGTTTCGATATCCGCGCTCCTCCAGAATCTCTCTCGTCCGCTCCGTGAAAGCATTCTCGAGCAGCGCGTATCTTTCATTTTCCTGTGTGTAATCATTCCGCTCCTTACTCATCACTGTTCCGCCCACACAGAGAGCGGCAGCCAGAACCAAAAACGCCGTTATCATGCTTAAACCCCTGTTCATCTGTCACACCCCCTTGTTGTGACCAATATAGCACTTTATAAGTCCTATAAATCGGACATTAAAAAAAGAACCGCCGAAACAGTTCTTTTTCGTAAATCATGCATTCTTATTCTGTTCTGTCGCGCACTGTCTTTCTGAGGCTTTCCTTTTCAGCCCATGATAAAAATGCCGCATCAATCACACCGTCTGCCGCCGTCTTCTCCGTTGCACCGCTTGCCGATTTCGATCATCTGATTACCGACAAGAAACTGTCAGAGGACGCGCTCAATTAAATAGACGCCCATCATATCACCTATATCAGAGCCGGGGCACATTAGCGCCTTTTCTTCTATAAGCAGACTTTTGCCGGAAGCAGGCCTGCAGCCCCTTCCGGCTCTTTTCCTACATAATAGTCCTATTCCTCAACAGGCTTAAATCTCTTGAACACCTTTTCCTCACTGCAGACATGCTTGGAACCGTCCAGCTCCGTTATGATATAATCCCCCTCCGCAATAAATGTCTTACCTCTCTTATGAAGAATGTAGGGACATACAATCGCACCGTTTTCCTTCTTGATCTGCACGAGGGAATCCATGACAAACCAGCCTCTCGTCACCACGTCAGACCACAGTTCGACGCCGTCCTCCATGCCTTTGCCTGCCTCATATTTTTTTACATCGACCTCCAGGGCCACACGAACACATTTCATAGTAAATTCTCCTTTCACCCGCCGCCGGAATCCCGGCCTGTCCTTTTTACTGCCAGCGATTACTGTCCAATCGCTTTCCTGAGGGCTCCTAACAGCTCCTCATACGTCTCATAAGCCGGAATCTCTGGGTAGTCCTTTTTAATCTGTTCCGTGCTTTTAAACAAAAATCCTGCTTTTCCCGCCTGTATCATGGCCAGATCGTTATGGCTGTCCCCGGCGGCGACCGTCTCATAGCCGATAGACTGCAACGCCTTCACCGTGGTCAGCTTGGAATCCTTGACACGCATCCGATACCCGGTGATCTCCCCATCCGGCGCCACCTCGAGGGAATTACAAAAAATCGTCGGCCACCCGAGCTTTTCCATCAACGGCCCCGCAAACTGGGTGAAGGTATCGCTGATAATGATAACCTGCGTCATCCGCTTCAACTCGTCCAAAAACGCCTTCGCGCCCGGCAGAGGATCTATCTTCGAGATCGTCTCCTGGATCTCCTTTAGTCCCAGACCATGCTCTTTCAAAATGCCAAGCCGCCAGTTCATCAATTTGTCATAGTCAGGCTCATCCCTGGTCGTTCTGGTAAGTTCCGAAATGCCGCTCTCCTTCGCAAAAGCAATCCAGATCTCCGGCACCAGAACACCCTCAAGATCCAGACAAACAATATGCATACCCATGTCATGCCTCCAATTATCTCATGTAAGTAAATGACGGTAACTGATCATTCCTGTTCCTATTGTACTGTAAATATGCCGTTTTGCGCAACCAGAAGTTTTCGCCTGTCCGTCTCAGCGCTTTCACCTGCCTTCTATATCAGTCTGCCCGGCGTTTCCGCCACCGGCACAGAGTTGACTGCATGGGTCAATGTTTCGCTGGCTGCATACTCTCCCGCACAATCAGAAGTTCTACGCTCATCACATCGTTCATCCTGCCTGTCTTGACAGCCTCCTCCGTCTCCACACAGTCGGTCAGCGCCTGTCTCAGCTCGGCCTCCTTAAATTTCGCTGCCTGGCTCACATATTTTCCGGCAATAAATCCCTTGAGTCCCACTTTCTCGCCGATGCTGCGCGTATCATACCCTTTATTCTTTAACTCCTTTACCTGCAGCAGCAGGTTAAACTGTCTGGCAATCAGAAACAGAATGCGCATGGGCGGCTCCTTTAACGTCAACAGATCATAGTAAAGCTCCATCGCCCGCCTCTGTTTTTTGTCAGCCACGGCCTCCACCATATCAAAGATCCGGCTTCCGATCTGACGGACACAGACCGCCTCAATGTCCTGGGCGGTAACCGCCTCCCGGTTCAGACAATAACAGACCAGTTTCTCCACTTCTCCCCGGATGTTTTCCATATCCGTCCCCGTCTTTTCCAGAAATAAATCCAGATCCCGCTGGGTGATCCGTTTATTGTCCTTCGCAAGCAGTTCCACAACCCAGCGTTTCAGCACGCCCTCGTCCGGGGTTTTGCACTCGATCACTCTTCCTCTGGCAGACGCCGCCTTATAGAGTCTGCTCCTCTTATCAATCTCCGTCTCCACAAACAGGAAATACGCGCTGGGAGCAGGATCTGCCAGATATTCCGCCAGAATCTCCCCGCCGCGCTTGAAAAAGCCGCTGTTTTCTATGACCAGCACACGCCGTTCAGCCAGAAAGGGCATGGTCTGCGCCAGATCAATCACCTCACCGGGCACAATCCCCTTTCCCTCGAAACAGTTCAGGTTCATCAGATCCCCGTCTCCCAGCAGAGCCTTCTTCACCCTGTCCCTGTACTGTCTGCGCAGATAGGCCTCCTCCCCGCACAGAAGATATACCTGTTTTAAGTTTCCTTCCCTGATCTCTTCGCTCAATTTTTTCATACATTACCACAGTCCCAAAACACGGTCACCCATTCTCCTATTTTCCTCTTCAGTATAGCCGCTCTTCCTCCAAAAAACAACCTGGTCTGGAAGGTTAAAACCGATGGCCGCCTCCGCCCCCACTGCTTCCACCGCTGCTGCTGCCGCCTCCGCCGCCTCCGCTGCTCCCTCCGCTTCCGCTGCTGGTCGGATTGTATGTTCGGCTCTCCCGGACAAAGAATGCCTGCGGCTCCGTATAGCGGAAATAATTTCCCGCATTCCCCAGAAGCTCTCTTCTGGCAGGTTTTCTTTTTCCTGTGAAAAGGCACACCAAGCCGTAATTTAGCAGCAGGGCGAGTATCACCGCCAGCAGAGCGTTGCTGATATACTTCATGGGCTGTGCAATCCTGTCTCCCTCAAGAAGCGTAAGCGCCTGGCCGTACGCCTGCGCGGCACACTCGTAATAGTCGCTGTCAGAGGCATAGCGGTATACGTTATCCGTGATGGTGTTGGCATAAGATTTGGTGATCACCTGATAGACAGCCCCGTCACAGTGTATCCATATCATGCGGTTGTCCATGTCGATCAGCAGCAGCATACCGCTGGCCGTGCCGATCTTTTCCCTGTAATACTCCTCCGCATAGGATGCCGTGTCCCAGACACCGCTGTCCGTGGTCTTAAAAACAGCGTTTCCGTAAGCCGTGATGCCCTGCATCTGCTGTGCCAGTTCCTGCTCCTCATCCTCATCCAGAAGCTGCGCGTCATCTCTGATCCATACACCGTAATTTGTTTCTCGATTTATGTAAACCACTTCATCCGCATCGGCCGCTTCCTCCATTTCTCCTGCCATAAACGGATCATATACCCCGTCGTCCTCCACGCTGTCCTGCAGCGCCTTTACCCTGCCCCAGGCGCCAAGCGCTGCCACCACGATCAGGATTATGACCAATATCCGAATCCCCAGTCTGGCTGTCTTTCCCTCAAACATCTTCATCCCCTCCCCGTCTGTTAAGCTGCGGCAGTTTCCGCGTCGTCAGCAGATTATGCCTTCCGATGATATCCAGTATCGTCCAGATCACGGCCCCCATAGAAACCGCCGCCCCGCCGTAATAATACAGATCGGAAACGGGATTCCAGATCATAATCACAAATGCAAATAAAATTGCCGCGGCAGGTTTTGCCACCGCCGGAAGCATATCCTTAAACATGCCTTTCCGCACAGGCCTCCGCCATCTCTCCAACGTAACCACGCGCGCCAGGGCAAAACTGATCAGAAGCGCCCCCACGATTGCCAGCCCGCTGTCACTGCGAAAGACTGCAATACATACGGCAATCGGCATAAAAATCGTCATCAGCACAACACCGATCACAACCTGCAGCAGCTTTATTTCCCCGGCGGACAGGCCGAGGATTCTGCCCTGTTGGGTCTGCCCATGCCCTCTGGCAGACTGATACCCCTTATCATTCTCCAAAAGCTCCCTCTCTCTGATCCGGGATGTCTGAGCGCCGGATATCACCGCGCAGGCAAACGAAAGAAGCGCTGCCAGAAACAGAGAAACGCCCGGCGTGATGGTAAAACACAGATTCAGAAGGATAAACAAAGGCAGCGCCAGAAGCAGGGAGCCCGCCACATACTTCTTCCTGTCCACAGGCAGATCCGCTGCAGCCTTGCCCGTCTGTCCGTTGACCACAGCGTATGCCACCCGGTCTCCCTTCCTGTAGGAGAGAAACCAGACGGGAAGCATGGCAAGCTCCGCCGATGTGCATGACGGGCGAAGCGCATTTTTCATCACTTCCTCATTGCCCTCCTCCTTCACATGATACCGGGCACATGTCCTGTTGCGCGAAAGCTGCCAGGCCTCCTCCGCCGCCACCAGCTCACAGGCGTCCTGTCTGTACACGCTGCTTTCCACGTCTTTGGCGTCCGCATAAAATCCGCTCAAAAAGGACGGTGTAAAAGGCCTGCCCGCATTCATTTCGTAAGGTGCAATCGCACTGCTCAGCTCATCCGAGAAGTCCGCCGCCGCGTCATAGGATATGCCCTGGTAGGACGCATCCACTTCTGTGACAATGTCATAATGTTTTGTGACCAGATAATCCCCCTTTTGGCGGCTCTCGCTGCCCCGGAAAGAAACTTTTCCCTTCTTCTCAAAATCATACACCCAGTACGGCATATAGATTCCCCGGAATTTTTCGATATACGTCTGGTCTTTCAATTCCTTCGGCGCAAATATGGCACGCCGCATCATTCTGGCATAGGAAGCCTTGCAGTCCTCCTTTGTCTTCGAAAACGGAATGATGCGGGCGGGACGGCGCGCCTTGCCGACCCTGCTTTCCAGAACAGCCGGGGAGCTGCAGAAACTGCAGAACGTGGCGGCTGTGGTATCTTCACTCAAAAGCTGCGCTCCGCACTGGGAGCAGGTGAAAACCGTGGCCTCATATTCTCCCCGCTCCAAAAATTCCGGCTCCTCATGCAGACTGTAAGGATCTGCGGTCGTACCGCAGTAGCTGCAAAGCATCTGCCGGGCGGCAATGTCATATTGCAGATTGCTGCCGCAGTTTGGACATTCGTACATAAATAAATTCTCCTTCTACACATTTTTCACAGGTGGTAATTGCGAAATTCATCCTATCGCTGCATTCCTTGTGCAAATAGCATAATGATAAGCGGACCCTTGCAAAACGCCGGCACTTAGCAAGGTTTTTTCGAGCTTAGTGCCGCTGCGTTTGGAGCGGAGCGGAAGCGTGTCTGCGTTGATTATGCTATTTGCACAGATTTGACAACCATAAAAGAATTTCGCAATTTCTTACTTTTTCATATATTTAGTATACGGTATCCCACTTTATTTCGCAATCGCCCATTTGACTCAAATCCGCCTCATCTGCCCAGAAACGTCTCCACCCGGACGGCTCCTCCCTTCACCCGCACCGTCACCGCACCGCTCTCCGGGGTCTGGTAAATCCGGCATTCCCTGTCCGCAAGCCGCTCCAGCGTTTCCTTGTGGGGATGACCATAAGAATTATCCCGCCCTGCGGAGATGAGCGCCATCTGAGGATTTACGAGCTCCAGAAACGGCTCTTTCGTGGCATTCTTTGAGCCATGATGGGCGGTTTTGAGAAGCGTGATGGAAGAGGGCCGGCCCGTTTCCCCGCCGCCTCCCATATAAGAAAGACGCTCTGTCACAAGCGCTTCCCCCTCCCCTTCCAGGTCTCCCGTAAAAAGTGCCAAAAAGGATCCGTATGTCAGATAGAGCACCGTGGAACAGGCATTGGCATCTTGATTTACATAATTTTTCTCAGGATGCATGCAGGTTAACATAACATTTCCACTCTCCAGCCTGTCCCCTGCGTGCAGATACCTCACAGGCACACCTGCCTCCCCCGCCTGCTCCTCCAGTCCATGATAGGCGGCATCCCTGCACTCCTGGGCCACATCGGGTAAAAACAGACAGCCGATCTCTATCCCTGCCTCTCTGTACCTCTGAAGCAGCCCCCTGATCCCGCTTATATGATCCTCGTCCGGGTGGGTGACAAACACTCCATCCAGCCGCGCCACGCCGCGGTACTTTAAAAACGGGGTAATCTGATAAGTCTCCACCTCTTTTCTGTCAGAGCTGCCGCCGTCAATCAGATAGTGCCCTCCCGCACCGTCCGCCAGATAAATGCAGTCGCCCTGCCCGATATCCAGCACGGTAATCTCAAAGTCCTCCGGCAGCCGAAAGCCCAGAAGGACCACCGCACCGAAAACAGCGCACCAGAAATATCCCTTGCTTCTTTTTCCCGCCTTTCCCGCAAGAAACACCGCCGCCGCCAGAAGCGCCAGATACGCTGCAACCTGCCAGTCCCCAGGGTGTCCTGCGGCCCACCGCTGTCCGGGCAGTCTCAGGACAAACGAGGCGCATTTCTCGTAAAAGGTTAAAATCCACACGCCGGGGACAGCCGCCAGGCAGCCAAGCGGCAGCAGACATGCCGCCGCCCCCATGACCACAATCCCGCTCAGGAAAAGCGCCCCCATGCACGGAATCACGATCAGATTTAACAGGACGGAATAGGGCGGAAATTCATAGTAGAAACACAGATAAACCGGCAGGGTACAGAGGGAAATCCAGCCTCCCGTAAACAATGCCTTCAAAAAGCGGTTCCCCATCGGAAAGCAGCCGGATACCTCAGGAAAATGCCTGGAAACTGATGGCAGAAATCCGATGCCGCACACCGCGCCAAAGGAAAACTGAAAGCCGCTGTGGGTCAGGTAAAGCGGCTGTCTGACGAGAACCAGAAACGCCGCCGTCATCATGGCCGTCAGCAGATCATAGGTTCTGCCGCATAAATCCGCACACAGCTTCATGCCGAACATTACGAACGCCCTGACAATGGATATGCCCATGCCTGTCATTATCCCATAGCAATACATCAGCGCCGCGGAAAATATTATGTTAACTAATTTAGGGACATGTATGCGCTTCAAAAGCTTATGAAAGCCCATTCCCAGGATGGAAATGTGAAGACCGCTGATGGATAGAATATGTATGATGCCATTTTGCTGATACAGACTTTTGATCCCCTCATCGAGCATGGCCTTCTCTCCAAGAAGCATGGCTCCCATGACGGACGCCTCCTTTTCCGGGTAACATGCGGTCAGAAGAAGCGACAGGTATTCCCGGCATCGGTACAGCGCCTCCTGAAAAGCGGAAAAATTCTTACTCTCAGCCAGACATAACGCCCGCATCAGTCTGCCCTGCTGCCCCATAACGCGATAGTAGTCCGCGGCGTCAAATTCTCCCGGGTTCGTGGCATGGGCAAACGGACGAAATGTCCCTTCTACCAGAACAATGCTTCCCATCGCGGGATTATCCGCTCCCCCAAGATAGCATAAAATCCCCGTGATTTCTCCGGCGTCCTCCCGTCTGAGGCTTTCCTTATTTTTTTTCAAAAATGTTTCTGTTTTTTCTACGGAATCTGCAGCAATCGAATTGGAATTAGCTGTGTCAGAATCTGCTATGATTTGTTTCAGAACGGATCTTTGATCCGGTTTCAGAATGATGACCTGCTCCAGGGTCACTACGAGAACTTCCTCCGACCCGGAAATTCTGCGTTCCTTCCACCCCACACGCCCCACGGCGACAGCCGTTTTCCCGTCCGGGATGCCGCAATCCGGCGGGTCGTGTGGAAGCAGATGGATGCCCAGAAGCAGCGCCGTCACAAATGCCAGTCCGATCAGGCATAGTGGTCTGCGCATATCTTTTTTCTCCTTATCCTGTTGTATTTTTCTATAAGTTTACATAACATTCCCCTTTCCGGGGTCGTGTCCTTTTTCTCACTTTAATCCGTCACTGTACGGTTCCCGGCACAAGGATATCCAGGTTTCTCTCAAACACGTTGTTCAGGCTCATATTTTCCCGGTATGAAATATTGGTCTCCCCGTTTACGGAAATCTGCACCCGGTTTACATTGGACAGCTCCACCAGCGAATTGGTGATGGAATAAATGGTCACATCCGAGGCCACATTGTAGGGCTGGCTGAGAAACTCGTTGCTTAAGTTTACATAACATGTTCCATCTTTCACGGTCACACTTACGATCTTTGTGGTCGGATTGATGGTGGGGTAAGCCCCCTGCGTCATGGGACCCTGCACCAGCTTCTCCACCACAAGTTTCTCCAGGGAAATATTGCTGTTGTATACCACGTTGCGTCTGTTCTCCTCCACCAGGCTTTCTCCCGTCTCATTGGCAAAGTAAAGTTTCAGATCTACCTTTTCATAGGCGTTGATCTCATTGCCTGCATTCTCGATAAAGGTGTCCGCCGCCATCACGCCAACCGCCGCTCCCGAAGCGTCCATGAGCTGTTCTCCCATCACCGTAAATGCGATCCGCTCCACGCCCGGAAGCTGTGTCATCGTCCTCACAATGGAGGCTCGCACGAGAATCTCCCTCGTCCCGCGCAGATTGTTATAACTCTCGTCAAAATCCAGCGTCAGCTGCCCGTTTTCAAGGGTATGCCCCACCACCGAAATTTCTTTGTCCAACAGTGTCTCGTACTCCATTTTCTCCGATATATGGGCAAGCTGCCCCAAAAATTCCTCAAACAAAAGGGCGCTGTCTGTCGTCCCGCTCACATATTCCCGCTCAACAATCTTGGTCTCTTCATTGTTTACATAATATATCTTATACGAGGCGCCATCCTGCGTTTCCCGCCTGTCCCCGCAGGCCGTACACAGGAGCAGTCCCATAATCAGAACCGCTGCGAAAAAAAGATGTCCCGCCTTTTTCATGCTACCCTCCATGTCCTTATACCGCAATGTACTTCAAGGGGATTTTTACTGTAAAATCAGTTCCCTCCCCCTCGATGCTCGCCACCTTGATCGAACCTCTGTGCATGAGAACCGCGTTCTTCGTAATGGCAAGCCCGAGTCCCGTACCGCCGATCTCTCTGGATCGCGACTTATCCACCCGGTAAAAACGCTCGTATATATGTTCCAGCGCATCCTGCGGGATTCCCACGCCGGAATCCTCCACCTGTACCGTAAAGAACTGGTGATCCGCATCCAGAGTCACTTTCACGAATCCATGCTCCTTATTATACTTAATCGCATTCTCCACCAGATTGGACAACGCCAGCGTCAGTTTCACCTCGTCCACCGACGCCGTCACAGGCCGCAGGCTCTCATAGACAAGCTGCACATCCCGGCGCTGTGCGATGGGCCGCAGCCGTCTCATAATCAGTTCCACAAGGGCGTTGATATCCACCTCGGAAATATTCAGATCCGCCGATGTCCTGTCCATTTTTACAAGGGAGAGCAGATCGTTAATAATCTTGTCCTCCCGCTCGATCTCGGCGGCAATATCGGACATAAACTCCTGGTAGACCTCCAAAGGCACGTCCTTCTGGGTAAGCAGGGAGTCCGCCAGCACTTTCATGGACGTAATCGGCGTCCGAAGCTCGTGGGACACGTTCGACACAAACTCCTGTCTCGAATCATCCAGCATTTTCATGCGCCCCAGCACCCGGTTAAAGGCGTCTCCGATGTGCTCCGTCTCCAGACAGTCCGTCACGGAAATCGGGTCATTGGTATATCCCTCCTGCACCTGGTCCAGCGCCGCTATCATCTTTTTAAAGGGCGAAAAGAGGAACTTGGACACCAGAAGCGTCACCACGAAAATCAGCACACCCACAATGGACATCACAATCAACGCCTGATGGTTCAATATGTCCATCGTGGCAATGATGTTGTCGTTGGATGCGCTCACCAGCATCACGCCGCGCACAAGTTCAATGCGCTCCCCAGGGCCGACCGGCAGATCCGCTTCAAGCGTCTCCGTGATGGGAATGGTCATCTCAATATAGCCGTTTTCCCTGTCGTACCTGTTCGCACTCTCCCCGCGCAGACAGCGGATGACCTCCTCGGAAATAATCGTTTTCCCCTCGCTGATGCCGTAGGTATCCTTTACAATCCTCAGATCCGAATTGATGACAAGCACACGCCCGTCATACAGGTTGGACAGCTGCTCCAGCTCCGCATTGATGACTTCGGAGGAGGTGTCCTGTAAATAATGGTAGGTGATCAGATGATTTGCCAGAATCCTGACCTGAGTGGAAATGTCAGAGGTCCTGACATTTACCGCCCGCTGCTCGTAATTCTGCAGAATCGCGTAACGCATGATAAAACACGGAATCAGCCCGACAATGAGCAGAATGAGAAAAATCCGCCCCTTCAGGCTTCTTAAGAATGTAATTTGACGTAAATGTAATCTAAGCAAAGTAATAACCAACGCCCCATTTCGTCCGCACATACGCGGGCTCTCCGGGCACTTCCTCTATTTTTTCGCGCAGTCTTCTGATATGTACGTCCACAGTCCGCACATCGCCGGGATAATCGGATCCCCAAACCAGCTTGAGAAGCTCCTCCCTGCCGTAAACTTTTCCGGCATTCCGCATCAGAAGCTCCAGCACCTCAAATTCCTTGGCTGTCAGATTGATCTCCCGATCCTTGATGTACACTCTCCTGCCCTCGCAGTCGAGGCGCATATCGCCCCGCTCCACCATTCTGGCCGCCTCTTTCTTCTCCGTTGTCTGCCGGTTCGTCCTGCGCATAATGGCCTTAATTCTGGCCTTCACTTCTAAAATGTTAAAAGGTTTCGTGATATAGTCGTCCGCGCCGTAGTCAAGGCCCAGGATCTTGTCCATATCATCGCCCTTGGCTGTCAGCATGACAATCGGCACGTTGGAAAAGCCCCGGATCTGCTGACATACCTCAAATCCTGTCATCTTGGGCAGCATCACATCCAGAAGCACCATATCATAGGTATTCTCCTCCGCCAGCTTCAGGGCCTCCTCTCCGTCATAAGCGCAGTCCACCTCCATGCCGTCCTGCTCCAGACTGAATCGGATTCCCTTCACGATCAACTTCTCATCATCCACTACCAAAACTCTCTGTGCCATACTTCCTGCCCCTGCCTGTTATTCCAAAGCAACGCTGATTTCGTCTGCGTTTCCCTATTTTACACGAATGCTGTCTTTTATCTTCTCATACATGCCTTCTTTGATGCCGTTCACATTCATTATGTCTTCCGGCTTCCCAAACGCGCCGTGGGATTCTCTGTAAGCCGCAATGGCTGCCGCCCGCGTAGCCCCGATACCCGGGATTTCACAAAGCTGCGCCTCCGACGCCGTGTTTATGTTGATACGGCCATCCGTCGCTGCGTCTCCGCCCTGTCCGTCCGAACGTGCGGCTCCCACAATGCCGATTTCTCTCTCCGCGCCGCCCGCGATCCTGTTCCCGTCCTGGGCGCGATCCTGCGAAGCATCGTTCTTCTCCGATGCACCGTCCTGCGCCGCTGCTGCCTCCTCCCTTGTGGGGATCACCAGCTTCACCCCATCCTCCAGAACCTGCGCTTGGTTTACATAATTTTGCTCCGCTCTGTCCGCAAAGCCGCCTGCCTGCTGTACCGCCTCATAGACACGGCTCCCGGCCTCCAGCTCATAAACGCCGGGATTCACCACCGCTCCGCAGACGTGGACATAAATCACACCAGACTGCGGGTTCACGGCATCCACCAGCACAGACTCTGATACAGATGCCTCCTCAGCTCCCCGGCTCTCACCGTCCTGCACATGTCTGCTCTCCTGCGCCGCAGTGCGCCCGGTTTCTGCCCCCGGAGCTGTCTGTCCACCGGCATCCTCTCGAAAAATGGACTGCCCGTCCGATGTCCCCGCCGCATGTTCTCCGTTCAAAAGAAGGATTTCCTCCTTCTTCGTACAGCCGCACAGCACAATAAGCAGGGCGAACACGATGCCCGCCTGCCGTATTCTGTCCGTCAGTTGTCTTCTTTTCTTCATCTACATAGTCTCCCTTCCGGGCTTCGCTGCCCGCTGGGAGGTTCCCGCTATGCGCTGTATTTTTATTGTAAGATAAATCTCGTCCTATGTCCACTTAAAAATGACGATTCCCGCAATCATCACGCCCGTTCCCAGCACTTTCTTCATTTCCAGGGGCTGTCTCTCCACCCCGAAAAGCCCGAATACTTCAATGATATAGGCGATAATAAGCTGGGATACCACAATGAACATCACAGAACGCGCCGGCCCGAGCTGCTCCATGCTCTTGATAACGGTGTATGTGATAAACGTGCCGATGGCGCCGCCAAGCAGCATATACTTCGGCTCCACCTTCCACAGCGCGGCAAAGGAAGCCCGATCCGTTGCAAGCCAGACGGCCAGACAGACCAGAAGCGCCGTGAACTGCACAAAGGCGTTCGCGACCCAAATCCCCGACTGCTTGGTGACCTGTGTATTAAAGACTCCCTGTACGCTCATCAGTGCGCCCGATAAAATGGCGATCCAAAATCCTAACATAATTCCCTCCTGCATGGTCTGCACTGTCGCAATTTTCTAAATATAATAAGACAAGACAGGTTCCTCTGTCTTGTCTTAGGTTGACCATATTAGTCGGCAATTATTCCTTGCCGTCTCAAGAACGCCGGAAGATACTGCTATTCCTGATCCTGTGACTCCTCCTCTTCCTCGGTTTCCTCCACAGGAATCGGCACATCAATATATTCCTCTGTGTACGCTTCGCCAAGCACCTGCCCCATAATCTGTTCGGACAACGCCCGCAGTTCATCGTTGGCGTCCGCTCCTTCCCAGATCCTGGCAAATGCAATCTCAAGCTGTACCCAGAAATTGCTGGTCTCTATCATCTTCGGCATGGGAACCGATCTCGCATACTCCTCCAGAAAAGCCGCAGCATTGGAGTTATCGTACGTCTCCCCTTCACAGTGTACAGGCAGTTTTCCCGTTCTGACATAAAGCTCCTCGGTGTTGTACTGTGTCAGATACACTGCAAAGTCGTTTGCCATCTCCTTCCTCGTGGAATAGCCGTTGACTCCGACGCACTGTGTCACGGACAGAGATGCGGAACCCAGCTCTCCGCTCACATCCGGCACCCGGGTTACCCCATACTCATAGGAAAACGTTCCCTCATCGCGGGCTTTCTCAAGCTTTGACAGCGCGTCCGTGGTAGCAACTGTGTAGACAATCTTGCCGTCCAGGAAATCCTGCAAAACACCGTCATAGCTGATCTCTTTCGTATCTATGGAGAAAAACTGATTTAGATTCTGATACACCCGCAGCGCTTTGATCGCGTTCTCATTGTAGATCCCGATGGAATCCGCATTGTCGCCGTTCTCACCGCCCACGTTAATGTAATCTCCCACAATAAAATAATTATAGAAGATATCCGACACATCCCATTTAAAGACTGCCTCCACCTGCTCCGGCGCGTCATAGACGTCCGCAAAGGACAGAATCTCATCTATTGTCTCGGGAATGGCCTCCTCGATTTTGGCTTCGATCTCCTCCCTGGAGATTTCCTGCTCCTCCTGCGCCTCCGTTATCTCTTCCTCTACATCGCCGCTGTCCGCCTGCTCCTGGGCTTCCTCCGCCACAGCATGCTCCCTCTCGGCGGTGATCTGTGCCTTTGCCCACTCCTCCAGATAAGTCCTGTTGTAGAGAAGGCAGCTCGTCTCATAATAAAAAGGATAACCGATCTGCTTGTCATGGTATGTCACAGCCCGAACCGCCGTTCCCGGCAGAAACTCTTTCATGGAAGGCGCGCCGGCCGGCTGCTGCACCTCGCAGGCCAGACCAGCCAGATATGCCTTTTCCAGCGCATCGTTGCTGACGATATACAGATCAGGCACTTCCTCTCCCTGCAGGGACGCCTGATTGATCGTCTCCAGATACTCCAATCCCTGCGTATAGACAGGAACCACCCGCACCTCGTCCTGGTATTCCGTGTAGGAAACCGCCACACCGTTCAGATAATCCGTAAGCCCTTCGTCAGCATACCACAGATACAAGGTTTCCCTGTGTTTAAATAAAGACTCCTCCTCAGGTTCCTGCGTCTCCTCCGGCCGCACAGTCAGTCCAAGCCTCCCTGCCCCGTAAAGGCTGCCCGCAATCAGGGCAGTCGCAAGGATCATAAGTAATCTTTTCTTAAATGTCAAATCTGCTCTCCTTTTATACCGAATCTCTAATCACCACCAGGAATGCCGCATTTCCGGCATTCTCCCGCTTACGCTTCGCACGCCCGCAGACTCTCGCGCAGAATCAATATCATATCGTCCACATGTTCCTCCGTGATGACAAGCGGCGGTACAAAGCGAATGATACTCGTTCCCGCGTTGATCAGCACAAGGCCTCTCTCCATCGCCTCCGTGATGACAGTCCCAACGGGTCTGTCCAGCACAAGGCCCTGCATCAGCCCGGCGCCGCGCCTTGCCTCCACACAGGAAAACTCTGCGGCAAGCTCGTCAAGCCGTTTCTCCAGATAAGCGCCGACTCTGTTCACATTTGCGAGCACATCCCGCTCCTGAAACAGGTCAATCACTTTGCTGACCGCAGCGCACGCCAGAGGATTGCCGCCGTAGGTAGTTCCGTGGTCTCCCGCCGCAAGGGAGTTTCCCCCCACCTTCTCCGTCATCAGAAATGCGCCCACAGGCACACCGCAGCCAAGCGCCTTGGCCGCTGCCATCACATCCGGCTTAACGCCATAACGCTGCCAGGCAAACATGGTTCCTGTACGCCCCATGCCGCACTGGATCTCATCTAATATCATCAGGATATCCCGCTCATCGCAGAGCGCCCTGACCTTTCTCATAAATTCCTCCGTGGCAGGGTAGATGCCTCCCTCCCCCTGTACGGTCTCAAAAAGAATCGCACAGGTTTTGTCCGTCACCTGCGCCATCACGCTGTCAAAATCGTTCAGATCCGCAAAGCGGATATTGCCGATCATCGGCTCAAAAGCTTCCCTGTAATGGGGATTTCCCGTCACCGAGAGCGCGCCCATCGTGCGTCCGTGGAAGGAGTGGTTCATGGCGATGATCTCGTGATCCGTTCTCCCGTCTTTCAGGTACGCATATTTGCGCGCCGTCTTGATCGCGCCCTCGACAGCCTCCGCACCGCTGTTGGTAAAAAAGACGCGGTCCATGCCCGATATCTCTTTGAGCTTTTTCGCAGCTTCGATGGCCGGCACATTGTAATAGTAGTTCGAGGTATGAATGATCTTGTCAATCTGGTTTTTCAACGCACTGTTGTACGCCTCATTGTGGTAGCCGAGCGCAAACACGGCAATGCCGGACACGAAATCCAGATATTTCTTTCCGTCCGTGTCGTAGAGGTACACGCCCTCCCCTTTGTCAAACACGACCTGATAACGGTTGTATGTGTGAAGCAGAGCCTGCTCCGCCTCATCTATATATTTTTGCATTTCTGTGCTCATTGTTTCCTGCCTTCTTTCTGTCTCCCTCTATTTCGGGACCGCTGGTTACTGCGGTGCAAATAATGCCAGCCGATTACGATTTCCTGCTGCCCCGCTCAGCCGGGCAGCGTTTCCTTATCCTGATCCGCAATGATCGCCGTGCCGATACCGTGGTCGGTAAAGATCTCAAGCAGCAGACAGTGGGCAATCCGGCCGTCCAGAATATGCACCCGGTTTACCCCTTCCCTGATGGCATCCGTACAGTTTCCAAGTTTCGGAAGCATACCGCCGCCGATGCAGCCGCTCCCGATCAGCTCTTCCGCCTGGGCCGCCGTCAGTCTCGAGATGAAGCTGGACTTATCGTTGATATCCCTGTACAGACCCTCGATATCCGTGAGGAACACGAGCTTATCCGCACCCACCGCCTTTGCGATGGCGCAGGCAGCATCGTCCGCATTGATATTGTAGGTCAAAAACTGCTCATCCAGACCGATGGGCGCCACGATGGGCAGAAAATCCTTCTCCAGAAGATCGTAGAGCACCTTCGGGTCCACACCGCAGATCTCGCCCACGAAGCCGATGTCCTCGCCGTCTGAATATCTCTTCCTGCACTGCAGAAGCCCAGCGTCCTTGCCGCTGATGCCGACCGCCTTGACGCCCAGCTCTTCCACCATCCTGACAAGGTTTTTGTTGACTTTGTTCAGGACCATCTCTGCAATTTCCATCGTCTCTTCGTCCGTCACCCGAAGCCCGTTTACGAACTTCGCCTCCTTGCCGACCTTGCCGACCCAGCGGCTGATCTCCTTGCCGCCTCCGTGAACGATAATCGGCTTAAATCCTACCAGCTTCAGAAGCGTCACGTCCTTGATGACATTTTTCTGCAGCTCCTCATTGCTCATGGCGCTGCCGCCGTACTTGACTACGATGATTTTCCTGTTGAATTTCTGGATGTAGGGAAGAGCCTCGATCAAGACCTCCGCTTTGCCCAGAATTTTGTCCATTTCCTGCTGTTCCATGAAATTATGCCTCTTTTCATATATATTCATAAATTTCCGCCGGGCGGAGAGATGTGCTCCGTCACCGCGCCTGCGATTTGCAAAATGCCTATCGGACAATAAGCTTCGCCTGCGCTTTGACAGTCAGCTTCGATAATCCGCATTAATATTAACATATTCATGCGTCAAGTCACAACCCCAGGCGGCAGCTTCGGCATCGCCCCTGTGCATGTCCACGATCACACTGACTTCTGGAGCGGAGAGGAGTTTTGTTGCCTCCTCCTCATCGTAATCGGTCAGCATACCGTCCTTACAGATCTGCATACGGTGTCCGCCAGCCTCGCAGTAAAGGTCCACCTGCTCCGGGTCGAAATCCACGCCTGCGTACCCCAGCGCACACATGATCCGGCCCACGTTGGCGTCGTGGCCATAGATCATGGCCTTGGTCAGACTGGAGCAGACCACGGACTTGCATAACATCCGCGCCTCCTCTTTCGTGGCCGCATGAATCACTTTCGTCTCAAACAGAGCTGTCGCGCCTTCTCCGTCCCCGGCCATCTTCTTCGCCAGCGTCTCGTCTATATAATGCAGGGCTTCCCTGAATTTGTCGTAGTCCTCATTTTTCTCCGTGATCTCGGCATTTCCCGCCAGGCCGTTCGCCAGCACAACCAGCGTATCGTTGGTGGAAGTATCTCCGTCCACAGATACCATGTTAAAGGTATCTTTCACATCCTCGCTTAGCGCCTCCTGCAGAAGCGCCCTGGAAATCGCGATATCCGTCGTGATAAAGCAGAGCATGGTGCTCATATTCGGGTGAATCATGCCGGAGCCTTTGCACATACCGCCCACGGTCACCGTCTTTCCCCCGATCTCGATCTGCACTGCCGCCTGTTTCGGCTTCGTGTCCGTGGTCATAATGGCCTCCACGGCCGCAAGACCCGCTTCCGGCGTGTGCGCCTTAGCCTGCACCAGCCTGTCCACTCCCGCCACAATCTTTTCTACAGGAATCTGCCAGCCGATCACGCCGGTAGACGCCACGAGAACGGCATCTGTCGAAATGCCGAGCGCTTCCCCCGCTTTCTGCGCTGTCTGCCTGCAGCACTCATACCCCTGCTTACCCGTGCAGGCGTTGGCAATGCCTGAGTTGACCACAACTGCCTGCGCGTATGGGGAATGAGCCACAATTTCTTTATCCCACAAAACAGGAGCTGCCTTTACCACATTGCCAGTAAAAACCCCTGCCGCCTGACAGGGCGCCTGACTGTAAATCAGCGCCATGTCCTTTCTGTTCTGATATTTGATCGCCGCCTCCGCGCCGGCCGCCTCAAAACCTACCGCCGCCGTCACGCCGCCCTCTATCATTTTCATCGCCATTTTCATCCTCTTTTCTTTTCCATTCGTTCCGTGCGGAGAATGCTGTTTTTTAGCATTCTCTTGAGTGAAATGATAGAACTTCTTAGCGAAGCAGCCTTTGCTGCTAAGCTTTAGAAGTTCTTTTCACTCTAATATACAATAAACCCGCAGCTATTGCAACCTCGCCCCTACGCAAGCGTCTCACCGATCACCTTCTCAAGCTCCGACACCATAACGTCCACCACGGAAACCGCCGCCGGATCTTTGAACATGCTGTTGAGCAGCAGCCGGATATTCAGCTCGAATCTGGCCGGCAGAATGCTGCATTCTTCCAGGCTGATCTGTACCAGCCGCTTTTCCCCGGGATGCTGCTTCTCATTCAGGGCAAAAATAATATCAAAATAGGAGTCCAGAAAACGGTTGACGCTCTGGTTGATATGCACCAAATCCCCGCGCTTCATGGCTTTTCCGATCTGTTCCATAAAGGAGGGAAGCCCATACTTGATCAAATTCATATGATGACTGATGATGTTATTCTTCAAATCCTGTGGATAAGGCACACGATACTTCTCTTTGGCTGCCGCCAGAAGACCGCCCTTGTCGTATGCGATCCGGCCCGTCAAAAGATTGTGCCACATGCCCGTGGTACACCTATCCAGCACCTCGTGCCGCGTCACCACCCGGTCAATGCCTGCCAGAAACTCATTAAGATTGCGGTATATGATGTGCAGCTCGGTGCCATCATCCATCATGCAGACATCCTCATGCTCCCTGTTGTGGCTGTCAAGGGCCATACTGCCGCAGTATTTTTCCAGCACACCACGCCTTTGCTCTGCGGCCACCGGCTTTGTACAGTAGACATACACGTCATAGTTCGAAAACCCGTCATTTCGCTTGACGGCGCGGGAGCCGCCTATCGCCATGCCGTGCACCTGTGGAAATCTTGCGTACTCGTTGAAAATGTCCTGTACCATCTCTCACTCCTTGGCTGTCTCCCCATCCTGCTCCGATCCATTTTCCAAGTTAAGAGCCGCATCGTCCGATGCCTCCTATTTTAGAAGGATTTCCTCCCACGCCGCCTCCTTAAAGCCTGGACACACCCCTTTTTCACTCACAAGAATCGGTCTTTTTACAAGCATCCCGTCCGTAGCAAGAAGCGCAAACTGTTCCTCTTCGCTCATGCCGGGCAGCTTGTCCTTCAGCCCCATCTCCTTATAGAGCAGGCCGCTGGTGTTAAAAAATCTCTTAAGAGGCAGGGCGCTCTGTCCATGCCAGCTCTTCAGTTCGTCCGCAGTCGGATTTTCTTCCTTGATCGGACGGCCCTCGTATGCAATCCCCTTTTCCTCCAGCCACTTCAGGGCTTTCTGGCAGGTAGAGCATTTTGCGTAATAAAGTACCATCGGTTTCATCTGTGATTCCTCCGTGTCGTGATCTCCCTTTGAAACGTCATTTTAATTTTATCAGTATTTTCCACTTTTTTGCAATCATTATCTTGAAAAGATTCCCTTTATACGGCGTATCACATGTAAAATGCTTCGCTGCTGTTCCTCCTGTATCATAACCTGCCGCCGGTATACCCACAGCAGACACAGGCACAAAAACACATCCGCCAGAAGCCACGCACTGATTTCTCCCCAGAATACACCTGTCTGACCAATCCTTTTCGTCAGAAAAAAAGCACATCCTACCCGCATGAATAGCTGCAGAAAACTGGAACACATGGGCAGTACCGTATTTCCCATGCCCTGCACACAGGCCCGCACAATATAGAGCAGATACAAAAGCCAGAAGAAGGCCGCCAGAATCCTCAGAAAGCTACAGCCAATTTCCAGCGTCTGCATAAGTACCTTTTCCTCGCCTGATAAAAAACATCTGAGAATGGGATCACCAAAGGTTAACATAACAAAAGACATAAAAAGGGATGTCACAACTCCAAGCACACAGGCAGCGCCAAGTCCTTTTCTTACCCTGCCATAATCACCAGCGCCTGCATTCTGTCCCGTATAAGACACCACCGCATAACTGTAAGAGACCGCCGCCGTCTCAAGCAGCCCGTACAGTTTATTGGCCGCCGTGAACCCTGCCACAAAAATTGTGCCAAAACAGTTGATGACCGACTGCACGGCTACGCCGCCAAGTCCTGTAATTACATTCTGCAGTCCCATCGGAATCCCCAGACAGAGAAGCTGGCGGAGCCTTTCCGGCCTGATCTGAAAATCCGCCCGGCCAGGCAAAGTAAAGCCGCCGGTCCTGACCGCCCTCAGGCAGCAGACCGCAGAAAGCATCTGCGATAGCAACGTGGCAAATGCTGCCCCAAATACCCCCAGATGCAGTATCACCACAAACAAAAAATCCAGAACAATGTTGCAGACCGCCGCCAGGGAAACGGCGATAAGCGGCGTTCTGCTGTCGCCCGCCGCCCTCAGAAACGCCGCCAGAATATTATAGCAAAATGAAATGCATACCCCGCCATAGAGTGTCCGCAGATAAATCTGCGCCATCCCGATCATGTCCGGCGGCGTGTGAAGCCACACCAATACAGGTTTACATAATATCATTCCAATCACAGTAAACATTATGCTTAAACCGAGACACAGGAGAAGACTTCCCCCCATATCTTTTTTCAGTTCTTCCTCATCGTGACTTCCAAACCGTTTCGCCATGCTGATAGAAAAACCTTGCGTAATTCCCTGCACACACCCAAACATAACAAACACCAGCCACTCTGTTGCACCCAGAGCGGCCAGTGCCGTCACACCGAGATATTTTCCAACGATCATTGTGTCCACAAAGGTATATAACTGCTGGAACACATTGCCGATCAACAGAGAGAATGCAAAGCCAGACAGCAAGACAAACGGATTACCCCTGGTCATGTCTTTCGCACCTTTCATACTTATCCTGTGCCTTCCTCTCCCGCTATTCTATATTCCCTTCCGTCCCGGCCGCGGCCTCCGCCTCCATGCCCTCGGGCATGCCCACATTGGTCTCCGCGTTCTGGGAAGCCTCGTAAGGATCGTCATACTCCTTCTTTTCCTCCTCGCCCCAGAGGGAATCCCATTCTTTGTGCTCTCCTTCCATATTGATGGCCGCCATCTCTTTCGCCATCTTATAAATATCCATATTAAAATCCATCAGCTTCTTCTCATCCTGTGCGGGCACACGATCTCCCCTGCTGATTCTTCTGGCGATCTCCAGACACTTTGCCATCTCCTCGCCGTACTCTCTCATGGCATCGCCCTGCTGTTCCGCCACCATGCTGTTAAAGATGCCGACCTCCTGCTCAATCAGATCGTCAAGTGTCTTCTCATTTTTATTGATCTGCCCGGAAAGTTCATCAATCTTCTCCTGCAGTTCCTTCTCCCGCTCCAGATATGCCTCGGAAAGTTCAAAGGTCACACCCTGTTCTTCGCTTTTCTTCCGTGCTTCCTCCATTTTTTTGCGGTTTTCTTCCCGCTGTTTCACAAAATCGCTTTTCTGTCCTCTTAAAAGGCCAATCTGTTGTCTGTAGACTTTCTGCGCTTCGCCGATTTTCATGGTATCACTTCCTTTTGATGATAAGACACATCCTTGTGTCCGCTGTTTTATGAATATCCTGTTCTGTAAGTTTTGGTACCGGGATATTCGGTTACGTCTGTTGTATAGATATATCGGCATGTTTGCGGGATTTCTACAGTTTGCCAAAGGACAATCCCCTTCCTGTCATATTTATCTTTTAATTGACAAACGACACCTGATTTACAATTACCAGTTCAGATGCCATTTCTTCAAATTTGTTTTTAGTTTTTAAACATCTTATTAATATTAAAAGGTGGTAACACTACGCTATCTGTATTGGGTTGCGCTGTCAATAAAGTGAGCTCACTTCTGAGATAAGGCATCAAAATTGCCACAGCATTTTTATTTATCAAATTTCGAACCACACTATCATCCAATTCTTCTTGTGTCTCAACTGCAAAGAAACCAGATAAACTAATTACAACATTATACTCGTCCTGTTTTGTTCCTTTCAAAACAAGTGTTACTTTATATGTGCTGTTTTTATCCGAACCTATTTGTACTTGCAATTCAAATTCCAGTTCTTTGTTATTCTTAAAACCTTTCCTATTAAATTCAATTCTATCGAATACCATTTCTTGCAATGTCAATACACTATTAAAATCACTCATTCTTTCTCCTTTATGCTGCATCCGCATAATAATAATTATTCTCTGTTTCTACTTTTATATTTAAGTCTTCTGACACTACACTAAAAGATTCATTATACACGGATTTATAATTTCCTTGATTTGTATATTTTTCAGTAGTGATTACAAGATTAGTACACAATTTTCCAAACACTTTTAATGTGCTGACGATTTCGCTTGGAATTGAAATAGTTTCAATAGCCAATGTCAGTCCAAGCAATGCCTCTGTCATTGGCTCAATTCCTTTGCTTATTGTACTTATTGTTTCTAATGTGTCCAAACATTTATAGTATTCCTTATTATAAGATATGCCATAATTCAGTGACGAAAAATAATTAATCTCATCTTCAAACTCTCCATCTTCTGCATACATATACGAATCTTCTTTCGGCAAATATGGACTATTCACATCCCAATCCGAATTATCATAAGCTACTGCATATCCAGTATTTTTCACATAATCAACAGATATCTTTCCTGATGAATTGTCTAATAGCAACTGCCGAATTGTTATCTCATCTTTAAGCATTCTTACAATGCTTATTCCATCGGTTTTTCCAAGCAGCCACTTGCATCCTTTTTTATTATTTTGACAGCATACGCATATAAATATATCCTTATTATCATTTACACAAGTGAAAATAATTGGAAAATATGATTCAAAAAGAACCTTGTCAATATAAAGTTGTCCATATTTTTCCAATCTTATAAAGTCTTTCATTTCTTTTCATCTCTTTCTTTCATATAGTTTTGAAAATATTCTTCAAAATCAACTATCATTTCAAACTCATCATATGGCGATGCGTTTTTATAAAGCCACCAATCAACGTGTGACGTTCTTTTCTTTGTTCTTTCCCGCGTTCGTTGTACCAATCCATGTCTTGGATTGGTCTTTCCAACTGCAATTTGGTAAGGAACTTTCATATCAGATATAACACCTGCAAATCTTTTCACATCTTTAGGTTTCTCGAATGTCGATAGAGAATACTGTCCGGGATCCGTCAAATCTACTAAGGGATTGGTTACACAGCCATTTTCCTCAAAAGAAGGTAAAAAAGAGTCCTTATCACATTTTCCACTTCTACATGCTCTATATACTCTTATTGATTCTTCCCTTGCTCCATCCGGCAATTTAAATCTTTGAAAATAATCGGGAAATATT
Organism: uncultured Lachnospiraceae bacterium; assembly: GCA_910579285.1. Taxonomy (GTDB): domain Bacteria; phylum Bacillota; class Clostridia; order Lachnospirales; family Lachnospiraceae; genus UBA3282. The sequence goes on along the minus strand of CAJTTT010000006.1, from coordinate 96,438 downwards.
TTTTCAATTCGTTCTAAAGTATTTACATCATTCAAATCTATTCCTCTTTTAACGCATACAATAAATTCGTTATCTAATCTTAGTTTTTATTATATACTACTTAATAGTTTTTGCCTACCAAGTTCCTATAAATATAAAAATTTCGAAACCTTCTCTTTCCATTATGATAGAATGATATTGTCCTATCCTATTGTTACCACTGGCAGAGCCGTCATTCCCCAAAAAACTTCCACTCTGCCCTCCCGACAAAATAAGCCTTACAAAATCGGGCACATCCAGCCGCACCGGGCTATACTCTAGTTACAGCAAACGCAAAGGAGACAAAAACATGGAATGGATGAAAGTAGTCGGAGATGCTATTGATTACATTGAAACGCATATCACAGAAGAACTCAACACAGAAGTCGTGGCTAAGCACGTCTGTATCTCGCCCTTCTACTTCCAGAAAGGCTTTGGTATGCTCTGTGGATACACGGTTTCGGAATACATCCGTAACCGCAGGCTTGCCCTTGCAGGCGGAGAACTGACTGCCGGCGATGTAAAGATCATTGACCTGGCGCTCAAATACGGCTACGACTCCCCCGACAGCTTTACCAAAGCTTTCACCCGTTTCCACGGCATCACACCCTCTATGGCGCGCAAAGAGGGCGCGACCCTAAAATCCTTTGCCCCGCTGAAACTGACAATCTCTTTGAAAGGTGGTTATCTGATGGATTACAGAATTACGAAAAAGGAAAGCTTTACGATACTCGGCGTTTCCCGCATCTTCAGTTACGAAAACGCCAAGCAGGATATCCCCGCATTCTGGGAAGAACACTATGCGCAGGAAAAATGCAGATATGTGGCGGGGAGATTCGGAATCAACATCGACAGTTCTATGGGAAATGAAAGCTTTACCTATCTGATCGCAGATCTCTATGATCCTGCCGCAGATATCCCGGAAGGCTTCGAGGTAACAACCATTCCCGCTTTCACATGGGCTGTCTTTCCCTGCATCGGTCCCCTGCCGGATGCCCTGCAGGACGTCAACACCCGGATTTTCTCCGAATGGCTCCCCGCCTTAAAGGAGTATAAATTCGCGGCTGGCTACTGTATCGAAATGTACGACCGGCCCGAGAAATACCCGAAGGGGACTTCCGATGAAAATTATCTCTCGGAAATCTGGATTCCTGTTGCCAAAAAGTAAGTTCATTTTGCGATGGCCTGCTGAAACGTCAGGCCATTGCATTGGCATTGATCTGTTCAATTACCTTTCGGATTCCTGTCCAGACATCCATGTCCGTAAAGATTTCTACCACACTCCCTTTATCTGTGAAGGGAGATTGCTGCAAGACAGAAAAGTCCTTTAGCAAACCGTTATGAACAATATATTCGATGATTTGATTCACAAAATAAATCTGCCTGCTGTCCATCCTCGAACCATTCAGATATTCTGCAAACGCCTCTTTCGCCGCATTCATATCCAGCCCGACAATTTCCCGGACAAACTCTCCAAGAGGTTTCTCCCCGTACTCTCTCTCATAATCCTCTCTGGTTCCAAGCTCTCCCCAGAGAATTTCCTCAAGCGACTGCACATCAAAGTCACTGAGCGGTTTATTGCCTCTTAATTTCACAATGGCAATATGATTCTGATTCTGGCGGATATAATACTCCGCTTTCTCCTTATAATTTTTTAAATCGCTGCTTTCCAGCTCCGCCTCGTACCACTCTGTTGACAAAATATCGTCCGCAAAATTCGTCTCATACTTAACCACTTTCTGCGGAATATACTTCATCAGACCACGAAGCTCCTCACGGATATATTCAAGCTCATCAATATCGGCATCATCCACATAACCTGTCTGTAAAATTTTCTGAACCAGATCTGTTTTTACCTGGATTTCCGGGATATTGGCCACACCTGCTATTGCCTTCACATGTTTTAGCAGATCACCTTTTGCCCTGGTATACGTCTTATCTGACAAATATGCCAGTTCCATGCCGTACATCAGTGCATCAAAACGTACCGCGCATGCCTCATCCTGATCCGGCAGAATAAGCGGCGCAAGCTCCTCCTTGACCGCCTGCGTGTCCTCATAGCTGATAGACTGGTAGCTATTCACATCAGAGTACATTTCAACATGCTTTAGGTGCTGCCTTACCGCGAAGCTTTCTCTGTTAAGTTCCTGCACCTTGCCGCTCATCGTCTTAACCAGTTTTTCCCGATACGCAATCAGTCGATTTACCTGGCGGCTTGCATCCTGCAGTTTATAGGCAATCTGAAATTCCAGATTAAAAATTGCACTTTGCAATGCCATCTGATTCGCAGTCGGTTTCCCTTCGTTAACCCTGAAGAAAGCAAAGTTGCCGCAAAAATCAAAGATATAGAACTTCTGCTTATCCTCCCCATCCACCAATCCCGGACACAATCTGGTGCCCCGGCCAATCATCTGCCAAAATTTTGCCCGACTTAACACTTTTTTAAAAAAGACAAGATTTAACACTTCCGGCACGTCGATTCCCGTATCCAGCATGTCCACAGAAATAGCAATCTGCGGCAGTTTCCCCGCCTCTGCAAACTCATCTATCGCCTTTTGCGCATATGCCGTGTGGTTGTCTATCACCCTCGCAAAATCCTGTCCGTTTTTGGACAAATAAGGGTATTCTTTATTGAAAATCTCAAAAATCTTTTCTGCATGATTGTGATTCACCGCAAAAATAATCGTTTTTCCTAATTTCTGCCCATAATCAATTTTCAACCCCTCATTCATCAAAACACGGATAACCTGTTTGATGGTATCTTCATTAAAAAGCCACTTATTGATGGCAGAGGACTGTATTCTTTCCGGGAAATTGCCGTTCTCATCCTTAAATGTGTTCTCATATGCCTCTCTGTCTTCCTGAGACAGTTCATCGTAAGCAATCCCCTGCTCGATAAATTTTACTTCCGACTCCACCGACAGATAGTCAACTAAAAACCCATCCGTCACCGCCTGGGCCAAATCATAACCGTAAGTCGGCACCCCATCCTCCAGATCAAAAATGGAATATGTGTTTTTATCAATGTCCTCTTTCGGCGTTGCTGTCAATCCCACCAGCAGAGCGTCAAAATAAGTAAAAATGTCTCTATATTTATTGTAAATAGACCTGTGCGCTTCATCGCAGATGACCAAATCAAAGTGCCCGCAGGAAAAAATTTTGCCCTCTTGATCCACTGCATCATCAATCAGATGTATCATCGTCTGATAAGTGGAAAAAACACATCTGGCATTATAATTATTTTTTTCCTCCACCACGTTTACAACAGACAGTTCCTCGGTAAACTGATTCACAAAGCTCCTCTTAGCCTGTGTAACCAGAGAATTTCGATCCGCCAGAAACAGAACGTTTCTAATCCAGCCAGCATGCATCAATGCCTTGCAGAGCGCAATCACCGTTCTGGTCTTCCCTGCTCCTGTAGCCATGACAAGAAGCGCTTTTCTTCGGTTTCCCTCTCCAAAGCTGTCACACACTGCCCGGATGGCTGCTTCCTGATAGTATCTTCCCGCAATCTTCTGATCCACCACAATATTTTTTAACGATGTCCGCTCACTTCGCAAGTTAACCCATTTTTCCAAATCCCTTTTGGAGTAAACCCCAGACACCTGTCTCTCCGGGTACTGTCCGTCAATGATTCTTGTATCAAAACCATTCGTCAGAAAAATTACCGGCCTTCTCTGATACTTCTGTTCCAGAATATCTGCATAAAGTTTTGCCTGCTGCCGCCCTCTGGCCACATCCTCACAAGTACTTTTCGCCTCGACAACGGCGAGCGGTTTGTGTGCATCATCATAGAGTACATAATCCGCATATCCTTTCCCCGATTGGTTTGGCATCCCCTCAATTTTCACCTCGTTGAGCCAGTTCTTCCCCTCAACCCAGCCCGCATCCCGAAGCATAAAATCAATATAAATTTTCCGTGTTTTATATTCGGATAAATCTAACGGCTTAGGCACATACGCAGGACGCTTGTTTTCCCTTCTCCTTGTAAGCTCTTCTTTCAAAGCTTTATTTTCTTCTATCAGCGCCTGCAGATCCACATCTGCAAACGTTCTGTGCGGCGCCTGCTGCTCTGGCAGCTCGCTGCTGAGAAGTGACGAGTCAAATTGGCGTTCCTCATAATTCTCCGCGTAACAACAGGCCACAAAATCCAGAAAGATAAATAAGTTCTTTAAGCACAGAGATGCCTCGTCAAAAGTAATTTTTGCCCCCGCATGAGCTGCCCGGTTACCCATTTTGCGAATCAGATCCATCCGCCGCCACAACCCCTTATCTACAAGAACGCGAAACTCCTCCGCACTCATCAGACTATGTAAATTATCCTGGTAAGGCTTTTGTAGAGATGCGTCAACAGAATACAGCCATTTGACGGCAAACTCCATCGCGCGGCGGCAGTTGATGACACAGGCTTCCCTGTCAATTGGAAACAGTTTCTCGGAAGATATGGCGACTTCTGAAAAGCTGTCGAACTGTTTTTCTTCTTTTAGATAATAAAAGTTAGTCATAGGTGACCTCCATTGCGCCAGACGCCTGTTAAAAGAGTACCTGCTTTAGCCAAAGTATTTTTGCATCAGACTGTCAAACAGGAGTTGCAGTTCATTTATGGATTTCTGCGTCGTATCTTTTAATTCTTCTACCTTTGCAACAAACTCTGCAAATTCATTCTGCAGTTTGATCGGCGGCATAGGAAACGGGTATGCCTTTAATTTATCCATTTGAATCCCGTCCTGTCCCGCTGTTCTTGATGACATGCTCTCCAAATAGTGCAATAAGCATTCTTGTTTTAAAAACGCGCGTATAAATTCCTTATTGCCCTGCTTCGGTACTGCTTTCATCAATGCCACATTATACGCTCCCTCTATGCCCTTTAAAATTTGGAATATGGGAGGTCCATATCTGCCTATCATAATATCATCTTTCGTGCAAAAACGCCTTGCCATGTTTTTCGGAATATATGTTACAAATTTATCCGATTTATAATCTCTGATTTGTATTAATCTGATATTTTCCTCTGAAGGTTCATATTCAAAATATTTTTTATCCGGCTGGCTTCCTCCCTGAAACGTAACTACCTCATCCATTCGGAAAACAGGAAAATTTTTCGGATTCTGTACCGGGTCACCAAAAAGTTCCACAAATCGGGATTTGATAAGTAGCTCGTACTGGGTCATCTGCTGCTTACACATATTTATCGCATGAGCTGTTTTACTCAGCCTTTCAACAATTTGATTCTGTTCATCCCGCCCGTCTTCAATAGTTATCTGAAAATTTTCAAATTGAGTTTTATTTATAATCGGAACCACTGGTGCATTCGCCATATGCATCAGCCTGTTTCTATTATACAGCAAACAGTACGCCAAATACTCTGAAGACACTTTTTCGTTCGGTTCAATTACATTAATCTGTTGATTAAATGCATACTCCCCGCCATCAATAATACCTATCTTACCAATAATGCCAATACAAGTTACGCAAACCGCCTTATTCCCAGCTATCCGCGCTTTTGATCTGGCCTGTTCAGAGATAAATTCTTTTGATGATTTTATATATGTTATTTTGTCCTCGCTGATCATATCTGGTTTTATAAAACCGATATCATCAGAAGCATAAAATGCCTGATTACTTTTACTCGGTGTATTTCCTGTAGCTACCCTGCCTATCTCTTTTATCAATACACTGCTCATACCCGTTCTTCACCCCAATCACTTCCCAGGCGCCGGAAAACATGTAATCCATATCCAGATTCACCAGCCACTGCCTACGTCTCCGCCAGCATCTCCTTAAGTTCTTCCAGCTCCGCTCCAATCTGCCTGTCCAGTTCAAATATCTGCTCCAGTATTTCCTCTGTCGGCGGGTATTCTACCGGCACATATTCCATCCTTTTATATTTGTTGACAGACAAATCATATTCATTATCCACAATCTCCTGCTTCGACACAAAGAATGACTTTTCCGTTCTCTCTCTCTCTTTCTCCCCTTCCCGGTTATGAAAGCGTTCTATGATGTCAGGAATATCATTTTCGTTTACAGGGCTTCTCTTATCGTCAAGGCTGAACCCGTCCGCCTGCATATCATAGAACCATACCTGATCCGTCCCCCCGTGATTGGTCTTTGTGAATATAAGAATCCCCGTAGAAACACCTGCATAGGGCTTAAACACCCCGGACGGCATGGAAATCACGGCTTCCAGTCTTTGATTTTCCAACAGTTCTCTTCTGATATCCTTATGCGCTTTGGATGAGCCAAACAGCACACCGTCAGGAACGATGCAGGCACATCTTCCTCCCACTTTCATCATCCTTACAAACAACGCCAAAAACAGCAGCTCTGTTTTCTTTGTTTTACATACTTTGAGCAAATCCCCGGACACGGCTTCCGCATCCAGACTTCCCTTAAACGGCGGATTGGCTAATATCAGGGAATATTTGTCCTTGTCGGCATTTTGCTCTGACAGACTGTCCCTGTACTCGATAAAAGGGTTTTCCACCCCGTGTGTCATCATATTCATTGCACCAATGCGCAGCATGGTTCTATCCATATCATATCCATGAAACATGCCGCTCATATAATGATCCCTTTTTTCTTTATCGTAAAAAATTTCTTCTTTACGCCGTTCCTTCAGATATTCTCCTGCCGCAACAAGAAATCCCGAAGTTCCGCATGCCGGATCACATATCATATCATCGGCGGAAGGTTCCATCAGTTCCACCATCATACGGATAATATGCCTTGGTGTGCGAAATTGTCCATTCAACCCGGATTGCGCAATCTTAGAGAGCAGGTATTCATACACATCCCCTCTGATATCCAGCTCTTTCGCCTGCTCCATCAACAAAAAAATATCATCCAGCGCATCCACTACCTTAGACAACAGAAGCGGTGTCGGCACCTTAAAAATAGCGTCATCCATATACTTTGAATATGCGCTGTCCTTATCTCCATGCAGATTTTTAATAAACGGAAATACCCATTCCTGCATAACCGAATACATTCTCTGTGCCGGAAAATCATGGAACACAGACCATTTCAAATTTCTGCCATCCTGCTCTCTTTCTCCCACCTTAATCTTCCCGGCAAAAATACTCTGAAAGGGCAGTCCGAGCATAATGCTCTCTTTTTCCCGCATGGTATCCGAAACATCCAAATCGTGTATAAATATCAAATAGGTGACCTGCTCAATCACTTCGAGCGGGTTCACAAGGCCGCCCGCCGCAAACGCATCCCAAAGAGCATCTATTTTATTTCTTAACTCACCTGTAACCATCACTCCTCATCCTCCCAGTTCCATTTGTATTTGGTATATCTGCCGCCGCCTATTTTAAGAATCCTTCCATCTTTCACCAAATCATTCAATGTCCGCTGTACCGTGGTCTGACTGATATCCGAAAATAGCTGTACCAGTTCCTTTTTCGTCACCATCCCGATGCGATTCCTTATTTCTTCTGCAATTCTGTCTGGTTTTGACATCCTATGCCGGGTAACCATTTTTGTCCTTTCAAAAAATTCTCTGTAAGCCGCCACAATCACGCCAAACATATACTTTACAAATGGTTCGTAGTCGTTTCTTCCTTCATGCCAGTCTGCCGAACTGTCCGCCAGCGCCTCATAGTAAGTTTCTTTAGACTGTTCGATCAATTTTTCTATGCTGATATATTTTCCCACAAAATATCCCGCTCTGTACAACAGGAGCAGCGTCAGCAATCTGCTCATCCTCCCATTCCCATCTCTAAAAGGATGAATGCACAGAAAATCCAAAACAAACATAGGAATAATCAGCAGTAAATCTGCCTGTCCTTCCTCCTCAATTTTTCTATACGCCTCGCACAACCGTTCCACCGAATCCTGCGTTTCCCATGCCGGAACGGGCTGAAATCTCACCGTTTTATTTCCCGCTTCATCCTGTTCCTCTATCACATTGTCAGCCGCCTTGTAGTTTCCACCTACAGCTACGCCTTCAAACTTATACAAGTCTCTGTGCAATTGTAAAACAAATGCAGATTTTATTGGAATATGCGCATAGTTCTCATGGATTGTATTTAATACATCCCGGTAGCCTGCAATTTCCCTTTCGCTCCTTGATCTGGGTTTCGTCTTATCTAAAACCAATTTCCTAAGCTGCTCATCAGACGTGTATATCCCTTCAATTCTGTTGGAACTTTCAGTACTCTGTATTCTCGCAATCTGCACCAAGTCTTCCAAAACATCCGCATATCTGTCCGCTATCAGACGTTGTTCTCCCCTAAACTCGTGTATTGCAGTTAAATACCCTACGATCTCGGGTGTCAGCAGACTCTGCCATTTATCCCCGTACGCATAATCTCTCAACCGGCGCTCCTCCACAGCATCTATTTTACAAACAATTTATGGTATTATTTTATCTGATAATTACGTCAAAGTCAACTTTAATTTAGTCCCAAATCAAAAAATGACTAAATTAAACATTGGAAAGATAAAATTAAATTGAGTAAAAAGGAAATGCTCTGCCAAACTGACAGAGCATCCTTTCCTCACTTCCCCACAATCCGATAATACGTCTTCGCCGTCATCACATAACTTCCCCCGTAAAGAGCCGTCACAGCCTCCGCCACGCCCACACAGACGCGGATCAAAAGCCCGGTGTCAAAAAACCGCAGTGCCCCCAGAAGGTTGTTGACCATCACAAGCCCCGCCGCCGTGTGCAAAAACGCGCCCGCAAGAGGAAGGAAAAACACCAGCAGGATCTGCCTGCGGATTGTTCCCCGGATCTCTCTGTCGCTCATGCCCACCTTCCGCATGATTCCAAAGCTGTCCTGATCCTCGTACCCTTCCGAGACCTGCTTAAAATACATGATGAGCAGAAGGCACATAAAGAACATAAGCCCAAAGATAATACCGATAAAAAGCAGGCCGCCGTTCAGAGAACAGTCCTCGGCTCTTCCCGCCAAGCCGTTTTCCACCTGCAGAAAATCCTGTTGTCCCTGACACCACTCGGACCACTCTTCGACAAACGCCTCCCGCTCCGTCTCCTTCCCGTCAAGCAGCAGATTCAAATGCCGCACGCCGCTGTGTAAAAAGCCTTCCATATCCGTCACGCCGTTCACCTGTGCCCACGCCGTCACAAACCTGTCAAATGCCTGCTGATCCTTCACCACAATCACATATTGGGCGGTAAAGTTAAACATCCTGTTTTTGGCCTGCGGAAAAGGATAAATCCGCTCCGGTTCCTCCTTTACGGCTGCCTCCACGCCCATAAAATTTACGCTGTCAAATCCAAAGGGCACCCCTGTGGAGTACAGGAGCACTTCATCCTCCTCCAGACTTTTGTCCTCTCCCTCCAGCCGGTTATAATCCGCCAGCGTCATCAGCGTGACCGCATACTGGTCAGCAAATTCCACACCTGATGCAGTGGTAAACGCGTTGCTTCCCTGCTGTCTGCCGCAGGTAAGTTTCATGCTGTTATAGCAGTCCAGCCGCGCTGCGCCCTGTCCGTATTTTTCCGAAAGCTCCTGCGCCTTCTCCCGCGCCTTTTCCATCACGTTACTGTTCTCCGAATAGGACGCCTCCACATCGTAAGGATAGTCATAGTAAGCAATCTGATCCATCCCTGTCCACATAGTGACCGTACAGGTCAATGTAATCAGAAGCATGGTGGAAAAAATACAGATGTTGGAAAGGCCGGCCGCATTCTTCTTCATGCGGTACAGCATGCCGGAAATCGTCACCTGATTGGATGGCCTGTAGTAAATGTTTTTCCGTCTCTTCAAAAACCGCAAAAAAGCAACGCTTCCAGATGTGAACAGAAAGTAAGTGCCCAGCACAACCAGAAATACCGCCAGAAAGAAGTCTGTAAAAATCATACTGTCCAGCCTGCTGGTGACCGAAATATGGTAGCCGCATCCTAACAGGATCAGGCCCGCTGCAGACCACAGCCAGGTCCATCTAAGCTCCTTCTCCCCCTTCCTGCTCTCAGACATCAGTTCTGCCGGTTTCATGCGATATAAACTCCAGAGGCTTTTGATATAGACGCAGAGAAAAACAAGCGCAAAGTACCGAAGCGTTTCCACTACCGCCTCCGCTGAAAAATAGAAAGCAGCCTCCACATCCAGTCTGGTCATGCGAAGCAGCAGGAGAAACATCAGCTTATTGAGCACAAACCCAAGTACAATCCCGGCCGACACGCTGACCGCATACAGCCCTGCATTCTCCCAGAAAAGCATGATGCCGATATGTTTCCGTTCCAGCCCCAGGAGGCTGTAAAGTCCCAGTTCACGCCCTCGCCGCTTCTGCAAAAAGCTGCCCGCATAGAGAAGGAACAACAGCAGAATGATGGAAAGCAGCCCTTTTCCCAAGGTGAGCATCAGCCACGCGTAAGCCGCCTTCGGCAGTCTCTCCATCAGATCGTTGTGCAGAAGGGACGAAAACAGGTAATAGCTGAACACAGAAAAGAAGCAGGTCATGAGATAGGGACGGTAAACCAGCTTATTCTGCTTCACCCCTCTGTAAGCCATCACCGGCAGTAATTTTCGTTTATTCATAAGTCTCACCTCCCATTCCCTTCTACGCCTGACCAGAAGCCGCCATCTCATCGCCATTTCCCTGCTGTGCCTGTATCACCGTCAGTGCGTCCGATATCATGCGGTACATTTCGTCCCAGCTCCGCTCTCCCCGGTAAATCTGGTGGAACACGCACCCATCCTTAATGAAAAGCACCCGCCCCGCGTGGGCCGCTGCCTGAATGCTGTGGGTCACCATGAGAACGGTCTGTCCCTCCCTGTTGATTTCCCCAAACAGTTTCAGAAGTTTCCCGGAAGCCCGGGAATCCAGCGCGCCTGTGGGCTCGTCCGCCAGCACGATATCCGGCCTTGTGATCAGTGCCCGGCACACCGCCGCGCGCTGTTTCTGTCCGCCCGACACTTCGTAGGGATATTTGTCCAAAAGATCCGTGATCGCCAGTTTCTCCGAAAGGGGCGCAAGCCGCTGCTCCATCTCCCGGTAAGGCACCCCCGCCAGCACAAGCGGCAGAAAAATATTATCCCGCAGGGACATGGTGTCCAGCAGGTTAAAGTCCTGAAAGACGAAACCCAGGTGATCCCGTCTGAATGCGCACAGATCTTTCTGGCTGACCTTGGAAAGCTCCTGCCCGTTTAGCAGTACCTGCCCGCTGGTGGCCGTATCCAGAGAGGCCAGAATGTTTAAAAGCGTGGTCTTTCCCGACCCCGATTCCCCCATGATGGCCACATACTCGCCCTCTTCCACGGAAAAATTCACATCGTTAAGCGCCTGCACCTTGACTGCCCCAAAGCGGGTGGTATATATTTTCTTTACATTTTTTACGGTTAACAGTGACATCTTCGTCCTCCTTCCTTTCCTTTATGATAAGCAAAAAGGAAATGCGCTGCCATGTGTCCGGCTTACATTTCCCTCTCGTAACTTACATTTTTGTAAGAACCGCCTCCTGGGCAATCCCCAAAAGCGCCTTTGTCCCCTCGCCGCGCTTCGACTCCACGCGGATGGAAAGTCCGAGTCTGTCCATGATCTGCCTGCACAGATACAGGCCGATGCCCGTAGACTGATTGCCCAGTCGTCCGTTATATCCCGTAAATCCCCGCTCAAAAATGCGGGGCAGATCGCTCTCCTCGATCCCGATGCCCGTATCCTCTATCACGAGATAGCTGCATTCCTCCCTGGCAGGTCTGCCCTTTTCATCCGCCCCGTAAATAGAAATGCCGCCCTCTTTCGTGTACTTAAGCGCATTGGACAGAATCTGTTCGATCACAAAGGAAAACCACTTGCCGTCCGTGACCACATATGCGTGACTTACTTCCAATTGCAGATTGAGCCCCGCGCCGCTGAAAAGAAGCCAGAATTTTTTCAACGCTTTCTTTACCAGCGCGTCCACGTCAAGCCTTTCAAAAGAAAGATCCGCGGAAATGCTCTCCATTCTGGCGTAGTGGAGAGCCATGTCCACATACTGGCCCGTTTTGAACACTTCCTCCCGCAGTTTCCTTGCTGTCTGCAGATCCCCGCCATCGGCCGCATCCTCTTCCACACTGCTGCCTGCCTTTCCGCCTGCATTCTGTAAAAGCAGATCCATTGCCGAGAGAGGTACCTTGATCTGGTGTGTCCACATCGTATAATAATCCGCCATGTTCCGCTGCTTCTCGTCAAGCCGCGTGACAAGCGCCCTTTTCTCCGCCTCCTGCGCTGCAATAATCTGCTGGTACGCCTGTTCCATGCCGGATGACGTCCGGGGAAGCGCGTCACTTCTCTCCTCCGCCGAAAAAAGCCTCGACAGCGTCTTGTACTTCTCCCGGTATCTGCCATAATCCCACAAAAAATAACAGCCGCCAAAGAAGGCCGCAATCCCCAGGGCATAAGTCATATTGGCAAACACGCCTTCGTAACCATAGAGCGCTGCTATCATCAAAAAGATAAGCGCCTCCACAATATATAAAGAGACCGGGGCAATCCGCTCCCGTATATATGCCAATGGTATGCAGGTTTTCTTATCCATCTGTCCCTCCCAGAAAATACCCAACGCCTTTTTTCGTCTGGATCAGCCCGGAAAGCCCGATTTCCGCAAGCCGCTTGCGCAGACGGTTCATATTTACCGTGAGGGTGTTGTCATCCACGAAGCACTCGTCGTCCCAGAGCCGCTTCATCAATAGATCCCGGCTGACCACGCCGCCCGCCGCCTCAAAGAGTGTCTGTAAGATACGGTATTCATTTTTCGTCAGTTCAATCCGGCTGGCCGCCTTTCCCTCTCCGGCATCTTTGCCGCCCGAAACAGCCGCCACCGGCTGCACACCCTCGCCCTGATCCGGCTGCACAGCTTTTTTACGGCAAGAAAGTGACATATCCGTCACATTTAGTATGACACCCCGATATTCCAGAATGTTTCCCGGCGCTGTGAAGGCGTAAGCCCGCCTCAAAAGAGCCTGTATCTTGGCCTGCAGAATTTCCAGGTCAAAGGGCTTCACCACAAAGTCATCGCCGCCCATGTTGACGGCCATCACCACATTCATATTATCTGATGCCGAGGAGATAAAGATGATCGGCACCTGGGACACCTTGCGGATCTCGCCGCACCAGTAGTAGCCGTTATAAAAAGGCAGACCGATATCCATCAGCACAAGCTGAGGCTCACACGCCGCGAACTGTCCCATCACATCCGCGAAATCCTTGACCGACTCCACATCATAGCCCCATTTTTCCAAATATTTTGCGATTTGCTCCGAGATGACTGCGTCATCCTCCACCACAAGTATTCTGTACATGACAGCCAACGCTCCTTATCAGAAATCCCCAGCCGGTTCCTTCCATGCGGCAGGGCTGACAAACTTTGTCCTAACTCAATATACCGCATTTCGGAGGGTGTTTTCAACGGCTTTCTTTATGGCCGCGCTGGAATTAGCTGCGCCCGATACGGCGTTCTTCCATATGTCAATGCCGGATAATACCACAAACAGGTTTGTAGATTAGAAATGTGATCCCCGCATTCAACCCTCCTTTCAACAGATTGAACGGTAAAAATGCTGTGAGCAGCAGCGCTTCCACCGCCTCCCTCGGATATCCCATATAAATCGGGGCAACAAGCCAGTTCCAAAACATCATTACCGCAGCCTGGCACCCCCAGCCGCACGCCAGCGCCGCCACTGCGCCGGATCGTGTACGATGTCCTTTATAGAGAAATGCCGCAGTGCAGGCGAAGGAACAGCTTGAGACCATATTCATCATACACCCCCAGACACCCGTACTGCTGATCGTAATCATTTCCATCACAGACACAATCACGGCCATGACTAACGACGTAAACGGCCCGAAAATAAGTCCGCCAATCACGATTACCACATCCTTCGGGTCATACTTCAAAAAGAGTACGACCGGGACGCGTCCGACCGCCACTGCCACATACGCAGATGCGCACAGCATACCTACTGTTGTGAGTTTTCTTGTCCTGTTGTTTTTCATATGAAATCCCTCCTAAAATGAAATAACACCTGAAAGTATGGCTGCCTTTCAGGTGTTTCTATTTTAGGTGTATTGAAAATGCCAACAGAGCAGTTTGACGTAAAAGAGTGCACAAAACATTGCCAGATTACTTCTGACAATCCCAATACACCTTCTTTAATCCGGACTATACCGTCGGTTTCGGAATTTCACCGTACCCCGCGCTTTCGCGCCCGCGGACTGTCACCGCCGATCGGGAATTTCACCCTGCCCTGAAGACATTACTACTATTCAGTTGTTTGAGTCATTGTAACATGCACCGCAGGCAAAGTCAATTCCTGCATCCGAAATCGTCAGCCCGGCTACCCGTTAAACGCCGTGATATTGGCCTCGTTCAGCGTGAAATCATAGTAGTTTAAGTCCTCCCGCTTCGTCCAGCCGATCTGCTTCCAGAAGGCGTTGCCGATGTCATTCTTCGTAAAGGCGATCAGCGACACTTTATTGATCTGCTCCGCCTTGAGCGCCTCCATGCAGAATACCACCATCGCCTTCCCGATACCCCGCATCCGCCAGTCCTCCGCCACACACACATGATACAGGCACCCCCGTCTGCCGTCATGCCCGCAGAGAATCGCGCCCACAATCCTGCCATCCTCCACCGCCACCACGCTGGTATCCGGGTTTCTCGAAAGAAAGCGCGCCACACCCTCCCTGGAGTCGTCAAGGCTCCTAATGGCAAATCCTTTGATCGACAGCCAGAGCGCCTTCACGCCGTCGTAATCTTCTATCGTCATTTTTCGTATCATATGTATTCTCCGTTTTCTATATTATGTTAATCTATATGCCAGTGATAAAATTTCTTTCATTTCACACGCACTACTTCACAATATATAAATTATGTAAACCAATATGCCATTATGTAAACTCGATTCAAATATTATGTCAACTATATATCACATCAGTCGCTCATACATTATGTAAACTACTCTCCCACCAGCTCCACCGCCGTATATTCATGCCCGACATGGGGCAGAAATTTCTCCAGAATATCCTTCATCCGAAGCTTCAGACTGGACGTGTTCACGCAGGGATGGCAGCCCACAAACTCATCCTGCAAAAGCTCCCTGTCGACCAAAAGACGCACCCGGTGTTCCCGGTCGTTCATCAGCCCGAGCACGCTCACCGAGCCCGGCGTAATGTCCAAAAATTCCTCCATGTACTCCGCCTCCGCGAAAGAAAGCCGCGATACGCCAAGCTGGGCAGAAAGCTCCTTCGTCTTAAACTTTTTTAAACCTGGCATCATCAGGAGATAGAAGTCAGTCTTCTGCCTGTTACATAAAAACAGATTTTTGCAGATATGGATGCCCAGCGCCTCGTCCACATCGTGACAGTCATCCACGGTTGCCGCCGCCTCATGGTCCACGCGTTGATAAGATATTTCCAGCCTGTCAAGCAGTTCATATACTGCCATTTCTTTCAAAAGTCTACCTTTGGGTGAGGGTTTTGTGTCAACCGGCGTTCTTGCCATGTCGCGCGCCTGCAAGCCCTCTTTCTCTTCCTGTCCGCTCACTTTTCCTCCATTCCGAAGCATTCACAAATTCTTAGTTGAATCAATTGTTCTTCAAAAATTTATGTCGTCCTTTCCACTCAATCCGTCTCATAATATAAACAGTCAGCCCACTCCTGAATGCCGATCATATCCATCCGCTCATCTGGCTTCACACCGTCCAGTTCCCGGTAAAAGTTTGCAATCTCCGTCCCAATCCGCGAAATCCGCCTGTGCATTTTCAAATTGCCGAATAAGGCTGGACCGCCATACTCGTATATTTCTGCGCCCTCAAGCCAGAAAAACCGACAGCCGCGTTGCTTCTCCAAAAACGTCTTTGTCTCCTCTATCTTCTCATCCAATTCTGCTTCTGGAATAAGCCCTTTTTGCTTCACTTCCTCCAGAAAAGCATAAAGCCGCTCCACGCCCTCCTCAAAATTACCCCGCAGCGCAATTTTGAAGGGACTCCCGAATATACTTGATCTTACCCTTTTGGTTTTACAACTCACCAGAATTTTATAGGCAATGGGAATATCATAATTGTATTCCGAAATCGCCACAAACGCTTTGTCTTTTTTCGCATACAAATAAGCTCTGTTTGCCAAATCTTCTCCTCCTAATATCCCAATGTGCCATCCAGAGACTCGTCCTCATCAATCCACTGCTGCACGGGAATCACCCGGTACTCATCCTCCGAATCCCGGACATACACGGTCTCAATCCCCGCATTGATGATCTGTCTCTTGCACATGGAGCAGCTGCAGGAGTTTTTTACATACTCCCCGGTCTCCGCTTCCACCCCGGTCAGGTACATGGCGCTGCCGATCATCTTGTCCCGTGACGCGCTGATGATCGCATTGGTTTCCGCATGAACACTGCGGCAAAGCTCATACCGCTCCCCCCTCGGAATCGCCATCTTCTGCCGGATGCATTCCCCCACATCGGTGCAGTTTTTCCGGCCTCTGGGCGCACCCACATACCCTGTCGCAATCACCTCATCATTCTTGACAATAACCGCGCCGTAATGTCTTCTGAGGCACGTTGACCGCTGGGCCACCATCTGGGCCAGATCCAGATAATAATTTACCTTGTCTCTTCTTTCCATTGCGTTACCCTCCTTCTAAATGTCTTCCAGCATCAAACATAAGAATTTCCTTTGAGATGCGTTCCATCACCCCAAGCTTTTCCGCAAAATAATTTCCAGCGGCTCCCCCGGCAGTAAAAGAGAACCGCAGTCCACATACCCGTTCTTCCGATAAAAAAGCTGCGCCCGTTCGCTTGACAGTGTGGATGTCAAAACCATTCCATATCCGCTGTCTTTCATCTCCTTTTCCCAGAACGCGGTGAGCCTCCCGCCGTATCCCTGCCCCCTGTATTCCTCTAACAGATACAGCATGTTCACAAACGGAATCTCGTCCCAAAACAAATTGAACCGCAGCCATCCAGCAAAACAGCCATTCTGATACAGCACCAAAACCCTTTTTAAGGCAATCGCGTTTTTCAATTCCGTTTCGCTGATATGCTTATCGTATTTTCTTACCGTCTCAAAATCCGTTTCCTCGGCATATCGGATCATAGTTATCTCCATTTCTGCGCTGCTTTTGTCTCAACTTTGTTGAGACACCGCATGAAACGAGTTTGTGGCAAGCAACGCGCAGACACAAATCTCGCGATTGAAAATTTTAATTTTCAATCTTATCTCCTTCACCCTAAAACCACCCAGATAAAGCTGATCGTTGTAAACAGGTTACAGATACAATGAAACAGAATGCTTATAAAAAAATTCTTTTTTCTGTACGCAGCATACATGACAGGCGTAAATGCCAATATGCGAAACACATTGTTAAACGGCAGCCAGAAATGATACAGCGAAAACAATACGGATATCACTACCGGCGTAAACCATCCCTGCTTTTCGTAATGGGATGTCAGATACCCCCTGAAAAACAGTTCCTCTGTAACCGGGCCGGCTATGACATTAAAAACCCCATAATAGATACATGTCAAAACAAGTACCGGCCGGGAAAAGGTTTTTAAGTATTCGTAATCTGTCCAGTCAAAGCCAGCTGGCAGACTCTGGAGTACGCCGCTTCTCACCTCTGAAAAAATCTGATTTTCAACGGGCGCGGCAAAGGCGGACAGCAGTCCTGCCACTCCAAAAAATATAAACGCAATGGCAAACGCCTTCCACCATGCAGTTCTTTCCTGTCCCACAAAGGCGCTTTTCAGAGAATAAGTTCCATATTCCCTTTTACTCGCAGACAAGATAACCCCCAGCTCTATCGGCACTAAAATGAAAGTTCCCAGGATGCAGAACAGCAGGATATGCGGTATCTTACAAAAGTGCCCTAAGATCAGATAGCTCACGCTCAATGCTGCTGCCGGTATAAAAATCCGTAATAAAAGTCCTTTCGTATCTATTTGAGTCATTGTATCTAAGACCTCCCCTTCTCTGTCCCTATCACCCAAATTTCTCTCCGCCTGTTTCAGACTCTCCAGACAACCACATCGTCAAAATTTTTCCGCGGTCTTGCTTTCTGGACTTCATTCGGATAACCAAAAGCAATCGCCGCTATAAGCTGCCCTTCACTGTTTAACCATTCGCAGATTTCCGCATACGCAAAATAGATATCACAGATCCAAAGGCTTCCTATTTGCTTTTCCGTAGCGGTAAGAAGCATGTTTTGTATTGCCGCGCTTATAGATTGAACATTACAAATTTCATAAATATGTTCTTCCGGCGTCATTTCTGATAAAATGCTTTTTCCCAATGTATTCACAACAAATACGACAACCGGCGCCTCCTCCATAATATCAACCGTATACTTTGCCGCCGGAATATGCTGCCTGCTTTGCGGAAGCAATGCGTTTTCCTTTTCTTCCCTCAAAATCCCCTTGCGGAAAACTTTCAACATTTCTTCCTTTTCTTTCCCCTGCACCACAATGAATTTCCACGGCTGTCTGTTTTTGGAAGAAGGCGCTTTTATTCCACTTTCTATAATTTCCGTCAAATCTTCCTTTGATATAGGTTTATCTGAAAATTTTCTTATACTTCTCCTGTCATAAATTGCTGAAATCATTTTGTACCCTTGCTCCCTTCCCAATTACCAAATTTATCATCCCTCACACCCTATGCACATACATCCTCGACAGTTCCGCTTCCCCGTCCCCCCGCGCCATACAGAAGAAATCCCAGCCGTACCGCTCATAAAACGAGTCGTGGTCAGTCAGAAGGTACAAGGTGTCGATTCCCCTCTTTTTCATATCGGCGCATACATAATTTAACAGCGCGCCGGCAACACCCATGCCGCGAGAGAAATGCCCCATTTTTCGTGAAACCACTGTGCCGCCCGATCTTTGATTTCCGTCTGCTCCGCCAGCCGTACGATTTTATATTCCATCTCATTTCCTCTTGCCCTGTTTCTGTTTCTTTTACCCCTTATTCCAGAAAGACTGGCTATGTTTGCCAAATCACCCAGCGCAACAAGGTCTGTTTCTCTTTCCCCTTATTCCAAAAAGGCCCGCAGCCCCACAGCCTCCCTATGAGATAACCGGCGCCCTACGGCTTTAA
The DNA here is from genome assembly GCA_910579285.1 of uncultured Lachnospiraceae bacterium. Lineage (GTDB taxonomy): Bacteria > Bacillota > Clostridia > Lachnospirales > Lachnospiraceae > UBA3282. The sequence goes on along the minus strand of CAJTTT010000006.1, from coordinate 77,374 downwards.
CCACCCTGCCTCAATTGCATGGTCGATGTTAGCTACAACCCAGACATACACCTGCGGCATAAACTCTTTGATGACCGCCATCCGCTTTTCCACCACAGCGCGGTCCGTGCCGCTCTCCACCCAGGTGTGGCCGTCCGTCAGCGTATTGTGAAAGAACGGCTGGAGTCTGTCCATACAGGCAGCGTACTTCGCATCAGCCGTCTCCATAGCGTCAAATTCTTCCCACATGCTGCGGATCATCCGTCCCTGTTCCTTCGGAAGCATGGCAAAAAGTTTGTCGGCAGCTTTCTTTTCCCGCGCTTCTTTGTCAGCGTTCCCCACCGCATCGTAGGCGAAGGTATCCCCCGCATAGATCTCCACCAGATCGTGCACCACGCACATCTGCACCACCCTGCCGATATCGACAGGTTCTGTCGCGTATTCTGAAAAAAGCATCGCCATCACCGCAATATGCCAGGAATGCTCCGCATCGTTTTCCCTGCGGCTTTTGTCGAGCAGAAGCGTCCTCCGCAAAATGGAAGTCATCTGGTCAATTTCCGCCGTAAAGAGAAACCGGCGATCCAGCCTATCGTCGCCGCTTGAAAGAAACCCCTGTATTCCCATTTTTCCTCCATTTCTGCGCTGCTCTTTGCGCATAACGAGTTTGTGTCAAGCAACGCGCAGGCACAAATCTCGCGATTGAAAATTTTAATTTTCAATCTTTCCCATCCTTTCCTGTTTTCATCCCATCTGCGCCTGTTCTTGTTTCTTCCTTCCCCGCTTTCCTGCCGCGTTTCTTTCCGTCATGCGGCATCGTTTTCCTCTTTCCTATCATACCGCCGTCAGCTTTATAACGCAACCTCCGCATTCATGTGCAGAATACTTTCGTATAACTATACAATATATTTGTATAATATGCAATTATAATTTCATATTATGCATATTTATCACAAATATTCATATGAATTATGCATAAATTTACACTTGCATTCTGTCCCTTCTTGTTGTATATTGTTTTAAGGACAGACGTACCCTGCCACATTCCGGCAGACAGTGCGCGCAGATCAGATATCCGTTATCAAACAATATTACATAATTTTATATGGAGGAAACGAAAATGAAAGAAAAAGTAGTTCTTGCGTATTCCGGCGGACTTGATACGACCGTTATCATCCCCTGGTTAAAGGAAAATTTTGACTATGAAGTCATCTGTGTGTGCGGCAACTGCGGACAGGCGGAGGAGCTTGACGGTCTCGAGGAGCGCGCCCTCTCCAGCGGCGCATCCAAGCTCTACATCGAAGATCTGACCGATGAGTTCTGCGATGATTTTATCATTCCCTGTGTACAGGCGCACGCTGTTTATGAAAACAAATATCTGCTTGGCACCTCAATGGCAAGGCCTGTGATCGCCAAGAAACTGGTTGAGATCGCCCGCAAGGAAGGCGCAACCGCCATCTGCCACGGTGCAACCGGCAAAGGCAACGACCAGATCCGTTTCGAGCTGGGTATCAAAGCGCTGGCTCCCGACTTAAAGATCATTGCCGCATGGAGAAACGAAAAGTGGAATTTAAACTCCCGTGAGGAGGAGATCGAATACTGCAGACAGCACGGCATCAACCTTCCCTTCTCCGCAGATTCCAGCTACAGCCGCGACCGCAACCTCTGGCACATCAGCCACGAAGGTCTGGAGCTGGAAGACCCTGCAAACGAGCCTAACTATGAGCATCTGCTCGTGCTCGGCACCACGCCCGAGAAAGCGCCCGAGGAAGGCGAATATGTGACCATGACCTTTGAGAAAGGCATCCCCACTTCTGTTAACGGCAAGAAGATGAAAGTGGCTGATATCATCGCTGCCCTAAATGAGCTGGGCGGCAAGCACGGCATCGGCATCATTGACATCGTGGAAAACCGCGTAGTGGGCATGAAATCCCGCGGCGTATACGAGACCCCGGGCGGCACCATCCTCTACGAAGCGCACCAGCAGTTGGAGGAACTGATCCTCGACCGCGACACCTATGCACTCAAGGCAGATCTGGGTAACAAATTCGCGCAGGTAGTCTACGAGGGCAAGTGGTTCACCCCGCTTCGCGAGGCGCTGCAGGCGTTCATCGAGTCCACCCAGCGGTATGTGACCGGCGAAGTGAAATTCAAGCTCTACAAAGGCAATATCATCAAAGCCGGCACCACCTCTCCGTACACGCTCTATAATGAGAGCATCGCTTCCTTCACCACCGGCGATCTCTACGACCACCATGACGCGGAGGGCTTCATCAATCTCTTTGGCCTGTCCTGCAAGGTTCGCGCCATGAAGATGCAGGAGCAGGGAGAAAAGCTGCTCTAAAATCAAAACAGATCACGCATGAAAGAAACCCCGCGGCGTTCTCCGCAGAGAATCCTGCGGGGTGTTTTTTCTTTTTTTTTCTTCACAAATGTGGTATGATGTACGGAAAGCAATGAGCAGTGCGCAGACGTAAGATGAAAAAG
>CAJTTT010000006.1:0-74902 GCA_910579285.1 uncultured Lachnospiraceae bacterium | reverse complement strand
CAGCTTGCTGACAGCTTTTTCAGATTGCGGATGCATAGGGCGAATGCCCGCGAGCGAGGAAAATCTGAGATTTTTCGAGCCTGCACTGCGTAGTAAAATACGCAGACGAAAATGAAAAAGCGGCAGCCTGCCCTCCAAAACATCGGCGGACACGCACCGCAGCATACAAAAGGGAAAGTCTAATCTGAAATGAACGTAATTACACTTATAATCATATATTTAGCAGTTGTCAATTTCATCAGTTTCACCGTTATGGGCGTAGATAAGCTCAAAGCCAGGAAGCGCGCCTGGCGCATTCCTGAAGCCACGCTCTTTGTGCTTGCCATTATCGGCGGCAGCGTCGGTTCGATCATCGGCATGCATCTGTTCCGCCACAAAACCAGACACTGGTATTTTCTCTACGGAATGCCGGCCATCCTGCTCATACAGGTTCTGATCGTGGTGGCGCTGCTGTCATCCCCGATTGAATTTATGATCCTTTAAACGCCCGTGCCGGCAGATTACGCCTTCACGATCAAAAGAATGGATGCTTCTGCCGTAAATCAGACCATATCATACGGAGGATTCTATATGCATATTGCAGTTTGTGATGATAATATTGCGGACAGAAAACAGACGGAACGGCTCCTTGGACGCGCCTCTGACAGAAGACTTCACACCACGGGCGTGCTCTATATTGATTCCTACGGAAATGTGGAGGCGGTTCTTCGTTCTCCCATGCTTTACGATGCCTTTTTTATCGACATGACAAGCGGGCCGGTAAACGGTTTTCAGCTCGCAAGAAAGCTGATTGATGCGGGCGTTGTGGCTCCTATCATACTGTGTATCTCCACCATCGACTACCCCGCTGTCATCGAGGCGGCGCTCGCCGAAGTGCCGGAGGACGTCACCGAAGCCTCCAACCATGACATTCTCCGCCGCCAGCTCCAGAAGCAGATTCTCTATCTGCGCAAGCCGATCAAGGTAAAGGAACTGGACGAGATGCTGGATCACGCGCAGAGCCTGAAATCGGAAACGGTTCCCACCATAGAACTGCGCGGAGAGAGAGACACCCTCTATGTCCACGAGGATGAAATTCTCTACGCGGTAAAAAGCGGCAATTATCTCCATATCACACTGACCGAAGGGCGCACGCTCGATATCCTGAGCACGCTGCCCAATCTCCACGCGCAGCTGGCCATGTTCACTCATTTTTTAATGATATCCGAGCACTGTCTCATCAACACGGCCTCGGTGGAGAAACTCTCCCTGCTTAAGCTGACCATGAAGGACGGGAAAACTTTTTCCGTATCTTTGCTGGAGCTTCCCAAGCTAAAAAAAGCGCTGCGGGAAAACACACCGTAACCGTTCTCCCGCAACCCCTCTTTCTGTTCTGCCCACATCGCAAAATCTAAACGCAACGCGGAGAATGCCCGTTTTTGGGCGTTCTCCTAAGTGAAACGGAGTTGCGGAGCAACTCCTAGAACTTCTTAACGAGGCAGCCTTTGCTGCTGAGTTTTTAGAAGTTCTTTTCACTTTGTTATAGTGTCACAATCACACCGCCGTCGTTGGCATACATGCTGCTGACCCCGGCTGTATCCATAATCACGACCCTGCGGTAAGAAGCCCGCTTCTCCATCAGTCTGCGCATATACTGCGCCCGCTCCGGGCAGTTGCAGTGGGTAATCATCAGCGTTCTCTCCTTCGGATTTTCCACATCACCAACGATAAAATCTGCCAGTTTGGCGAGCGCCTTGTTGATACCGATGGCCTGTCCCTTCTGCTCAATCACACCCCAGTTTCCCACCATGACAGGTTTGATATTCAAGGTGGTGGCCACCAGCGCCTTCACACCGCTCAAACGGCCGTTTTTCCTGAGCGTCTCCAGATTATCCAGCACAAAATAAGTGCGCATCTGCCGCTTGAAGGTCTCCACCGCCTTCACCGTCTCCTCAAAACCGAGTCCCGCCTCCTTGCAGGCAACAATCTTTTCCACAATCTGAGTCTCCCCGCAGCTTGCAGACTCGGAATCCACCACATGAATCTTTTTGGGTCCGTACTTTTCCTCATAGAGGCTCCTGCCAAGCTCCGCACTGTTGTAGCTGCCGCTTAAATGGGAGGAAAGCGTCACCGCATAAACTTCCTCCGCTTCGTCATGGTATGCCTCCCGGTACTTCTCCGGGGAGGGACAGGATGATTTGGGACACTGGGGATAATCCGCCACTTTCTGCAAAAATTCCTTCTGGTTAAACCCCTCGTCATCCTGAATCACATAGTCTCCCACTTCCAGTCCGAGCGGGACACTCTGGAATCTGCCGTCATTTTTATAGTTTTCGGGCAGCTCACAACAGCTGTCCACCACAATCTTATAGCTCATAAAGCCTCCGCAACCGTTTTACATAGTTTTCATTACCACTTATACTACCATAGAATACCCAATTTTGCAAATCACATTTATTCATTGCAAATCCCCAACAATTATCTTACAATCAAAGATACACGGGCAGACGCTCTGTCAGGTATAAATATATGTATGAATCACTCTATAAAAAAGGTTTAAATCTTTGATCTGCGCGAAGCAGCATAGAAAATAAAACGGAGAGGCATCACATGATCGCATTACGCATAAAAAATGTCAAACACTTTATGAGCCAGTTTCTTGGCGGGGACGCCTTCGACTCCTTTCTGCTGGAGCAGGCATCCATCAGCACCTACTGCACTTTCACCATAGACGGCCGTGAAAACAGGGCGTTCTACACCTCCGAAGAATGGGATGACAGGGAAATCCGGCCCTGCGAATTTGCGCAGTGGAAGAAAATCCGGCCTGTCTGTTTTGATCTGATTAAGGGGAAACGCACGCCTGCCGCCTTTCATTTTGTTCTGCATCTGATCCCCGAATACACGGCCTCCCTTCTGGAAAAGGGGGACACTTCCGTCACCCCGGACCAGGTGAAGGCATTTGTGCTCAATATAAAATATGACGGCACGTCCCTCACGCTCATCACCGGCACCGCCTTCCACACCTTTCTCATGGATAAGACGCCGGACGCGCTCTGGGACAGGGCCGTCAGACAATTTTTGACAAAGCGGCAGCTCGACTACGAGGAGACGTAAATCTGCTGAAGCAGGATCTCAAATCCATGCGGAGAATGCCCATATTTGGGGCATTCTCCTGAGTGAAACGGAGTTGCATCGCAACTCCTGGAACTTCTTAGCGAAGCAGCCTCTGCTGCTGAGCTTTAGAAGTTCTTTTCACTCTACTACCACCATCCTCTCTGGTAATACTGTATGGAAACTTCCGCCGCCGCCATCACCATTGCAAACAAAAGCAATATAATCAGCATCAGAATCGCAGGAAAATCATAGACAAATCTGTACTTATCCGCGTCGCTCCTGCGGTTTTCCACCAGAATTTCAATGCCCAGCAGGACAAAAACCATCGGCCAGCACTGAAAGATGATCTCATAATCCAGTGACGGAATGACCGTATGTATGAGAAACAGAATGCCGAACAGAACGAGAGTCAGTCCGAAGGTTACGGAGCCGACCCGGCGGGTTCGCAGGCTCCCGGTATTCTCCCTGCACATATCCTTCTCTTGAATATCCATATGTCTATGCCCCCCCCGCCTGCTCATTTGCATGTGTCTCACAGTCCTCTGCACTCTGCATGTCCAGACCCGCTTCTTCCGCTTTCTGTTCGTCCGTTTCCGGCTCCTGGGCGCTTTGCAGCAGTATTACCGGCTTCTTTGCGGAATCTGCCTCAACATGCCTGTCGTCTTCCACAGGATCCATCTTTTTTCCGCGCATCAGCGACACGCCAAACCAGATAATCGCTATGGCAATAACAACTCTCGGCACCTCGTCCCTCACAGTATAATAGACCGCTTTGATAAACGGATTGTCCCAGCCCACATAATCCCTGAGCATACCGAATCCCACATTCCACAACATGGAAACACCGATCAAAATGCACACTACTGCCGCAATGTTCCTGTTTTTCCTATCCAGCTTAAAGCGGCTCATATCCCAGTCGCCAAACCCCAAAAGATATTCATCCTCCAGAGCCGCAAACTGCTCTGCCTCCATCCCTCCGATATTGTTTGCATGAAAAAAGCTGTATATGTAGAGTGTGATGGGCAGCACTGCCAGCGCACCGATTCCTGTGAGGGAAACCGCGAATGCCCCCAGCATAAAGCCAAGCAGAATGCTGACTCCCATCTTCATCAGTCCCATATACATGTGCCCCGCCCCCGGACAGAGGGAAAACACAAACAGCCAAAATTTGTTTTTCTGTTTTTTCATCTCATCAATCCTCCCAATCGGTATAATTCCTTAATTGTTCTGCAACACGTCCAAAATACCGTTTTCCGACATCCGTTCTCTCCTGCCCCTTCAGGTATCTCTCCCATGTCCTGTCAATATCACGCTGTCTGTCAAGGATATCCCGCTCCCACGCATCATTCACTGACATTTCCTCCTCGCGCACCAGTTCCCGGAAACCCGTCTGCGTCCTTTCCTGCGCCTCTGTTCCGTCCACAGGTACGAGGAAAAGTACCGCCAGAGCCGCCGCCATCCCCACTAAAACCTTAGCACGGTAAGCAAAAAGCGCACGTTTTCTCTCTCTCCGCTTCCCTGCGCGTATGTGCGAACATACGTTTTCTTTCAAGTGTCCCGGTGCGTGCAGCAGTTCCCGTTCCTCAACCGTCTCGATCAGCCGCATCAGTTCTTCCTCAGTCAAAGGAGCCGGAAGGGAAGCGTCACGTCTATTCAATTTTTTTCTCTCTTCCGTAATATTATGTATCATGCGCCTTTCTCCTTTTCATACATCCTGCGGAGCATACTTCTCGCCCTGTAAATCTGCGTCTGTATGGTCTTTTTCTTAACGCCTCTCTGTTTTGCAATATCTCCCGCATCCAGTTCATCATAATAGTATGCCTTGGCAATTTCATCGTAGGGAGGCTTTAAGGACAGACATCTGGAAAGCAATGTTTCCCGCACCTCTTTCTCCAGACAGATGCTCTCCGGCGTATGCTGTGCCGCCGCCTCATCTCCTCCGGCAGCTCCTGCGCCTTTGCCGTAAGGCGCTCCCCCGTCCGGCGCCCTTGCGCTTTCGAATCCCAGATCTTCCGTTGGGATACTGCGCCGCCCTGCACTCTGCAGGTAATCCAGACATTTGTTGGTGGCGATCCGGCACACCCAGGCTTTCTCGTATCTGCCGTCAAACTCTCCCAGATGCTTATAGGCCGACAAAAAAGTTTCCTGTGCCAGATCCTCGGAGGCAAAATAATCCGCTGTCATTTTATAACATATGGAAAACACAAGATGCTGGTAAGAATCAATCAGCGCTGACAATTGTTCTTCCCTGTTAATGTGAGCTGCCTCCTTTCCTCCGGCTTTACCACCCGCAAATGCATACTCTGCATTTCTTCCCCGGATGTTTTCGGATATGATTCATATGCATCTATACATATTAACGGATCTGCCCCCGCATTGTCTTCAAGAACATGAAAAAACTTTTTTTATTTTTTAGGCTTCGGCATAAAGACAAGACTTGCCACATATCCGAACACCAATGCAGCCGAGCATCCAACTGCCCCGGTCTTGAAACCGCCCTGGAACAGGCCGATAAAACCGCTCTCATCCACGGCCTCCTTCACGCCCTTCATCAAAATGTTGCCGTATCCCAGAAGCGGTACGCTGGCTCCCGCCCCCGCATATTCCATGAACGGCTCATACCACCCGAAAAAGCTGATCACCGCTCCCACACACACCAGAAGCACCATGACACGGCCCGGCAAAAGCTTTGTTTTCTCCAAAAGGATCTGCACAAGCGCACAGATCAGACCGCCCACCCAAAATGCATTGAAATAATCCATCGTATTTTCCTCCCTGTCCAGGCATCCTGCTGCCCCATCTCATCAGCAAAACTCTTTTGATGATAGTTTCCGTCATTTCGGAAAGATTATACAATGTTTCATGCAAAAAAAGAACGCAGCCTCCATTCCGCAAAGGCGCGCTCCCTTTTTCCGTTTTCATCGCTGCCAGACAACGAACATTCTAAAACGCCGCAATCTTCTCCACAATCTCCCGGATCGACAGCTCTTCGCAATCCACCGTGACATCGGCATACCGTTCATAGAGCGGCTGCCGCTCCACATACAGCCCGTCCAGATCCTGCCCTTCTTTCAACGTCACACCCCGCTCCGTGAGATCGCCAAGCCTCTCCCTGATTCCCTCCAGGGGAAGGGACAGATACACCACCGTGCCAATGCGCTTATAATGCGCCATCGCTTTCTCACCATAAACCGCACTTCCCCCGGTGGCGATCACCGTCCGTTCGGTCTCAATGGATTCGCCCACGGCCTCCTCCAGCCGCCAGAAGCCTTCCACACCGCGCTCCGCAATGATTTCGTGCAAAAGCCTGCCCTCCCGGCTCTGGATGACCAGATCCGCATCCACGAAGGCATATCCGAGTTTCTTGGCTAGCACCACGCCCACCGTGCTCTTCCCCACGCCCGGCATGCCGATCAGAACAATATTTTTTCCTCTCATCACCTATGGAAACCTTTCTTATGTAAACCTATTAGCCGTACTGCCATCCGTCCTATCCCAGATACGCCAGAACTTCCACCTCACAGAGCACGTCCTTTGGAAGCTGTTTCACCGCCACACAGCTTCTCGCCGGTTTCTCAGTGAAATACTTTTCGTACACCGCGTTAAACGCTGCAAAGTCAGCCATCTCCGCCAGGAAACAGGTTGTCTTCACTACCTTCGTATAATCTGTTCCCGCCTCCGCAAGAATCGCGCCCACATTCTTCATGGCCTGCTCCGCCTGCTCAGTCACATCCCCGCCTTTGATTTGTCCTGTGGCAGGATCAATGGGAATCTGTCCTGACGCAAAGAGGAAATCCCCCGCAATGATTCCCTGCGAATAAGGCCCGATGGCCGCCGGCGCTTTGTCTGTAGACACTTTAGTTAACATAATATTTCCCTCTCTTTCCTTTTTCTCTGCGATACAATCTCTGCTGCTTAGCTTAACAAGTTCGTCTCACATGTCACTCCCCGAATCTGGCTTTCACATAAAATCCCCTGGCATTTTCGATGACTTCCGTCACCACACCCTCCCGCTCCAGCATCCGCTCCCGGAAAGGAAAATTGCCAGACATTGCAAGAGACGGGTCTATCGTATAATAGTAATTGCTGGGAAGAACACCCTCGGTCACCGTGACCTTGTCTCCCTCCTTGAGAAGACCCGGCCGTTCCATTTTAAATTCCATCTCCCTCATGCTCATCTCACTTCCTTCCCAATCCCACTTGCCGGACGAAATGCTGTCGCCCTGCATCTTACCAGGACCGGCATACGTCCCGCATCCTTTCGGACACCAGATTCGTACGAGATAAGTCTACCACATGGGGGCGGCGGCTGTCACCCCCGTTCCCTAAACCATCTTGCAAAATTCGCAGTATCGGTTTATAACCATCTTAGAAGCTGAAGGATATTGCACGTCCGACGGTTGTTCTATCACATCTTATCCCTGATACTGCTCCAGCACCACCCCGTGGGCGATGCCGGGAATCGACTGTCCCTCGTTAAAGCTGGTCTTAGAAAGGAGCGCTCCTGTGGGGATAAAGAGAACCCTCTTCCAGATACCTTCCTCGATTTTTTTCAGAATATACGCCGACAGCACAACCGCACTGCACCCACACCCGGAACCGCCTGCGTCCGTGTGCTGCTTCTCACTGTCGTAGATCTCGATGCCGCAGTCCATATGCTGCCTCGTGATGTCGATATGCTTCTCTGCAAGCAGGTCAAACAGGAGCTTTTGTCCTACCATGCCCAGATCCCCCGTGATGATCCTGTCATAATCCTTCGGCTCCCTGCCGAAATCTTCCAGACTCTGTGCGATCGTGTCGGCGGCTGCGGGAGCCATGCACGCGCCCATATTCATGGAATCCTTTACTCCGTAATCCACAATCTTACCGACCGTTACGCCCTCCATCACCGCACGCGTCTGTTTCCCCGGCTGTGATGAGACAACAAACGCGCCGCTTCCCGTCACCGTCCAGGTCGCTGACTTCGGACGCTGGTTGCCGTAGGACAAAGGAAACCGAAACTCCTTCTCCGCGCTGGCAAAATGGCTGGATGTGATGCACGCCGCCTTCTCTGCAAATCCGGCGGAAACCATCGCACCGCCCATCGTCAGGGACAGGCCGCAGGTGGAGCACGCGCCGTAAAGCCCTACATGGGGAAGCTGGTATCCTGCCAACCCGAAACTGCTGGCGATGGACTGCCCCAGCAGATCCCCTGCGAAAACCATCTGAATATCCTGTTTGGTAAGCCCGGCCTTAGAAATCGCGATCTCCAGCGCCTCCTTCTGCAGGCGGCTCTCCGCCTCCTCCCAGTTCCCGGCGCCAAAGCTGTCATCATAACCCACTTTATCAAAAAGCTCCCCCATCGGGCCCTGTGCTTCCTTACTGCCCACGATGGAGGCGCTGCTTATAATGTACGGTTTCGTCTGAAACTGAATGCTCTGTTTTCCTAACATAACGGCATACGATCCTTTCTTACATGATAAAGGATAGTATGCCGCTTTCTTTTACAAAATATACTGTTTCTACTGGAAAATACCAGTTTTAATGTCTTCCTTCATATCGAGCACCGCCGCCCTCGATGCATCGGCATAGTTTTCCGCCCCGTATTTCGCGTATGCCTCCTGCTGGTACGCAGCAATGATGCCTCTGGAAGAATTGATGATGGCTCCCAGGCCGTCCTCATTGAAAAAGTGCTTCAAATCCTTGCCCTTGCCGCCCTGCGCACCGTAACCAGGCACCAGAATATAGGACTTAGGCATGATCCGGCGCAGAATCTTTCCCATCTCGGGGTAAGTCGCCCCCACAACCGCGCCGATATAGCTGTATGTCTCTCCCATGTGATCCGCAGCCCACTCGGCCACTTTCTCACCGACGATCTCATAAAGCGGTCTGGCCATAGATGCATCGGTACAGCCCTCCGGCAGCACCAGCCGGTCCTGAAACTCGCCGCTGCTGGGATTGGATGTCTTTACCAGAATAAAGAGACCCTTCTTTTCCTTCTTGCAGACTTCCATAAAAGGCTTCACGCCATCCGAACCAAGATATGGATTGACCGTGGCAAAATCCTCATCAAAGCCGCGGCACATATTGTCTCCAACCTGCACCTGACCCAGATGTCCTACCGCGTATGCATCAGAGGTGGATCCGATATCGCCGCGCTTGATGTCGCCGATCACCACCAGCCCCTTTTCTTTACAGTAAGACACGGTCTTCTGAAAAGCGTGCATGCCCTCCACGCCAAACTGCTCATACATGGCAATCTGCGGCTTCACCGCCGGAACCAGGTCGTATACTGCGTCCACGATCCCCTTGTTAAAAAGCCAGATGGCTTCCGCCGCGCCTTTCATCGTTTCCCCGTACTCATCAAAAGCCTGCTTTTTGATATGATCCGGCACAAACTTCATGGTAGGATCCAGTCCCACCACAATAGGCGCCTCCAGTTTCTTGATCTTTTCTGTCAGTGCATTAATCAAAGTTTTTTACCCTCCAAGTCTTTCAGCACATACTGATTTTCGATATAACGCTGGAAATCTTTCCGCTTCACCCACTCGTAGCTCCCGTAGTCCTCCGAGAGAACAATATTGGGCTCCTCCTCCTCCGGGATGGAACAGATGTAGGCGATACCCACACAGTGCGTCTCACCGAGAAGCTGGGACCAGGTATACTCGATCTTCTCAATCTTGCCGTTCACGGAGAGAAGTTCCGTGATCGCGCTGAGCATCGTCTCATCGGGCGCGTCCCCGTGAGGCACCTCCGCATCAATAAACTCCCAGATAAAAGGATCTGGAATGCGGTCATCCACCCATCTCTTTAAAAGCAGATAGGTATCCCCCTTTTTGATAATACCTTTCACACGCACATAAGTATTCTTCATAATATGACTCTCCCTTCCTGATTCTTCTCTATTAAAATATTTATAGAATTATCTGGTCTGCAAAAACTCGTACTCCCGTTTTGCCGTTTCATCATCCGGGTAACTGCGCAGGTAGCTGTTCATCAGGGCCGCCGCCGTCTTGTAATCACTCATATATTCATATGTAATAATCTCATTAAATTTCAGGGTCTGCATCATATCGTTCCCCTCAATTTTCATCGCTGTCTGGAAAGCGTCAAGCGCGCCCTGATACTCTCCAAGCTGCATGCGGCAGAGGCCAAGCTGGTTATAGATCTCCGCCTTCGTCTGGTCATATTCCGTATAGCCCGCATATATGCTGGCCGCGTAGTTATAATCTCCAAGTGCCTCATACGTTCTGCCAAGATAAAGCGCCGCGCCGTAATCCGTGGCGGTCTTAAGCCGCTCTAAAAAGCTCCGGGCATTCTCATAGTCCCCCATATAATAGCAGATACGCCCCATGTCGTAGTCAGAAATGGACTTCTCGTTCTCCTTCATGGCGTTTTGCAGATAAATCTGCCCTGCCTCTTTGTATCCGTACTCCTCCAGCACCATATAAATGCGGATCATGCGGTCATAATTTTTCGGTTCCTGGACGATCGCCGTGTCAAAATCCGCCTGCGCCGCCTCAAAGTCCCCCTCCGAAAGCTTCACGCATCCTCTCAGATAGTAAGCGTTCGTCTCCTCCGGCCGGAGTCCAAGAATCGCGTCATAAACACGCACCGCGTCCTGCAGCCGTCCATTTTTATAATATGCCGTGGCAAGATAATAATTGATATCAAAATCCAGGTTCTCCACCTGGCCGCTTCCCAGATGCAAAGCCGCCTCCAGATACGCTATGGCCGCCTCATAATCTGTTTTTCCAAGGAAAGCAAGCCCCATGCCCCGGTAGAGCAGCCGCTTTTCTTCCCCGTTTTCCTCGGCCGTCTGAAACAGGGTAAGCGCCTTCTCGTAATCAAGCGACTCCACAGCTTCCATGCCCTGCTTCGTATAGCTGGGTGCAGCCTCGGCCCCGCAGCCCGCCAGAAGGACACACAGTAAAACCATTGCAAATCCTGTTATTTTCGTGTCTTTTCTCCTCTGTTTCCCCACTTTTTATCTCCAAGTTTATAACATCGCCGATTCCTCTTTGCTTGTTCTATTCTAACCGCTCAGTCCATTACAAGTCAAGGGACTTTTATGTTGTCCAGCCCACGCCCATTCGCAAAACCGCGTGGTCTTTCTGAACTGTTACACGAGATTTCCGCACACCAGATCCTTCATAATCCCAAAAAACTCCCGCACCAGATTGTTCGGCTGAAAATAGATGTTGGATCTGGCCGAAATGCCGCAGGCATTCTCGAATCCGGCATGTCTGGCGAGCATGACGCCCCGGAACACATGAAAATTGTTTGTGACAATCCCAACGTCCTTGTCCGTGCCGCCGATAAGCGCAGCGCTGAACGCGATATTCTCGGACGTGTCCGTGGACTGGTCCTCCATCAGAATCCGCTCCGGCGCAATCCCCCGCTCCACCAGATAGGCATACATCCCTTCCGCCTCGCTGCATGGCTCATTCGATCCCTGTCCGCCGGATACCACGCAGAGCGTATCCTCATTGGCCGTCAGATAATCGTAAGCTGCATCCAGCCGAAACTTGAGCACGGCGCTTGGGCCGCCCGGCTTCATCTGTGCACCCAGCACAATGATGTAATCCAGATCCGGCCTTCCCTTATCCCTGTAATGGGCGAAGATACAGCCCTCCGTCACCACAAAAAGAACCACACACACCGCCAGAATACAGAGCATCCCACGTCTGAGCGGCAGGGGAGCCCTGCTCCACAGTTCAAAGTGCAGCGCCGCCGCCAGTCCCAGAAAGAAAAAGCCGCCAAGCGCCCAGATCAGATAAAAATGGTTTCCTGACCTGATCCGAAACACAATAAAACAATATAGAAAACACAAAAACGCCGCCAGAATACACAGAACGGTCATTACCTTTTTCCTCATACAATCATTTCCTCAAACACATCCTCCGGCACAGGCTTGCAATAGCGGTAGCCCTGCGCCACATATGCGCCAATCTCCATCATCAGCTCGGTATCCCCTTCTGTCTCCACACCCTCGCAGACTACCTGTGCGTCCAGATCCCTTGCCAGATTTACGATATTTCTCATAATCTGCACCTGCCTTGTTCGATTCTCGTTGTTGAGCAGGAAGGATCTGTCCAGTTTGATCACAGACGCCGGAATCTGCTCGAAGACACCGAGTGAAGAGTAGCCGGAGCCAAAATCATCAATGGAGAGATGTACACCCTTCTCCTTCAAAATCGCCACATTTTCCTTCACCTTCTGCTGCTGCATCTCCTCCACCACGAGCGTCTCCGTGATTTCCACCTCAATCAGATCTTTTGGCACCTGATACTTTTCCATCATGGACACAAACCGCTCCGGGAATCCGTCCTTTATAAAGTGCGTTCTCGAAAAGTTACAGGAAACGGGAACCACCGCAAGTCCCGCGTCAAGCCGCCTGCGCAGCATCCTGCAGACGCTCTCCATCACAAAGAAATCAATCTCCGTAATCCTGCCCGTCTGCTCATAATAAGGCACAAAGTATCCGGGCGCGCGGATCGCGCCGTCCGCCGTAGGGTCTTTGAAGCGCACCAGCGCCTCTGCCCCCACCACGCGCTCATTACGAATGTCCACTTTTGCCTGATAGTATGCCACAAAATCTCTCTCAAAATCCGCCGAATCCAGCAGCTTCTCCCGGTCATGCTGTTCCCGCAGTTTTTTGCGCAGCTCGTCATCATAGATGCTTATGGCGTTGCTGTGGCTGTCTTTCAGGGGATCGACCGCCTGAATCGCGTAGGAAAGGGCAAGCTGGATATCTGTATGCCCTTTTTCAACGCCGCACACCCCCATCGCCTGCGTCATGCGGATTTCCTCTTTCTCATAGATATGATCGGAAATCCTGTTCGCCATAGACATCATCCGCTTCGTCAGCGAAGACATATCCGTATACTGCACGAAAAGCACAAAATGACTGCCGTAGCTTCTGGCATAGAGTTCGTCTTCGCCGACCTCCTGCGCCATCACTTCTATGGTAAGCTGTAAAAGTTTCTGCCCCGCGTTCCAGCCGTAGAGCGCATTGTAGCTCTTAAACTGGCAGATATCCGTATACACGATGGCAAACTTTTTGTCCGTGTCCGAACCAAGCTTTAAAGACGCCCTGTATTTAAGATAGTTGAGATTCCATATGTTGAAATCCGTATCTTTGTACATCAGTTTCTGCAGCCGCCTGCTGCTCTCCAGCATACGGAACAGCACAAAAATGGCCAAGCCCGCCGAGACGGCCAGAATCAGAATAATCACTATGCTGTGATCCCTGATAAAACCGTCCACACTCATTCTGGAATAGAAATTGTCCTGCAGCATGTAATCGTTGACCGTCTTATCGGTGACTTCTAAAAGCTCCTTGTTTAAGATGCCCAGAAGCGGCGATGCCTCATCGCTGCGCACCGCCATACAGATGCCGTGCGCATCACTCAAAACCGTATGGATTTCAAGCTGTCCAAAACCCAGCTGGGAACCAAGGAGGTACTCCGCCAGATAGCCGTCGCACAGCGCCGCCCCGGCCTTGCCGGAACGCACAGCCTGCAGACATTCCTTTGGACTTTCCATGAGCAGCAGCTTCGTCTGGTTCCCTGCAAAAGAGACGCCTTCCCCCTCCGAGAGATTGTCCCCCGTCACCGCAAGCGTACCGAACTCCTCCGCCCATCCTCCATTTTTGGTAATCAGCACGCGGGGCACCTGGGCATAAGCTTTCGTCAGGGCGGCGCCCGCCTGCTTCATATTTCCCGCACGCTCCCCGCAGTAACCGATGATGTCAATGCGGCCGTCAATGAGCGCCTGCTTCGCCTCGTCCATGTCCTGCATTTTCACATAGGAAAAGGTAAGTCCCGTGCTCACAGACACTTCCTCCAGCATCTGAGGGGTTAGTCCTCTGTAAACACCCTCCTCATCCTCGTAGGAAAAAGGGTAATATCCGTCCAGATAACCGACCTTCAACCCTTCGTTTTTTCGGATATAGTCCAGCTCCTCCCCGGTCAGAAGAATCGTATGGTCCAGCCGGCTGTCGTAATACTTCACCATCAGCTCGTTTTCAAGTTCCGGGCGGTTCATCTTTACATCCGCAATGCCCTGGTTCAGTTCCCGCAGCAGATCTTCATTGCCAGGATATGTAATGTAGTAGAAAGGCATAGGCGCAAACCTGCCGATTACCCGCTGCCCTTCCCGAATCTCCGTAAGCGAGTGCACCAGCGCATCGATCTCTCTCACCGAGAGCGCCCCCTGCAGCACCGCCGTACTCTCATACTCCCGCACCCGGGGATTTTCGATGCCGTGTCCCTTCAGGTACTCCAGAAATTCCTGTTTTCTGACATAAGTGCTCACCACGCCGTAAGTGATATCCTGCATCGCGTCAAAATCTTCATAGGCAAGCGTGCTGTCCCCTCTCACCGCTATGGCGCCAAAGGTATAGCCGTTGGCAATATTCGCGTATTTATAGATCTGTGCCCGCTCAGCGGAATACTGGGCGCTTCCCACCAGATCCACCTCTTTGTCCGCCAGCATCTGCAGGGCCTCGTCCCAGCTTTCGCATGGCACATACTCCACAGACCAGTTTACATAATCACAAAGGTTGTCAAGATATTCCACATCCATCCCGGAAAGACTGCCGTCCGGCAGCGTCTCGTGATAGCCGTCCATAGGGAAAAAGCTCACACGCACCGTACGCTTTTCAGCCCCCTGCACTGTCCCCGGTAAGCCTCCCGGCAGAAAAAATACCAACAGCAGCGCGGCGGCTAACAGCCATGCTCCTTTTGCAGTCCCCTTCGCTTTGCAGTTCTTATTCCACTTCCCTCTCACACCCATAAAAAGCCTGCCTTTCTCCTTCTTACAGATAACGCCTCAAAAACTCGCTGATCCTCCCGTAATAAGCGTCTGGAGCCTTGTCCTGCGCCTGTGCGTGGCCTGCGCCTTCCACAATGAAAAGCTCCTTCTCGCAGGCTGCCGCCTCAAACAATTCATAAGACATATTTACATCTATCATCCGATCTTCATCCCCGTGGATAAAAAGCGTGGGAATCCCGCTTGCCGCCACCGCACGCAGCGGAGATGCATCCCTCAGATTATAGCCGCCCCGGAGTCTTAACATCACGCAGGCCGAATCCACAAATGGCGCGGCCGGCAGATGAAACCACTCCGTAATTTTATCGCCAAACATCTCGTAACCCGATGTATATGCGCTGTCGGAAACCACCGCTTTTATATGTTCCGACGCCTCCGGGGAGCCTGCCATAAGCAGCGCCGTGGCCGCGCCCATAGACTGTCCATGCAGAACGATCTGTGCCTCCGGCGCCTGTTCCAGTATATGTGCGATCCAGAGCTCACAGTCATAATGATCTGTCCAGCCCATGCCGATGAAATCTCCCTCGCTCTCCCCCTGACACCTCAAATCGGGTACGAGCACAGAGTAGCCCTGCTGGTGGTACCAGCAGGCGAACTGGTACATCTCCTCCTTCCAGCCCGTGTAGCCGTGCAGGAGAAGCGCCCACTTATCGCCTGCGCTTTCCGTACTTTCTGTGGTTCCTGTGCTGTCCGTGCTTCCTGCGCCTCCTGTCTCCGTCGGAAATTCCGCCGCTGTAAGCAGGTAACCGTCCGCCGTCCGCACCTGTATCTTTTTGCGCTCCACTTTCTCCAGCCATTCCTGCGTCCCGGAGAGAAGCTGCGACCTGTTTTCCTTAATATCCGCCGTCTGCATCTGCTCACTGTAACATTTTGCCGTGATATCCTCAAAGGCGTTCAGCCGGTCCATAAAGGAGGGCACAAGGCAGGCGCTCACCAGAAAATAGACAAATACGGCATAACCAGTGAAAAGAGCCGCAAAAACAGCTATGGCAATCCGTAATAACTTTTTTCTGTGCATCCTGCCACCCCCCTTTCCTCAGCCGTAAAATTCGATCGGTATCATACTGTAGGCGATATCCGCGCTGTCCTGCACGCAGACCGCCGTACAGTACCCCTCTATCTCCCGGTACTCTCTCATATGATAGTATTTCGCGTCCACGCAGTGCCTCACCCTGGCCCTGCCGGATTCTCCGTCCATGTGGATCACAAAATCCTGCAAAGACAGGGACATGCCCCTGCCAATCGCTTTCACAAAGCTCTCCTTCATCGTCCAGAGGCGGAACATCCGCTGTGTCTGTTCCTCCTCCCCCGCTTCATAGAGCCAGGAAAGCTCCTCCTGGGCGAAGAAACGGTCCGCCACCTTAAGCCGCCCGCCCTTTACCTGCTCAATGTCGTTGCCCAACGGTTTATCCCCGATGGTACAGATGGCATAGTCGCCGGAATGGGACAGCGAAAAGCAGATTTCTGGATGATACCTCAAGGCAGGTTTTCCCCATTCGCCGATCTCATATTCCACGCTTCTTTCCTGCAGGCCGTATGCCGCCAGCGCATGGTCTAAAAGCAGTCCCGCCGCAAGGCTTCTGTTCTTATCCTTTTCGTGCCGCAGAATTGCAATTTTCTGCTGTCTGTAAGGGGAAAGCTGCCTTACCTTTTCCCGAAACAGCATCTCGTTATCCAGACATCCCACATCCGCATAATAAGTGCAAATCATAGCTGCTCCTTTTCCGTAACTGTTCAGCCTGCGTCTTCCCTGTTATCCCTCTCCATTCTGCGATAGCAGCGGTCACAGATGGGATAAGCCGCATTCCATGCAAGAGGTCTGCCGCAGATACGGCATTTTCTCTCAAACTGTCCCTTATCGTCCTTTAGAAGCTCCCCGATCTCATGCTGCGCCCACTCCCTGTTGGCGGCCACCTCTTCCTTATCCACCACCCAGTCCATTCTGGCTGCAAACTGGGTATACAGGTCAAGCTGTTTATAATAGGACTCCAGCCCTTCCAGGGAAAAGTCCTTCGGCAGCATCGGGCAGTTTTGCTGTTTCTCCGGGTTCTCACAGTAGCGAAGCCACAGCCTGAGCACCTCCCTGTCCTTGACGTCAAAGGGACAGGTGATCAGGGACAGCACCAGCTTCCTGTCAGCCATGTATGTAATTTTCTTTCGATAATCACGCAGGTATCTGTATTTATCCACGCTCTCCTTCATGGATATTTTATCGTACATGGGAGGATTTCCCGTCTTTTCCCATGCCTCTATGATCTCATCCAGCTCGATGTCGATATCGAGAAGCAGCTCCGGGAAACCGACCCGCGCCCGCCGCAGCGGATAAAGCGGCTCTGCCAGCTTTTTCCCCACATACTCCGGCTCCATCGCCGACTGCACATAGCCTGTGTCGTAAAAGCCGTACCTGCCGGCCCGGCCCGCAATCTGTCTGATTTCCTCCGCAAAAAGCCTGCGCTTCCCGACGCCGTCAAACTTGGTCGTATTCATAAAAACCACACGGCGGATCGGCAGGTTAATCCCCATGCCGATGGCGTCCGTGGCCACAACCACCTGATTAATCCCCTCCGTAAAGAGCCGCACCTGCTCCTGCCTTGTCTGAGGCGGAAGGTTCCCGTAAATCACACTGGCCCTGATTCCCCGTCCCTCTAAAGACGCCGCGATGGCCAGCACATTCTTCTTGGAAAAAGCGATCAGCGCATCACCCGTTTCCACATCTTTCGATATGTCAAAGCGTTCCGAAAGAAACGTAAGTTTCGTATTCCGCTCGTGGCGGACGATTTCCATCTCATCGCCGCAGCGCGCAATCATCCTGGTCAGAAGCTTCTCCGCCGTGCCGGAACAGCACACATGAACCTCCCCGGCGCGGATGCCAAGGATCGCCCTTGTCCAGTAACTGCCCCTGTTCTCGTCCGCCATCATCTGCGCCTCATCTATGACGGCAATGTCATAAGTCTCCCTGATATCCAGAATCTCCACCGTGGAAGCCTGTACAAAGCTTCCCGGCGTCCGTATGGTTTCTTCCCCCGTAATCATATCGCATGGAATGCCGTCCGTCATCATACGGTCGTAGACCTCCAGCGCCAGAAGACGCAAAGGTCCCAGATATATGCCGTGGTACGCCTGCTTGAGACGCTGCAGCGCCTCGTAGGTCTTGCCGCTGTTGGTCGGGCCGATGTGCAGGATAAAATGCCGCTTCATGCCCCTGGCCTCGGGGTACTGCTTTTCCGGCTCCGCCTCCATCAGCTCCTCAATCCGCTGTCCGACCAGATACTGCATGTATTCGTCCTTGTAAATTTCATAGAGCGATTTCGTCCGAAGAAGCTGTGCCGTCTTCTCCATCCCGGCGATATCTTCGGGAACCGCCCCGGATGCCATTTTTTTCAGGAAACTTATATCCAGTCTGGCCAACAGCCGCACCACCCGGCGGTATTTTTTCATCCATCTGATATCCTTAAGCACCACCGTATAGCCAATCTGCGCCACTTTCCTGTGCAGATCCTTCATATCCGCCAGCACCTGATGGTTTTCCTGTTTTTTCTTGCGGGCAATACGCCGCTCCAGCTGCCCTAGCTGCTTTTCTGTACTCCTGGTAAATCTGCGGCTCTCCTCCGCCGAAAAGGAAAAGAAAGCCTTCTCGTAGACCGTCCAGAGCTTTTTGGGAATGCTGTCCTGCTCCGCCGCCTGCCGCGCTTTCTTTTCCGCCGTTTTATCTTCCTGCATGTGATTACCTGCTTCCATATTTCCTCTGTCCGCCAAATTTTTATGGGCGCTTCTTGGTTTACATAATAATCCATTATGGAAACCTATATAATTTCGATGATATTAGGTAAATAATAACACAGATTCCTACCGTTAGGCAAACACTTCCACCCTGTTAAAATCTTCCCTTGCGTTTTTTCGGTTTCTTGATTTTATTGGCGGATTGTTTTACAATAAAATATAGCAAAAAATCGTCACAAGACAGCGGCGATTCAGAGAATGCCGTCTCAAAATGTAAAGGGGATTTTCAGATGAAAAATACGATTCTCGTAGTTGACGATGATAAGACCAATCTGTCTCTTGCCCAGCGGATTCTCGGACCGCAGTACCGCATAGCCGCCTGCACTTCGGGAGAGGCGGCTCTCAAATACCTGGAATCACACCGCCCGGACCTGATCCTTCTGGATATTAACATGCCTCAGATGAACGGGTTCGAGATGATGGAAAAGCTGCGCTCCGATACCCAGACCAAGAGCATTCCTGTCATCTTTCTGACCGCGGACAGTCTGGCGGAGACAGAGATCAAATGTTTCCAGATGGGCGCTATGGACTTCGTGATCAAGCCCTTTGTTCCGGACATTCTCTTAAGCCGCGTCAGCAAAACCATTGAGCTTGACCAGTACCGTCACAATCTGGAAAATATGGTGAGCATCCAGGCGCAGAAAATAACGGAGGATGCCCTGCGGCTCGGGCGAATCCAGGAATCCGTCATTATCGGCATGGCCAACCTGATTGAAAGCCGCGACGGCAGCACGGGAAAGCATGTGAAAAATACACAGACCTATGTCGGGATGATTGCCGTTGAGCTGCTTACCCGCGGTCACTTCACGCAGGAGCTTACGCCCGCTTATATCGAGAATCTCTGTAAAGCTGCGCCGCTGCACGACGTTGGAAAAATCAAAATCCCTGACGCCATTTTGCAAAAGCCCGGGAAGCTGACCCCCGAAGAATTTGAGACCATGAAGCAGCACACCACGCACAGCAAAAAAATCATCCAGACCATCATCGGTGATATCGAGGACGAGCCCTATGTGCGGATGGTGGAGGACATCGCCCTGTATCATCACGAAAGGTGGGACGGAACCGGCTATCCCACCGGGCTTACCGAAACCAGCATTCCGCTCTCTGCGCGGATTATGGCCGTAGCGGATGTCTTTGACGCACTCTATGAGGAGCGCTGCTACAAGCCCCCCGTCCGCCCCATCGAACGTATTATGCAGATCATGTCTGAGGGCCGCGGCACCCAGTTCGACCCTGTGATCCTGGACGTATTTATGAACATGCTCCCACGGTTGAAGGAGATGCTTCAAATCAAAGATACATAAGTTTCTCTCACGCCGGGAAAGGAGCGTTGACTGCCTTGGACAATACACAGATAAAAACGGAACGGGCCGAACGGAGACTGGAGCGCATTGTGCTCATTGTCTTAAGCCTCTACACCGCGGCCGCATTTGCCACAGGGCTGCTCTCCGGGTGGAGTGTCTACATCAGGGAGCTGCTTTTTCTCCCAACACTTTCCGGCTGGTTTATCTATTCCAGAGAATACTGGGATCATTCCCGCCGGGCGAATTTCATCAGCATCGCCTGCTGGGCCGAGTTCATCCTCTTCGCCCTGTTTACGAACAGTTTTTCTTCCATGCTTGTCACGATGGCGGGCGTGATTGTCCTGCTCAGCATTTTCAATACCCAGCAGATTCTCTATCCCGGACTCATCGTCCCCTTTTTCCTCTTTCTGTATCACGGTTTTGTCGCAAGAACCATCGCCATTACCGGCCCCCGCAGCGCGCTGAGGCTCGTTGTCCAGTTTCTCTCCGTCTACACGGTCTCCGCGGTCATCTGGATCATCCAGAAAAACAGGCGTGATGCAAACGAGCTTCTGGTTGATAAAATCCGGGAACTGGAAACCGCCGAGCGCAGCAAAGATGACTTTCTCGTCAACATTTCCCATGAAATCCGCACGCCGATCAATGCGGTCTGCGGCATGAGCGAAGCTATTTTACAGGAGGATCTGCCCACAGACGTGCGGCGGGACGTGGTCGATATCCAGACTGCCGGGCGAAATCTTCTCTCCACGGTCAGCAATATCCTGGATTTCTCGGAATTGGAAACAGGCAGCCTGGAACTGGCGGAGGAAAGCTACAATATCACCTCCACCATCACTGACATCATCAACATGGCGCTCACCCTGGATAACGGAAAACACCTGGAACTGATTGTGGACTGCGACGCCGGTCTGCCAGGCAGCCTGTTAGGCGATGAACAGAAATTCCGGCGCATTGCCATGAATCTGCTCGGCAACGCCTTTAAGTTCACGAAAGAGGGCGGCGTGATTCTTCGCATTGGAAGCCGTAAAGAGACGTACGGCATCAATCTGCTTGTCAGTGTCCGGGATTCCGGCATCGGCATCAAGCGAAACGATATGGAACATATTTTCACCAGTTTCAGTCAGGTCGATTCCAAAAGGAACCGGGAAGAAGGCGGCATCGGTCTTGGGCTTGCCATCACACAGGCACTGGTGCGCAGCATGGGCGGCTTTATGACAGTGGAAAGCGAACCGGGCATTGGCAGTGAATTTCAGTTTACCATTCCCCAGAAGGTTCTGGATGAAACTCCCATCGTATCCATCCGTGACAAAAACGATCTGTTCGCGGCCTGCTGCATCAATCTGGAAAAATATGACTACACCGTAGTGCGGGAAGGTTATGAAAAATGTATCCAGCACATCGCAGCCCAGCTCGGTTTTCCTTTCCGCGTCTGCCGGAATCTTCCAGAGCTGAAACGCCGAATAGAGCGGGAAGCCTATACCCATATCTTCATCGGCTGGGAAGAATATATGGAAGACCGCAGCTTTTTCGACAGACTCTGCACGGAAAAAACGGTGGCGCTGTTTCTGGACTATGACCAGGAAGTGCCCGTACCCGGAAATATGCTGCGCATTTACAAGCCCTTTACGATACTTTCCATCGCCGCAGTCTTTAACGGCCAGAAGGTCCTTTACGGGAAAGACCTTCACACTGGTTTACATAACAAATTTATTGCGCCGCAGGCAAATGTGCTGGTGGTAGATGACAACGCCATGAATCTGAAGGTTATGGCAAGGCTCCTTCTGCCCTATCGGCTTAAGGTCACAATGGCAGGCAGCGGGCAGGAAGCCCTGGAAAAGCTGAATAAGCCAAATTACGACTGTGTCTTTCTGGATCACATGATGCCGGAAATGGACGGTGTGGAAACCCTTCATAAAATCCGTCAAAAGCCAGGAGCCTATTACCAGTCGCTTCCCATCATCGCTTTTACCGCCAATGCCATCGGCGGCGCGAGGGACATGTTCCTGTCCGAGGGATTCAATGACTTTATCGCCAAACCCATTGAACTGAGTGTTCTGGAACGGATCTTACGCCGCTACATTCCTTCCCAGCTGCAGATGCCTGTGGAGATGAGCGAGTCCCCGTTACAGGGAGATTTCTCCCAGATGACGGTCGGTCAGCCGGTCAGCCAGGAAATGACCGAAGAATCCGTTCTTTCGAAGGAAAAATCTTCTGCCGCGGCATCCCCCTGCCCCGATGCCGTAAATGCGCGTGACGATGCCGCCAGAGGACGGCTTCAGCTGGTCCGGGCAGGGATCGATATGGAGCGGGCCTTCACCTACTGCGTGGACGAGGCAGGGTTCCGGGAAATCATCGCCATCTTTCACGCCGAAGGTGAAAAACGCCGGGACAATCTGTCCCGCTGCTTCCAGGAACAGGATTGGAAAAATTATGTGATCTGCGTCCACGCCTTAAAAGGCAATGCCAAGGGCATCGGCGCGGATGAACTGTCAGAGATGGCAGAAAAGCTGGAACTGGCCGGCAAGGAAAACCGAACTGACTATATCCTGGAGCACCACCAGGCGATGATGGAAAACCATAACCGTCTTTTGGAGGCGCTGTCCGGCAACGCCTTCGTTTATCCCGGCATCCTGGAGGATGTCCCTGTCAGCACGGCGGAGGAAACCGGCCTGCAGAATCTCCTTTCGCAAATCAAAGAAAAACTGTCCTCCTTTGAGAACGAGGGCCTCCCGGATCTTCTGGACCGGCTTTCTCAGTTTCAGACAGAGGACGCCTCCCTGGCAGAACTTGCCAAGAGCCTGCGGGAGCTGACTCAGGATTTTGATTTCCTCGGCGCCTCCGAGCTTCTGGAAAGGATGGGTAAATAGATATATGAGAAAAAAATGGCTGCGCTTTATCAAAACCCTTTTCCCAAAACATCTTGCGCTGCAGGAAAAACTCAACCGAATCGTTATGCTTCTGGTGTTCATCTCCTCCGTGATCGGCATCATTCTCGTCCTTCCCGGCGCCGATCCCAAAGTTTTATATTCGCTGGTTCCCATCTGCGTAATCTCCGGCCTTTCCATCCGGCTCACCCTTACGCGAAATGGCGGCAAAAAAGCCTGCTGGCTTCTCGTCATCGGCATCAATGCAGGCTTCTTTCCTATGCTCTTTATCAAAAGCGGCGGCACCCAGAGCGGTATGCCGGTCTGGTTTGTGCTGGGGCTCGTCTCTATTTTCCTTTTGTTTGAGGGACGGGATTTTGTCATCGCCATGACGCTGTCCTTTCTCTCCTTTCTCGGTACTTATCTTTTGTGCTACTACCGCCCCGATCTGGTACCGGCTTCCACCCGGTTCTACAGTTTTTCGGACTCCTTTGTCGCCCTTGTCTGCGTGAGTCTGTTTATCGGCATCCTGCTGAAAGTCCAGAGCAAAACATACGAGCAGGAAAGGCAGGCCGCGGAAGCGCAAAAGAGAGAGGTCGAGCGGATCGCCCGCTCCAAAGACACTTTTTTCGCCAATATGAGCCACGAAATCCGTACCCCCATCAACACGATTATCGGTTTGAATGAAATGATTCTCCGGGAAGATATCTCCGATGAGATTGCAGAAAATGCCATCAACATCCAGAACGCCAGCAAAATGCTTCTCACCACCATCAATGATATTCTGGATCTCTCGAAACTGGAATCCGGCAAAATGGATATTGTGCCAACCCAGTACGAGTTCAGCTCCCTGCTCAGTGATCTGGTGAATCTGATCTGGATCCGGGCACACCAGAAAAATCTCGAGTTTAAGGTGGACATCGATCCCGATATCCCCTCCATGCTCTACGGCGATGAGGTGCGGATCAAACAAGTCGTCACCAACATGCTGACCAACGCGGTCAAATATACAGATTCCGGCTCCGTCACTTTATCCGCCAAAGGAGAACGGGTTGCCGCAGACCAGATTCTTCTGCGAATCTCGGTGGAAGATACAGGTATGGGAATCCGCAAGGAAAGCCTCGATGATCTCTTCCACTCCTTCAAGCGTGTGGATCAATCAGATAACCGCAATATCGAGGGCACCGGGCTTGGGCTCACCATCTCCAAGCAGCTGATGGAAATGATGGGCGGTAAAATAACCGTGGACAGCGTTTATCACAAAGGCTCTGTCTTTACCGTTGAACTGCAGCAGCGTATCGTCAATGTCCGCCCCATCGGCGTCATAGACTTTGCCGTGCAGAAACAGTTGAACCGTCGTTCCGTCTACCATCACAGCTTTATCGCGCCGGATGCCCGCATTCTGGTGGTGGACGACAATTCCATGAACCTGATGGTAGTGGTGAAACTGCTGCGCGATACCAAAGTGAAGGTGGATACGGCGGACAGCGGAAAAGAGGCGCTGCAGAGGACAGCCGAAAACACTTACCATGTCATTCTCATGGACCACATGATGCCGGATATGGATGGAGCCGCGACCCTGCACGCCATCCGCAGCCAGACCAAAGGCTTCTGCCAGAAAACCCCCGTGATCGCCCTGACCGCCAACGTCATGTCGGACGCGGAACAGGTTTACCAGAACATGGGCTTTGACGGCTATCTCGCCAAACCCATCAGCGTGCCTCTTTTAGAGGCCGGACTTCTCAAATATCTTCCGCCCGCGCTGATCGAATATATGGCTCAGGATGCCGGCGACGAGGCAGATCCTATGGAAGGGCTGAACCAGGTGAGCAGCGCCCGCAAACGCAAGACAGCCGTCACAGCAGACTGTATCTGTGACCTTCCAAAAGATCTGTTGGAACGTTTCCACATCCGTCTCATGCACTGCTATGTGCACACGGAAGAAGGCCGTTTCTGCGATCTGTCTGAGATCTCCTCGGACAGCCTGCTCTCCTATCTGCAGGAGGAAGGAAACCATTCCCACTCCTCTACGGCAGAGCCGTCCGAATATGAATATTTCTTTGCAAAGACACTGGCGGACGCGGAGCATGTCATCCACATTACCGCCGCCGCAAGCTTAAGCGGCGCATACCCTAACGCCACCCAGGCAGCCAAAACGTTTGACAATGTCACTGTGATCGACTCCGCCCACATCAGCAGCGGGCACGGCCTGATGGTGCTCTACGCTGCCAGAATGGCCGAGGAGGGACGATCCGTGAAGGAAATCCGTGAGGCGCTTGATGCATACCGGGAACGAGTTTTCTCAAACTTCCTTGTGCCGGGCACCGCTGCCCTTTACCGAAACGGTAAGGTAAGCGGAACCGTCCACAGACTGTGCACCGCGATGCATCTCCACCCGGTTCTGGCCATGTCCAAAAACAGACTGAAACTGTGGTGTATGGAATCCGGCAATATGCACCGGGCAGTCAGACAGTATATCAAAAAACTGTTTCAACACAGCAGACAGGTCGACACACGCATCCTCTTCCTCACCTACGCCGGCTGCAGCGTGAAACAGGTTGATGAGATTGTGGAGACCGTGGAAAAATATATCCACTTCGATCAAATAATTCTCCAGAAAGCGTCTGCCACCGTGTCGTGCAACTGCGGCGTCGGGACGTTCGGACTGATGTTTGTACGGAAAGAAAAACAGCAGGAGCCATGACGCAAACCCGTGCGGAGAATGCCTGTATTTTGGGCATTCTCCTGTGTGAGAGTGATTTGCGAAGCAAATCTAGTACTTCCAAGCCAGCTCTGCTGGCTTTGCGATGCAGCCTTTGCTGCGAGTGATTAGAATTACTTCTCACACTATTTCCAGTACCGCT
Organism: uncultured Lachnospiraceae bacterium; assembly: GCA_910579285.1. GTDB lineage: Bacteria > Bacillota > Clostridia > Lachnospirales > Lachnospiraceae > UBA3282. Next base: position 49,183 of record CAJTTT010000006.1, on the reverse strand, counting down.
TCGTTGTCTCCTCCGCCTCAGCCTGTGAGAGAGCATACTTTTCTGCAATCTTATCTATGACAAACCTCTTCGTCTGCCCTGTTTCCTGCAAAATTTCCACCACACACCGAATCCCTTCTTCTCTTCCTTCCTTTCGGAGTGTTCTCTCATATTTTTCTACATCAAATTCTTCCAGGATCATACCAAGAACATGCGACCGTTTTTTTCTCAAAACATCCTCCAATATCCCGTTTTCGATGCAATAATCCACTGCCTCGGAAAACGCTGCTCTTCTATCGTTTCTTCCGTCTGAAAAGTGCCTCAGCACATTCACAAACTCGGAATATTCCCCAAGCCTTCCGCATTTTCCCTGCATACCCTTTTGTCATGCTTTCTCCTTTCTGTGGTCCGGCAGAAAAGAAAGCATGTCTTTCACCGATGCCCGTTTCAGTTTCTGCCGTATTTTCCATTGTCATTGTAAAAGAAAAATCCGACAGAAACTGTCCTGAACGTGCAGACCGCACATCTGTTAGAATTTCTCTGATGCTCTTATATTACATGGTTTATAGTCTCATGTCAATATTGTTTTTAAACGAAATACCGTTTTTATTAGGATTCCTGTCCACTGATCGGAAAAGCCACCGTCACCGTAAACAGATCCGCATCCGTCTCCACCGTAAGGCTTCCGCCGCATGCCTCCGTAAAACTCTTCGCGATGGAAAGTCCAAGTCCGCTGCCGCCGTCGGTACGGCTTGCGTCACCGCGTACAAACCGCTCGGTAAAGTCCTTGCCGTCCGAAAGCTCCACGCCGGAAGTATTCTTGATGCGCGCAACCGCCCGTCCGTCCTCCTCTGTCAGCGAAAGATATACACGCGAGCCCTCCAGAGAGTAGCGCAGTGCGTTCTGAAAAAGATTCTGGAACACCCGGTAGAGTCTCTGACCGTCCGCCATCACAGCCACAGGCGTTTCGGGTATTGCCGTCCGCATGCTGAGCGAGCTTTGACTAATTCGGTCATTCATATCCGCCAGCGTCTGCCGCAGGAGCTTGCCCATATCCAGCATCTCCATCTGGATCGGAAGCTGGCCCGAAGTGGCCTTGCTGATCTCAAACACATCCTGCACGATGCCTCGAAGCCGCTCCGCCTTTTCCCCCAGGATCTGGATATACTCTTTCACATGCTGGGGCAGCTCTTTCTCCTGCCGCAGCAACTCCGCATAACTGATGATGGAAGTAAGCGGCGTCTTGATGTCGTGGGACACATTGGTCACCAGATCCACCTTCATCCGCTCGCTCTTTATCCGCTCTGTAACCGCAGTTTCCATGCCCTTCTGAATCTGGTTTATATTGTCCGCCGCCTCCCGCAGGTCTGAGTCCTCAGATAAGACCAGTTCCTCCGTCAGACTGCCCTCCCGCACCGCCAGGATCTGGTCTGTGAGAGCGCCGATATCCACGGCCAGACGATAGTTTTTGCGCAAACTGCAGAAAGTAATCATGGTAAAGGTAAATAAAGCGGTGAAAACGAAAGAGGGCATCAGCAGATAAGCCATATAAAATCCTGTCAGTCCGGACGGATAGCCAAGCCCCTGCGCCGCGCCTTCATACGCATCGTACACATAGCTGTAATTGTAACCGTCTGCGAGATAAGTCGTGTAGTTTTCCATAAACAGCCACATCGCACAGAAGACCGCCGCAAACAGTATGCTCAGGATAAGCTCTGCAATCATCGTCCGCTGCTGTCTTTTCACCAGCCTTTTCTGAATCGGATACTTGAAATCTTTCCCCTTGAGAAGGGTAAAGAGCGGCTTTTTCTGCCTTCCCCGATTCATCCGAAAGTCCAGAACAACCAGATAAACGAGCCAGAACCAGACAGCCAGATATCCCCCTGCCCTCGTAAGACGAGTGATCTCATAAAGATAATCACCGCTCCAACTATAAAAGGGAACCCCTCTTCTGATCCACCAGACTACATGCCCGAGCGGTCCCGCGCTCATTGCCGTAAGAAAAACCAGCAGAACAGGCAGCAGGAAAAGCTTGATCTCCAGACATATCTTTCTCAGGAAAGCCGCGATCCACTCCACCGCCTGTTTTCTGCTCCCGCGCATCAGTAATGCAGTTGCCAGAAGAATCAAAGCGGTTACCAAAAAAATCGCAGTCCGCTCTGCAGCGCTGTACAGATAGATCATCTTCAGTCTCATGCGGTACAATCTGCCGCCATACTCCACGATATTGCTGTTCCCGTTCTCCCTCACCATGTAGAGCTGCGGATTTTTTGCCGCCGCCAGAAAGATCACCACATCCTCATAGGAATCTCCGATCGTAAAGTTTGCGTAACCGGGCACCCGCCAGCGGCTGTTATCGCTGTAGACACCGTTGCCGTACACATTTTCCTCCCAGCCGTCCTTCACGATCGCTACCTTGCCATCGTTTTCCCTGTTGTACCATAGGGTAAAATTATACGCGTCCGCATCAAGACCCTGTGAAAAATCCTCCCCACTCCATTCCTGCCCCGCTTTTTCTCCGAAGCCTTCCATATTGGAGTAGAGCAGCTGATTCTGACAGATCACGGCGTAGAGGAGATTCTTGTCTTTGGCCAAATCCGCCATATAACGGTCCAGACTTTCCTGATCGCCAAAATCATAGCCGTAACAGTACCCGCCATAGTAATCGGCATAACCGCCCTCACTGGCATATCCATATTCCGCCATCATCTCATCATAGTACGCCTGCTGTTCCTCCAGATATTGCTGATACGCATCCCAATCGCCGCCAAAAGCCTCCGGCTCTTCCACATTGTCCCAAAAATCCGCAGCGGCCTCACCCGCATAATCCGCGGCTTGTTCCACGACAGTCTCTTCCTGTACTGTCACCGGCTCATTTAAAAGCCTGTCATTTTGCTCCTGACCGGCCCGGGATTTCACATCCGTGCCGTCAGACTCATATTCCGAATCATTCTTTTCCCAAGCCGCCACGCCCATAAGCATCGACAGTCTCCCGCCAATCAGCTGCCGAAACTCCTCGCTTTCCTGATAATCCGGCTGTCCCTCAAGAATACCCGTACCGAAAGCCGTCACCATGCCTGCAGCGGGAATCAGATTGCTGACTAACATGGTCAATCCCGTTGCAAACGTCATAAAACTGAACACCGACTTACTTTTTTTCCATTTTGTATCCAATACCCCACACCACCTTTACATATTCTGGCTCCTTCGGATTGAGTTCGATTTTCTCGCGGATGTGCCGGATATGCACCATCACCGTATTCTCCGGCGAAAAGGACACATCCTCCCAGACTCTCTCATAGATCTCCTCCGCTGGAAAGATCCGCCCACGGTTCTTCATCAGAAGCTCCATGATCTTTGTCTCCGTGGCGGTCAGTCTGACCGGCTCCCCGTCCGCGTAGAGCGTGCGCTCCTTAAGACGGTAACAGAGTCTGCCGTTTACGATCTCTTCCTCCGCATTCTGCGCATGAATGCCGCCCAGCATCGTGTACCTGCGAAGCTGGCTTTTCACCCGGGCCGCCAGCTCCTGCGGATGGAAGGGCTTCGCCACATAGTCGTCCGCCCCCATAGAAAGCCCCAGGATCTTGTCCGTGTCCTCCGTCTTCGCACTCAGCACAATGATCGGAAGGTTCTTCTGCTCCCTGATCTTCATCATGGCTGACAGCCCGTCCAGCTTCGGCATCATCACATCCATGATGATAAGCTGCACCTCCGTCTCCGCCAGAATCCGCAGCGCCTCCATGCCGTCGTAAGCCTTAAGCACGCGGTACCCTTCCTTCTCCAGAAGAAGGGCGATCGCCCGCACGATCTCTCTGTCATCATCCACCACCAGCACACATGCATCCATAAAAATCTTACCCCCTTTTCCTAAGCCTGAACTTATCATAAAAAGAAGTCCTTATAAAAAAGTCGTGGGATTTCTTATAAAAATCTTAAAGTGCGAGCTTGGAATGCGAAGCATTTCAAGCCTGCTTATGAAATTCAATCGCATTATGTCAACCAATCCCGCATCTCCGCCTCTGCCGCCCGGATCTCCTCGAGAAGTTCCCTTGCGGAAACCCGGATGGCGCCGGCCCCCATTATGATGATCTGTTCGAGTCCATCGGAGGTGGCCACCCGCACACGGTGGTTTTTCCGGCTCATCTCGTGGGTCACCTTCTCGATATACTGATCCGCCGTCTCGGCCTCCTTCGTGTAGACCACATCAATATTGTGATACCGCTCCACACTGCCCGGATTGCCCTTCACGCGGTACGCGTCAAACACCAGTATCAGATGCATTTTTCGAAACGCCTGATAATTACAGAGAATATCCATCAGCCTGCACCTGGCGGCATTTAAATCCGCTCCGGCCAGATCGGAAAGTTCGTCCCACGCAAAGATGATATTGTAGCCGTCCACCAGAAGGTACTCCTCCTGCCTGTTTTGACTGCCGTGGTACTCCACCTCGGCCGGCGGCGCCGTCTTTGCCCGGATGGTTCTGGCCCACCCCTGTTTTTTCGGCTCCCTTGTGCCGAAAGTGCGCGCAAAAATTTCTTCCACCTCATCTTGACCTATAAAGTCAACCGTAGACCTTCCATCAGCAGACCGTTTCGCATACCGCTCTGCAAAATTCCCCGCTCCGGCGCTGCTTCCCGTCCCGTTATCTGCGGTGCTGTCACCTTGTCCGCATCGAGAACATTGACCATCTTGGTCGTTTTCGTCATCCACGCCATAAATGCTGCCGTCTGACAGCCGCCACCCCGCCTTCAGCGCTGGCTCCAGATGCATATAGGATTCCACCTGATCCCACTCCACCACAAATCCCGCGCCGTGAGCGCAGAACACAGAGCCGCACGGATTGTCCGTATCGTGCTCCGCCTCATAGCCGGTCCGCTCTATGACTTCCTCTGCATTGTGGCATGGTTCATAGCCCTTCAGTCTGGTAATCAGCCGCCCCTTTCCCCCGGAATAGGAAAGCATTTTTGTCTGGTATCCGCCAAATTCGGAAACGGGAACCGTACCCGTAAGATGCGCCTCCTCCCCAAAAGTCTCCGGCGCGTCAAACCGGCCGCTCATGGCCTGCACATCCGTCATGGCCCGCCCTATCAGAGAGGCGGGAAGTTCCATGCGAAATTCATAAACTGGCTCTAACAGCACACTCCCAGCCCTGCACAGTCCCTGTCTGAGGGCGCGGTAGGTGGCCTGTCTGAAATCCCCGCCCTCCGTGTGCTTCACATGGGATTTTCCCGCCGCCAGCGTAATCTGCATATCCGTAATCGGGGATCCCGTGAGCACACCGAGATGCGTTTTTTCCTCCAGATGGGTCAGAATCAGCCGCTGCCAGTTCCGATCCAGCTTGTCCTCGCTGCACAAACTCCGAAAGGTAAGGCCGCTGCCCCGCTCTCCCGGCTCCAGAATCAGATGCACCTCCGCGTAATGTCTGAGCGGCTCAAAATGACCCACCCCTTCCGCCACGTCTGTGATGGTTTCTTTGTAGAGAACGCTCCCCTCATCAAAATCCACTTCTATGCCGAAACGCTCCTGTATCATCTTCTTTAAAATCTCAATCTGCACCTCGCCCATCAGCCTGACATGGATTTCCCCGCTGTGCTCCTGTCTGACCAGATGGAGCTGCGGCTCCTCCTCTTCTAGTTTACATAACTTTGAATACATATCATGGATGTCACACTCCTCAGGCGGATTGACCCGATAAGTCATAACTGGCTCCAAAACCGGCCATACCGTCTCCTGCTCCGCGCCAAGCCCCTGTCCGCAAAAAGTGTGTTCCGGCCCCAGAAGCGCGCAGATGCTTCCCGCCTCCGCCTCCTGTACCGCAGCATACTTTTCCCCCGAGTAGAGACGGATCTGGTCAATCTTTTCCCCGTCGCCTGCCGCCGCTCCTGCGCTTTCCTTCTTTCCCGCCGACGTTATGATCTGCTTCACCTGAAGACGGCCCCCGGTCACCCTGACATGCGTCAGACGGCCGCCCTGCGCGTCCCTCGTGATCTTGAAAACCCTCGCCCCAAACGTTTCCCCGTACGCCGGCACAGGGGCATATACCGAGAGCGCATCGAGCAATGCCTCCACGCCGTCCCCGTGCAGGGCGGACCCGAAAAAGCAGGGAAAAAGCTTCCTGCTTTCTATCAGCACCGCAATCTCTCTGTCACTGATCAACGGCTCCTCCCGCTCCAGATACTTCTCCAGAAGCGTCTCATCGCAGACTGCAATGTTTTCATAAAATGCATCCGTCCGCTCGTCTTTCCGGCATGAAAAGGACACACAGCGCCCGTCCAGTTCCTTCTGCACCCCCGAGAGCAGCCTGTCCGCATCTGTCCCGGGCTGATCCATCTTATTAATAAAAAGAAAAACAGGCACGCGGTAGCGTTCCAACAGCCTCCAGAGCGTCAGTGTGTGGCTCTGCACCCCGTCCGCGCCGTTTACGATGAGAACCGCACAGTCCAGAACCTGCAGTGTCCGCTCCATCTCCGCCGAAAAGTCCACATGCCCAGGCGTATCTAAAAGCGTCACCTCGCTGTCCTTCCAGGAAAAACGTGCCTGCTTGGAAAAAATCGTAATGCCGCGGTCCCGCTCCTGCGCGTCCGTATCCAGAAACGTATCCCTGTGATCCACACGGCCGGGGCTTCTGATTTCTCCCGCCATATAGAGCATACGTTCCGCCAAAGTCGTTTTCCCTGCATCCACATGGGCCAGCAGGCCGATGACTGTCTTTTTCACACTCATAGTATCCCCCGATACGCGAACATGTCCCGCCGATCAGCGGGACATGCCGTTATTGTTTTCTGCTTTATGCTATTTTAACCTTAACTCAAAATATTTGCAAGACGGTCAATACCCGCCTGCACTTTGGCCATAGAGGACAGGATTGTCTCCACGCCGGTCACCTGCTGCTGTGTGGAAGAACTGATCTCCGTCGTTCCCTGCACGGAAATCTGCGATATTTTTTCCACCTGTGTCATGGCATCCAGCAGTCTCTCCTTGATCTCCACGATGCCGCTCAGTTCGCCCTGCAGTTTGTCCGTCTCCTCAATCACCTGTTCGGAAGATTTCAGCATCGTGTCAAAAATCTTCACCGTGTCATCCAGCTTATCGCTGGACTCCCGCACAATCACGGTGTTCCTGTCAATCACTTTGTTTGTATCGTCGATGGTGGCAATGATGTCTTTCAATATCGCATCAATCTTCTGCGTCGCCGAAGCCGATTCTCCCGACAGCGCATTGATCTCATCCGCAACCACCGCAAAGCCCTTTCCCGCCTCGCCGGCCCGGGCCGCCTCAATGGCCGCATTCAAGGCAAGCAGATTGGTCTGTTTCGCAATCTGACTGATGCTGTCGATGATTTCCCCGATGGAGCTGGACTTCTGCGCCAGCTCTGCCATGCCCTCGGACGCCACCTGTGTCGCCTTGATATTTTCGCTGAATTTCTTTGACAATTCTCCGATGGAAACAATGCCCTCGTTGTTCTTCTCCTCCAGCTGCTTCATATTCTCAACCGTCTGCAGCACCCTGGCCTCCGAATCACCGATCCTGCCATCCAGATCATTGAAAATCTGAATGCTGCCTTCCACCTGTTCAATCTGCTGCTCCACACTGGCGGAAATCTCCTCCGTGGACGCCGCAATCTCCGAAGAACTCTGCTCAAAACTATGTAAGGAATCGTAGATGGACTGGGAAGACTCCTGCAGTCCCTCAAAGGCGCCCCTTATGTTTTCCAGAAGCTCCTCCACCTCTCCTTCCTTCTGCTCCACCGCCGTGAACAGGGATCTGGCCCGGAACACAATAAATGCAGCGGCCGCAATCGCAAGCACATACACCATGATAATAAAGATCCAGATCGGCAGCGTATACATACTCAGATATGCCTGTCTGAAAATAATGAGACCAATTGCATTGGCTCCAACAGTCACCGCCGCGCATACCTTGATGACCGACAAATCATAATAAGGAACCGCCAGAAACAGAACCAGAAAATACGCTTCCACCATAGCTCCGAAAACACCGGGCGTCCCCGCCACAAGGGTCAGCGCGCCAAAAAACGGCAGCACGGAAATGTACATGTATTTCGCGTAAGCTCCCAGCTTCTTTTCAAACACCTTGATCAGTAAACTCGCAGCCACCATTGTCAGGGCGACTGCATCCCTGCCCGAACCGCCGTTAAATAAGAGCACATACACGACAGCCACAATCGGGATCACATCCAGAAAAACAAATAAAATCATGTTCATCCGCTTTTCTTCATTTTTTAAGATTTCCAATTCCATTCCCACTTATCCCCTTTCTCCTGCGTATAACGCACATGATGTCGTTTGTATTATACCATATTCTCCCCCTTGACCGTCAAGAAAAAATCCGCTCTCAGACGCCATCAAAATCGCCCTTTTCCCAGCTTTCCTCCATCATGGCAAGGCTCACAGACCGGGCGTAATGCTCCGGCTTAAACATCTTCTTGTAGAGGGTGTCCAGCGCGTCCAGAGAAACCTCCTGCCCCCGCTCCCCGATTGGTCTGTAAAGAACGCTGTAATCCACGCCGAACAGGACAGAGCGAAACCGCGTCATTCTACAGCCGCAGGAGACGTAGAAGGCAATGCGCCGCTGTCTTGTCAGACGCTGCTTCTCATCCCTAGCCGCTGATACCCGCTCGGACTCGATATAAATGCCGTCTATTCCCGGCAGATTTTCCATAAAATAAGCTTCCATAAGTGGAAAGGCTCTGTGTCCAAGCCCGCCGCCTCTCCGCTCCTTCAGGATCGCAAAATAGTCGAGCAGAGCACACCTCGTCTCCTCACAAAGAATAAAAACAGCGTAGCCAGCCAGATTTTCCCCTTCATAGATCCCCAGGGAAAACCCGTAGCCGGCATCCATGCTCCTGGTGATGTGGCTTAAGGGCTTTAACTCGTCAGACGGAAAATCCGTCTTCATATACCTGTCGTAAATATGCCCGATCCCGTCATTGTCCAATCTTTTTATATGATAACACATGCCTGTTCCAATCCCTTTCGTCTCCGATAAAGTTTACATAACACAACCATATAAGGTTCTTCTTCCCCCATTTTGTATGACACACCTGCCAGGTCACCTGTCATATCCCTTTACATATACAAATGACGCACCGTCATTGTCCCTTCCCATACAATAATCTGGATTCAGCGCTGCCTCAACAAAATCCCTGCCCTCAGGCTCTACTGCCTTTACCGGGATTCCAAGGGCCTGCTCCACCTCCTGCACGGTGACGTCATCCAGAAAGACCTCTTCCCCGCTGCGCAGCATGTTGGCCGGGATCAGCAGCATGTCCCCCAGCGTCTCTCCCGCCTGCTGCCGCGCCCTCAGCTGGGCAGTCAGATCCTGTCCCGTGACCAGTCCTGCCACGGTAATCGTCTCCCCGAAAAAGTCATTTCGGATCGGGCAGACATGAATGGTAAGGCCGGGGCACACGGCGCACAGCTCCTTTGCAGACTCCCGCATCACCGAAAAAGCCAGCTTTCCCGTCGCAATGGTCAGCGTGCGTTTCACCTCTTCCAGTCTCTTTTGACTGTTTTGGTCACTTGTAATCTCCTGCAAGGTTTTCGCAAACTCCTCCCGGAACAGCCGCATCATGCCCACACCGTTCTCCAACTGGATATACCCGTCATAGCGCGCCTCCTCGGGAAAATCCCTTTCAGCCAGCATATAGAACTCATCGCTGGCATGCACGAAGTGTAGACCATATTGGTCAAAACAGATTTTCTGGTACGCCTCAATCATGTCAATGACCGCTCCTGCCTCCTCCCCTGTAAACAATTCCAACGGGTAAAGGCCTTCCCTATACTTCGTGATTCCCGCAGGCACCACCGATACGCTCCGCATAAAGGGCAGATATTTCATCAGATCCTCTATGCTGCGCCGAAGCTCCTCCTTGTCATTGACTCCCTTACAACACACAATCTGGCCGTTCATCTCCACATGTCCCTCATAGAAACGGTCCAGAAAACGCAGTTTTTCCCCCGCAAAGCGGTTGTGCAGCATCTCACACCGAAGCGCAGGGTTCGTGGTCTGCACAGATATATTGATGGGTGCAAGCTGCATCTGGATGATGCGGTCCACATCCTTCTCCGTCATATTGGTCAGAGTAATATAATTGCCCTGCAAAAAAGAAAGCCGGGAATCGTCATCCTTAAAGTACAGGGTTTCCCTCATCCCCGGCGGCATCTGGTCGATAAAGCAGAAAATGCACTTATTGCTGCAGGAACGGTAGCTGCTCATCAGACTGTTTTCAAATTCCACGCCAAGATCCTCGTCATAGTCCTTGTCGATCTCCAAAAGCCACTCCTCACCGTCTGCCTTGCGCACAAGCGCCTCCACATACTCGTCCTTCATCAGATATCGGTAATCGAATACATCCTCTATTTCGTTTTCATTAATGGAAAGAAGGACGTCGCCCGCCTCTATTCCCATCTCTTCCGCGATGGAACCGGGCATAACCTCCTTCACCACATGCTCAATCCTATTCAAATATGCACCTCTTTAACCGTTTTCCACACTTCCGTTTTTTTAATTATACAGGGAACCTCTCCAAAAAAGCAATACCATTGACAGCTCCACCCGGCCGCCGCTGATCCTCCTCCCGCAGCGCCGGATTTTAGTTTACATAACTTTTTGTCTATCCCTCCAGAATCGTATATGTCATCATCTCATATAAAAGTTTCGTCCCCTCCTGGATCTCCGGCGGCAAAAGCGCGCGGGCCACCAGCTTATACCCGTCTTCCGGCGCGTCAATGCGCTCCAGATTCGCATAGTCACCGTCTATGCTTACGACCTTGTACTGAAATGAGTTCATACTTACCATCCGCTCCTTCCTCTTTCCGTCCCATGTCAGGACGACTCTTTTATCACAGTATACCCCATCTGCTCCAGAAGCGCCATATCCGTTTCTACAGTAATCCCTGCCGTAGTCAGCATATCCCCGCTGATGGCCGCATTCGCGCCCCCGGCAAAGCATTTCGCCCCCTTATCCCCCAGAAGTCCCCTGCCGCCGGCCAGCCGGATCGCTGCGTCTGGAAGGGCAAAACGGAACATGGCCACAATGCGGCGCACTTCCTCATTGGTCAGCGTTTGGCTGTTCTCATAGGGCGTGCCCGGAATCGGGTTCAGCACATTCACAGGAATGGAGGTTACCCCAAGTTCCCTCGCCGTCAGTGCCATGTCGATCCGATCCTCCATCGTTTCCCCAAGTCCCATGATGCCGCCGCTGCACACGTCCAGTCCGGCTCTCTTCGCCGCACGCAGCGTCTCTATCTTATCCGCATAAGTGTGAGTCGTACACACCTGCGGGAAATACCGCCTGGAAGTTTCCAGATTACAGTGGACACGCGACGCCCCCGCCTCCTTAATCTTCACGAAATCTGCTTCCCCAAGCAACCCGAAGGAGACACAGACCTCTATGCCAGCCTCACGCCGCACCGCACGGATGCTCTCACAAACCTGCCCGATCTCTGCCTCCGAAAGACGCCTGCCGCTCGTAACGATAGAATAACGCAAGACCCCCTGGGCCGCGCTGCGTTTCGCCTGCTCCACGATTTTTTCCGTGGAAAGCAGCGGATAGGATTCCCCGCAGGCTGTGACATAATGGGCGCTCTGGGCGCAGTATTTACAGTCTTCCGAGCACTTTCCGCACTTTCCGTTTATGATCGTGCAAAGGTCAAACCGATCTTTGCAGAAATGCCTCCTGATTTCATCCGCCGCCCGGCACAGTTCCTCCAGAGGCGCATATTCCAGCGGCATGATCTCCTCTTTTTCGAGACGCCCGCCCTGATATATGGTTTCCTGTAACTGTCTGATTCTGTCCATCCGTATGTACCTCGTTTGTGTTATGAATTGATATATTTCTTTAAGACAACTTTCTTTTAGTTTACATAATTATTTCCAAGTCCATGTTTCGGTTTACATAAAATCAGGCGAACCACTCCTTCATCACGGAGAGTACCTTCACAAGCTCCTCCTCCCCAATCACATAGGGCGGCATCGCGTAAAGGCAGTTTAAGAAAGGCCTGGCAAAGACACCCCTCTTCGCCGCAAACTCCTGGTATCCCACAAGATCCGCCCGGTCGTTCACCTCCACGCAGATACAGCCGCCCATGATGCGCACCTCCCGCACTTTCGGACTGAAAAACGCGCACATCTCCCGCCGCATCACCTCCGTCATCCTGTGAATCTTCGCCATGTAATTCTGCCCTTCAAACAATTCTATGGACGCAAGAGCCACACTGCATGCCAGGGCATTTCCCATAAAGGTCGGCCCGTGCATCAGGGCAAGGGACGAATCGTCCCCGTAAAAGCCGCGGTAAACCTTTTCTCCCGCCACCGTCACCGCGTGCCCGATATATCCGCCTGTCAACGCCTTTCCGAGCACAAGAATATCCGGCAGCACCTTGTCCGCCACGAACCGATAGCCCGTTCTCCCAAAGCCCGTAGCCACCTCGTCAAAGATAAGCAGCACATCGTACTGGTCGCAGAGCTGTCTCGCCCGTCTTAAAAAAGCCAGATCGTACATCCGCATACCGCCCGCCCCCTGCAGAAGCGGCTCCACAAGTACGCAGTTCAGCTCATCGTGATGCTTCTCAAAAGCCTCCTCCAGCGCCCTGATCTGGGTGTCAATATGAATGACCCCTTTCTTCTCCCCGAAGGCAAAGTGGTAGTCCTCGTCGTCCCCGACCTCCATCGTCTTAAAGGTGTCCCCGTGATAGGAGTGGGTGAGCGAGAGTACCGTTTTTCTCCCATCTTTCCTATTTACGTTAAACTGCAGCGCCATCTTTAGGGCCACTTCCACCGCCACCGACCCGGAATCCGAAAAAAAGCAGTAATTCAGATCGCCGGGCAGCCAGGATGCCAGTTTGTCCGACAGCTTCTGCACCGCCTTGTGGGTCAGCCCTCCCAGCATCACATGGGAAAAGACATCCGCCTGCTCTTTGATCGCACGCGTGAGCGCGGGATGTTTATAGCCGTGAATCACACTCCACCAGGAGGAGATGGAATCTATCATGGCTTCCCCATCCCCGGTGTATAGATACACGCCCTCTGCATCCACAATTTCATAGGGCGGCTTCATGGTTTTCATCTGTTCATAAGGATACCAGATCATTGTAATGTCCTCTTTTCTTTATGTTATGTAAACCCATCTGTCTGTTCCGAGACAGCACACGGTCAGCATTATGTTAACCTTTTTCCGTCAGCGATAAAGCGCCCGCAGCGCCTCCGCATCCATGCCAAGTTCCATGCTGCCCTCCTGCACGCAGGCAAGCGTTTTCAGCCCTGTCAGTTCCTCACACATACGGATGTTGTCCTCCTCCATCACGCTGCCCGGGTGAAAACGGTTAAAGATCATCCCCACAAGGGAAATGTCTCTGGCGCGCATATACTCTGCAGTGAGCGCCACACTGTTGATTGTGCCAAGCCCGGCTTCTGCCACAAGCAGGCAGGACAGATTCAACGCTTTTATCACGTCCTCCAGCATAATCTTCTCTTCCCCATAGCGGATGGGACAGACAATGCCGCCGCTGCCCTCAACGGTCACATAGCCGTATGCCTCACTGATCTTACGAAATCCTTCTTTCACCACAGAAAACTCCACCGGGCCGCCTTCTATCCTCGCCGCCAGATGAGGCGAATACGCGTTTTCGTACAGGTAGGGACACATCTCCTCCAAAGGCTGCGCGATCCCCGAAATTTCCCTCACATACAGCGCATCCCCCGGAATCAGCGTACCGTCCGGCCTTCTCTCATTGCCGCTCATAGCCGCCTTATAATAAGCGGCATGTTCCCCGCTTTCTTTAAGCTTCTTAATGACCAGACCGGTCACATATGTCTTTCCCACATCGGTTCCTGTGCCTGTGATAAAAAGATTTTTACTCATACCGCACCTTTCCCCCTCATTTTGTCAAACACAGGTTTTACCCGGACAGTCAATATGGCCGCCAGCACGCACAGGCAGATATCGCCCGGAACCGCCAGCACAAAACAGTACAGGAACAGCGGCCCGAGTGCAATAGGCGTGTCAATCACATAATTGCAGATGACATAGTAATATATCATTCCGGCCGCGTACACGATGAAAAGTCCCAGAAAATTCACTGCTATGACCCATCCAGTCAACAATCGTGCCCTGCGCTCCACCATCCTGCCGGTCACATAAGCCGCCAGCATAAATCCGAGCAGATAGCCGAAGCTTGGCTTTAATATGTACCAGAAGCCCCCTCCCTCCGCGAAGATGGGCAGTCCGATCAGTCCAAGCAGAATATAGACGCCGACGCTCATCGCGCCCCGCCTGCCCCCAAGCAAAAGTCCCGCCAGCATGGTGAACAGAAACTGCAGGGTAAATGGCACCACGGGCACGGGAACCTTGATAAACGCTCCCACCGCGATGAGAGTCGTAAAAACACCGCCAAGCACCAGCTCCTGTGTGCTGATCCTCCGGCCGTCTGCCGCCTGTTTTCCGTTCTTTTCCTTTTCGAAAGAGAGTCTCTTTTCCATAGTCATCCTCCGTTTCTTCTCATTTGTTTTTTCATTGTCAACCAATTCATTTAATAAGTTAACAATATGAGTATAACATACGGAAAAGGATTGTCAAGATCAAACCAAACAGGGATTGTGTGGGTTTCCTCACACAATCCCCAAAAGCGTTCCGGCCCAGTACACTGCCCCCAGCGCCCAGCTCGTAAAAATGCCGTACAGGATCACCGGCCCCGCAATGGTAAAAATTTTGCACCCGATGCCGTACACCTGTCCTTCCTTCTGATACTCGATCGCCGCCGAAGACACGGAGTTCGCAAAACCTGTAATCGGCACGAGCGCGCCTGCACCGCCCCATTCCACGCACTTCGGATAAATGCCGAACCCTGTGAGCACAACGCTTGCAAGCACAAGGAGCATGGAACACCACGATCCGGCTGTCTCCTTGTCCAGTCCCATACTGTTTGTGGCATAGTTTAAAATGAGCTGTCCAATCACACAGATGATTCCTCCCATGACAAAGGCTTTCGCCATACGGACGGGCATACTGTATTTCGGCGTTGTCTGCTCCACATGCTGTCTGTACGCCTGCTCCTTCTCCTGCTGTGTCATCTTTTCCTGCGGCGCCGCCGTTTTCCTCTGTGTCATCTTTTCCTGCTGATTCTGTGACATGATCCCTCTTCTCCTTTTTCCTGTTTTCTGCTTCTTTTCTATCTTTTGCTTCTTTTCTGTCTTTTACTTCTTTTCTGTCTTTTGCTTCCTTTATATTCTCTGCTTGTTTTATATGATCTGCCTGTTTTATATCCTCCGCTTCTTTCCCCGGTCTGCCCTGTCGGCCTCCATGCCCACAAAAATAACTGCCATCACAAAAATACCCGCTGTGTAAAATAGACCAGACTCCCTGTCAGTTTTCCGAGAGCCACAGCCAGTATCGCAATCCCCAGCCCGTGGCGGAAGCCGATCCTTCTGGCAAAAACGGGGATGGTGTTTAGCATCTCCGCGATGGCGAGAGCAAGGCATCCCACGAAGATCCCGGCAAACAGGCCGAACACAATCTGTATCAACGTGCCGGTAATATTCCACACGCCCTCGGTGGCCGTCCCGAACAGCGCATGCGCCCGCACAAAGGCCCCGACCTGACCCCACTCTCCAAAAACGCTGAAATAACTCCCCGTCAACGTGCCGAGTATCACCATCTCCTCCAGCGCAAACACCTTTTTTGCCACATGCATTTTTCCCGCGAACCGGGGAATCAGTCCGACCGAAATCAGCACCGTAAACACGCCCGCTGACACGATCAGCCCCGCGCTCGCACCGATCACCGCAAGAAGAAGCTGTTTAAGAAACATCAATGGTCTTTCCCTCCCTGTCCGCCGTCGCAATGAGCGCTTTGTTCACATCCTCCTCATAAACACGCATTTCCACCTCGATCGGAGTCGGGTCCTTGGTGATCCGCCTGCCGCCGATGTGGTTAAAGAAAACGATAATGCCCGTCGCCAGCCCTATCGAGTAGGACAGTTCCAGAATCCCGTACCCGTCCCCCCGGAACCCCATCACCATCTCATAGAGCTTTGAAAACACTTCGTTGATCCCGATATCGTTGTGGAAAGCCATAATAGTGAAAGCCGTGCCGAAAAAGCTGACCAGGGACACAAACGCCAGCTTGCACCACTGCGTAAAGCCCTTGTGCCTGTCCACGCTGATCCACTCCACCAGCACGTCCGTCTCTCCCAAGTTCTCCACACTCACACCGGGACATGCCTTCTCAATCTCCGCAATGATCCTGAGCGCACTGATCACCTGCCTCTTGCTCTCCCCCTCCTGAAAGGTCCACATTTTAAGGGATTTCGCTTTCGCAAGCACATGGGGGTCGGCACAGGTCAGCGTTGCCATATCCTTGACACACACTTCCGGCTCCTGCACCTCCACATTCTGTTCCACTTTCAGATAAATTGTTGCGCCGTTAGTTGACATAACTTCTCCCGTTTTCCACCTTTTTTGTCGGTACAATTATCGCATCGCGATCATTTGATAAAGGGTATTATAAGGAAAATTTTTTATTTTATACGTTGCTACGCTGTACGCCTATGCTATAATGTACGCGATGGCAAAAAAGACCGCAGATTTTTTTATGCACTGCGGACGATTTGATAAAACGGACAAGGAGGAACCCGCATGAAAATTACCGTCATTGACGGACAGGGCGGCCGGATCGGCAAGACCGTCATTGAACAGATCAGGGCAAAACATAAAAATCTGGAGCTTTACGCTGTCGGCACCAACACCGCCGCCACTGCCGCCATGCTAAAAGCAGGCGCAGACTTCGGGGCAACGGGTGAGAACGCCGTGCTGGTAAACGCAGCCGATGCGGATATCATCATCGGCCCTGTGGGCATCGTCTTTGCAAATGCCCTGCTCGGGGAGATCACTCCCGCAATCGCCACCGCTGTCGGCGCAAGCAGAGCCTTTAAAATTCTGGTTCCCGTAAACCGCTGCAACCACTTTATCGCCGGGTGCGGGGAAAATTCCCTGGGTGAATACATCCGGCTGGCGGTCGCGCATCTGGAAACCATGCTCTGACAAGACGCTGTGGTTTAGAGACCGCCCGTTTCGCCCTGAAGGCGTAACTGGCTGACAGGCAGAAAATAACACAGGAAAGAGGTAACGTATGAAAACGGATAAACTTCTCTACGGCGCAGCCTACTACGATGAGTATCTTCCCGTAGACCGCATCGAAACCGATATGGAAATGATGAAAAAGGCCGGCATGAATGTGATCCGCATCGCAGAATCCACATGGAGCACCTGGGAGCCGCAGGACGGCGTGTTCGATTTCACCCATCTGCATCGGATGCTGTCCTGCTCGAAAAAGCACGGCCTCCAAGTGATTGTTGGCACACCCACCTACGCGGTTCCCACATGGCTTGCCCGCAAATACCCGGATATCATTACCGAAACCCACGATGGACAGGGACGCTACGGCCACAGGCAGAATATGGACATCGCCCACCCCATGTACTTAAAACATGCGGAGCGCATCATCCGCAGGCTGATGGAGGAAGTACAGCCCTACGACCATGTGATCGGTTTCCAGCTCGACAATGAAACCAAGTCCTATGACACCTGTTCCGCCTACGCCCAGAAAAAGTTTGCCGCCTATGTGCGGAAACTTTTCAATGACAATCTCTCCCTTTTAAATGAGGCGTGGGGGCTTGATTACTGGAGCAACCGCATCAATGCGTGGGAAGATTTTCCCGATGTGCGCGGCACCATCAACGCCAGTCTCGGTGAGGAATATCGGAAATTCCAGAGAAAACTGGTGTCTGATTTTCTTGCCGTACAGGCAGAGATTGTTGCCTCCTACGCCCGCCCGGATCAGTTTATCACACAGAATTTCGACTACGACTGGCGCGGCTTCTCCTTCGGCCTTCAGCCGGAGGTGGACCAGTGGGAAGCCGCACGTCCGCTCACCATAGCCGGATGCGACATCTACCACCCCTCGGCACAGGATCTGACAGGCAGGGAAATTGCCTTTGGCGGCGCCATTGCCCGCTCCTTAAAAAAGGACAATTATCTCGTTCTGGAAACCGAAGCACAGGGCAATCACGGCTGGCTTTCCTATCCGGGACAGCTGCGCCTGCAGGCTTTCAGCCACCTGGCAAACGGCGCAAATTGTGTAGAATACTGGCACTGGCATTCCATCCACAATGCCATTGAATCCTACTGGAAGGGTGTCTTAAGCCACAATCTGAAGGAAAACGCAACCTACCGGGAGTGCTGCCGCATCGGCGCGGACTTTGCCGAGTTCGGTACTCATCTGGTCAATCTTGAAAAACATCATTCCGTGGGCATCCTTCTGGACAATGTCTCCCTGGACGCCCTGCAATGGTTTCCCATCCAGAACGGCCCGGCCTACAACGATGTTTTCCGCTGGATTTTCGATGCGCTCTATGATATGAACGTGGAATGTGACATTCTCTCAGCCGAGAGAGATATCGACTTATTTAGTCAATACAAACTGCTGATTACACCCTCGCTCTACAGCGTTTCCGACCGGCTTACGGGCGCACTCAGAGACTATGTGCAGGCAGGAGGCGTTCTGCTCTCCACCTTCAAAACAGCGGTGGCCGACAGGATGTTGAAAATATATCACGATGATCTGCCCCACGGCCTGACCGATGTCTTCGGCATGACCTACGACCAGTTTACAGACGCTGTGAATGTCGGTTTGAAAGCGGATCTGGAAACCGTTTCCACATCTGCGGCAGATGAAGAAACTCATGCGGTCAATTCCTCAGCCTCGCCGAAACAGAAATACACGGTCCACAGCTGGATGGAACTCCTGCTCCCCGAAACCGCTGAGACACTGGCATATTATGATCACCCCCACTGGGGTGACTGCACCGCACTCACAGGTAACCAGTTTGGTCAAGGCTATGCCGCCTATCTGGGATGTTATACTGACAAAGATGTGCTGAAAAAACTCCTCGGCTTTCTCTGCGAAAAAGCTGGAGCGCCCAGAGAAGAAGCCGTCTTTCCCCTGATTGTCAAACGGGGCAGAAACGGCCTGCAAAAAGAAGTCACTTACTACTTCAATTATTCTGAGGAGACACAGGAAACCGTCTACCACGGCGCAGACGCCCGCCTGCTTCTCTCGGGACAAAGGCCGCATTCTCTAATCGGTGATGCTGCCGTCATAAAAGAAGGGACGCGTCTCTCCCTCTCCTGTTGGGACTTTCTGATTCTGGAAGAACTGTGAGGCCATGAGGCGGCGCTGCCTGCGCCGCCTCTGACATATCTCCAAAACTCCCTAAAACAATCCAAGAAATTTCTCCTGAAAAGTGCCGCTGATCTCCTCATACGTTGTATAGCTAAGCTGTGCACTGTTCTTAAAATGTGCCCGCCATTCGTCCCGGATCGCATCGGCAAGCCGGCCGGCATATTCGCTCTGCGTCAAAAGGATCGCTGGAAAGACGAAGTAAATCATAAACAGATTAATGTCCATCTGACTCCTTCCGCTGATTTTACCCCGTTTGGCGAAACGCGCCTCCACCGCATTCGCAAGAGCTTTCGCCGCCTGCGCCGCCGCCTTGTCCCGCTCCTGTTCTTCCGCCTGCTCCACAAAACCAGTCATCTCAGAGAGAATCGCCTCGTTTTTTTCACGAAACTGTTCCATCCGTTCCTTGTAAGCTTTCTTTTTCAAGCGGTACATCATCGCTTCCATGTTGTCAAACATAACTCCTGCCTGTTCTAACATTCTCTTTTCATCCTTTCCCTTGTACTTATTTTATGGTTTATGTGATATGTGAAATCTCGTAACAGTTCAGCCTTGCATGATTCCGCGAGTAAAATCGCTCTGTATGCGATTTTGCGAGTTGTGCAAACGCCAAAATGCGACTTTGGAGCATTTTGTGTGCATCAGGCGTGACAGGGAAGCCGAAGGCTGAACTGTTACGAAATCTCTATATATTTGTAAAATGTGGCTTGCGCTCTCCCCGCACCTATGCTATAATAATCTTCGGCGGTTTTCTTCGATCTGCCAAACATTGAAGGGGCATAGTTCAAAGGTAGAACAGTGGTCTCCAAAACCATCGATGTGGGTTCGATTCCTACTGCCCCTGTTATTATGGCCCGTGAGTTGCCGCTCACGGGTTTCTTTTATGCGCACGCCCGCACAAAGAAACTACTGTTGACACAGTCTGCGGGCGGCGCGGCGGGCATCCCTGCCCGATTAATCAGCACGCCCGCGCTGCACTATTTTGAAACACAGGAGCCTGCCGCTCCAGAAAGAGGATTCCTATGAAAAAGACCGCGCTTCTCCTTATCCTGACGTTTTCCCTCTCGCTTGCGCTGTGCGCCTGCGGCGAGGAGAAACCGCTTCTGTCCGCCACCGACTACGATCTGGATGCGGAGACGGCTCAGACCATCCGCGGTGTAAAAATCGGAGACGGCGCAGACACCTTTTTAGCTGCCTACAAGGATTACGACATTCTCTCTTCCGTGAACGGCGGCGACTATCAGTTCCTTGCCGCGGAGGATATTCCCTTCGACGCCTCCCTGACCACGATCCTGCCCTCCTTCTTTGTGGACGGCGCGGCCGTGGAGATCGACAGCTTCTGCGAGGATAACGGAATCGAAAAGGACGCGCTTCTCCCGTTTCTGACCGATGAGGCGTATCTGGAGCATCACGCCGTTGTCTACCAGTATCTTGTTTTTGACTGGGAAGACGGCCAGATCAAGGACATCCGTTCCGAATCTATGGACTACAATAAGGACGCCTCTTACTACAAGGCGAACTGACTTTCATAAAGTCCGGCGTAAAAGCCCTTCTTTCTAAGCAGCGTCTCGTGATTTCCCTGCTCTATGATATTTCCGTCTTTCATAACCAGAATCACATCCGCTTCACGGATGGTTGAAAGCCTGTGGGCCACGATAAAGCTCGTTCTGCCCTGCATCATGGTGGCAAACGCTTTCTGAATCCGAATTTCCGTGCGCGTATCTATGGAGGAGGTCGCCTCGTCCAGAATCAGCATCGGAGGCAGGCAGAGCATTACTCTGGTAATGCACAGGAGCTGCTTCTGTCCCTGGGAAAGGCTTCCGCCATCCTCCCCGATCACCGTATCATACCCCCTGGAAAGCCTCTTGATAAAACTGTGGGCATGGGACGCTTTCGCGGCAGCAATTACTTCTTCCTCCGTGGCGTCCGGCCTGCCCATCACGATATTATCCCGGATCGTCCCGGATTTCAGCCAGGTTTCCTGCAATACCATCCCGTAGTTTTCACGCAGGCTCCTTCTCGTCACTTCCCGGATATCTGCGCCGTCCACACAGATTTTCCCTTTGTCCACGTCATAAAACCGCATCAGAAGATTGATCACCGTCGTTTTTCCACAGCCCGTAGGACCTACAATAGCCACTCTCTGGCCCGGCTTCACCGCCAGGTTCAGATCCGTAATCAGCTTTTTATCCGGCACATAGGAAAAATCCACATGGGAGAGCTCCACGCGCCCCTCCACGTCTTTCAACGTCACTGCACCTTCCGGCTCCGGCGTCTGGGATTCCTCCTCAATCAGGGCAAATATCCGCGCCGCACAGGCCAGCGCATTCTGCAGCTCCGTCACCACGCCTGAAATCTCATTGAAAGGCTTCGTATACTGGTTCGCATAGGAGAGGAAACAGGACAGCTGTCCCACGCTGATCCCCCCGTGAACGGCATAGACCGCTCCCACAACCGCTACGCCCGCATACACCAGGTTGTTGACAAACCGCGTAGATGGATTCGTAAGGGAGGAAAAAAAGATGGCCCGCAGGGAGCAGTCCTGCAGTCTGCCGTTGATCTCATCAAACTCCTCCAGCGCCTCATCCTCATGGGAAAAAGCCTGCACCACCTTCTGGTTTCCCACCATCTCTTCAATCAGAGCCGTCTGCTCGCCTCTTGTCTCCGACTGTAAATGGAACATGGTGAACGTCTTCTTCGCGATAAATCCGGCGACAAAAAACGACAATGGTGTCACCAGTACAACGACACCCGTGACAGCCACATTGACACTGAGCATAAATCCAAGCGTCCCCAAAATGGTAATAATCCCGGTAAAAAACTGCGTGAATCCCATCAGCAGACCGTCCGCAAACTGATCCACATCTGCGATCACCCGGCTCACCACCTCGCCGTAAGAATGCGCGTCAATGTATTTCAAAGGCAGAATCTCTATCCTGCGAAACGCATCGTTTCGGATGTCCTGCACAATCCGATATGTCATTTTATTGTTGCACACATTCATAATCCACTGGGCTGCCCCGGTGGCGATGGCGATCACCGCCATCTGCCTCAAAATGGCGAACACGCTCCCAAAGTCTACCTGTCCCGCACCGATAACCAAATCAATGACTCTACCAGTCAAAATCGGAAAATATAAGGTCAGCGCCACTGTCACGCTCGCCATCACGATGGATGCTGCCAGATACAGCCAGTATTTCTTAATATACCGCAAAACCCTGCCGAACGTCTCTTTCTGTCCCATCTTACCCTCCTATATCAAATCGAGCTGGCTCGATTGCGAGATTTGCTTCGCAAACTCGAACACAACGCCCGCTTTGTGATTAAGCTCTCAACGCCGTATTGGATATTCAAGTCCGTCGCTCTGTCTGCCGTGCCATTCATAAATTGTCTTCGGCAGACTGTTTCTCAAACTGCGAATAGTAAATCTCCTGGTAGACCTCGCAGTCTGCCAGCAGTTCTTCATGGGTGCCGATTCCCGCCATCTCGCCGTCCTCCAGTACAATGATCTGATCTGCATGCTGGATGGAGGAAGCCCTCTGCGACACGATAAACACCGTTGTCTCCCCGGGCAGCTCTTTCAGCGCCCTGCGCAGCGCCGCGTCTGTGGCGTAGTCCAGCGCCGATGCACTGTCATCCAGTATCAGAATTTCCGGCTTCGCCACCAGCGCCCTCGCTATGGTAAGCCGCTGTCTCTGGCCGCCGGAAAGATTCCGGCCTTCCTGTGCCACGGGAGCGTCCAGCCGGCCCTCTTTCGTCTCCACAAACTCTTTGGCCTGCGCAAGCCGCAGCGCCTCCCACAGCTCTTCATCCGTGGCGTCTCCCTTTCCCCACAGCAGATTTTCCCGGATCGTTCCTCTAAAAAGCACTGCCTTCTGTAAAACAATGCCTATTCTTTCTCTCAACTCTTCCATACCATAAGATTTCACATCCCGGCCGTCCACACGCACGGTACCAGCGGTCGCGTCATAAAACCGGGGAATCATGTTCACCAGGGAAGATTTACCCGAACCTGTACCGCCTATGATGCCGACTGTCTGGCCCTTTGGCACCTGTATATGGATATCGCTCAGGGATTCCGCGCCAGCCCCGCCGTACGTCAGATGTACATGTTCGAATTCCACGGCCAGATCCTGCTGCGCCATTTGCCCGTTCTGATTTACCTTCCGCGCGTCCGTGCCGGAGGCCTTGCCGCCTCCTGCTGCCAGGCCACTCTCTCTGTCCGCGCAGTCAGCCTCCTCCTGCCACCGCATGGAGGACTCCACCTCGAAAACCGCCTCAATTCGATTGGCGCAGGCCAGCGCCTTGGTAATCGTAATAATCAGGTTTGCCAGTTTTATCAGCTCCACGAGAATCTGCGACATGTAGTTGACAAGAGCCACCACCTCGCCCTGGGTAATGCTGCCGTTGTCCACGCGCACCGCGCCCGTATAGAGCAGAAGTATGGTAGCCGCATTGATGATAATGTATGTGACTGGATTGGTCAATGCCGAGATTCGTCCGACGACGAGCTGCAGATGCGTGAGAAATCCGTTTTTCTCCTCAAACCGCTCGGTCTCCTCTTCCTCCTTGTGGAAGGCGCGGATCACGCGCGCGCCCGTCAGGTTTTCCCTCGTAGTGGAGAGCACCGCATCCAGCCCGGCCTGCACCTTTTTGTACATGGGCATGGTTAAAGCCATAATTCCAAATACGACCACCGCGAGAAGGGGAATCGTCACCACAAAAATCATGGCCGCCTTCCCATCAATAGTAAAAGCCATAATCATCGCGCCGAACACGATAAACGGCGAACGCAGAAACAGCCGCAGCACCATGTTGACGCCGTTCTGCACCTGATTCACATCGGAAGTCATGCGGGTAATCAGCGTCGAAGTACCCAGTGTGTCAATTTCCGTAAAAGACAGACTCTGGATATGATCAAAAAGGGCATGCTTTAACCCGGTGGAAAAGCCCACCGCTGCCTTGGCCGCAAAATACTGTGCCGTGATGGAACACAACAGCCCTATCAGTCCGAGGGCGACCAGAATCCCGCCCATTTTCAGCACATATCCCGTATCCGCCTGCCCGATGCCCCGGTCAATGATGGCCGCCATCACAAGAGGCACAAACAGCTCAAAAGTGGCTTCCAGCATCTTAAAGAGCGGCGCGAATACCGTCTCCTTTTTATAGGATTTCAGGTAAATCATCAGTTTTTTCATAGCAGCCGTACACCCCTCCGCACACAGACAGCAGTCCAATTTTGAACTGCTGCCTTTTTATTGTATATATTCTCCCGTCTGTTTCTTAATTTCTTCATCGATCTGTGTTACCTGCGAGGAGGGCAGATAGCTCTTCTCCGGGTAAAGCATCTGATGAAGCTGTCTCACATTTTCCTCCAGATCCATCGGTATCACGCAGCTTCCCTTGCTTCCCACATTGGCGCCGGCCCTGCCTCCCTCAAAGGGAAACCCATCGCTGACCGACATGCGGTACCCTGCCACACTTCCGAGGACACTCAAAATCTCATCCACATCCAGAGAGGTCTCCACCTGCGGCAGAACAGCATTAACCAGATCAGTCAATGTGCTGATCGATGCATTTCCTGCCTTGTCCATCATAGCCCGGAGCACTTCTCTCTGCCTTTCCGCCCTTCTGAAGTCGTCTCCTCTTGTATAGCGGATCCGGCAGTAGGCTGTAGCCTGCATCCCGTTTAAAAGCTGTCTGCCGCTTTGTTCAACCGGGATATAATCCACGCCGAGTTCCTCAGCCATGCAGAGCTGATAATTGTTCAGATGGGAAATCTCCGAGTCCGTAATCTCTATCTCCACGCCGCCCAGCGCGTCCACCGCATCAATCAGTCCCGAAAAACCGATCGTCACATAGTCCGTGATATCCAGGTCCAGATTCATATTCAGCATGTTGATCGCCTGTTCCGGCCCGCCCTGCGCATAGGCCGTATTGCATTTGTTGTAGGAATCGTTGCTCAGATTCAGATAAGTGTCCCGGAACACGGAAATCAGCTTAATCTCCTGGGTGTCCTGGTTAATACTGGCAATCATTATGGTGTCGCTTCTGGTGCCTCTCCCCAGCTCGCCGTCCCTGGCGTCCACACCGAAGAGTGCAATGTTGCGGTATCCTTTTTCCTTTTCCTCCTCCTTCTCTGCCTGCTTCACATCGGCTGTCGGTTTTTTGACGATCTCCTCGTTCATGTGTATCTTTTCCTCGTCAATAGCCTTATGATTTACCTCGCTGGTCATCGTGACCACCACATACATCACGCCGATCGCGATAAGCAGAATGCAGATTTCCACAAGCAGAAGAGGTATGCTTCCCCGAAAGCTGCGCTTCCTTTTATCCATACTGACTCCTTTGTCAGACCTTAGTTTCTCATTGAAAAAAATCGAGTGCCTGCGCACTCGAGTCAGAGAATGCCCTGCATCCTCCTCCAATGATTTACGCTGTCGCAATTCCATTACATAAAAACAAGAATAACCCCGGATATTTTACCACATAACCGGCATTAAATCAAGTCGATGGCATCCCGCACGGTCTTGACGCCGATGATCTGAATGCCTTCCTTCACTTTGACCTGTCCCACATTGACCGCCGGAAGAATGCATGTGGTAAATCCCAGCTTCGCTGCCTCCGCCGCACGCTGGGAAGCCTGCGAGACACCCCGCACCTCCCCGCTCAGTCCGATCTCCCCGAAAACGATGGTTCTATCGTCTATGGGCCGGTTCTTAAAACTGGAAGCCGCCGCCATCGCGACACCCAGGTCAATGGCCGGCTCTGCGATCCGTATACCGCCCGCCAGATTCACATAGGCATCGCAGTCAGACATTTGCAGATTCAACCGTTTTTCCAAAACCGCCATCAGAAGATTCAGCCGGTTTAAATCCATGCCTGTGGCCTGCCTTCTCGGGATACCGAAATTACTGTGGCAGACAAGGGCCTGAATTTCCAGCAGAATGGGCCGGGTTCCCTCCATCGAGCAGGATACCACGGAACCGCTGGCTCCCTCGGGCTTGCCGTTTAACATAAACTCGGAGGCATTCTCCACTTCTGCAAGCCCCTCCTCCTTCATCTCAAAAACACCGATCTCGTTGGTGGAGCCGAAGCGGTTCTTGACTCCCCGCAAAATTCGGTAGGAGGCATGTCTGTCTCCCTCAAAGTAGAGCACAGTATCCACCATATGCTCCAAAACCCTCGGTCCGGCCACCGTTCCCTCCTTGGTCACATGTCCCACGATCATAATGGAAATGCCAAGCCCCTTGGCAAGCTGCATGAGCACATTTGTGGACTCCCTGACCTGTGAGACGCTTCCCGGCGCAGAAGAGATTTCCTCCCGGTACATTGTCTGGATGGAATCTATAACTGCCAGCGCCGGCAGTTGTTTTCGGATGGTCTGCTCCACGGTTTCCAGGTTCGTTTCGCACAGAAGGAGAAGCTGGTCCGAGAAAGACCCGATCCGATTGGCACGCATCTTAATCTGCTGCAGTGACTCCTCCCCCGATATATAGAGTATCTTATGGCCGTCCGATGCCATATGCCTGCACACCTGAAGAAGCAGGGTGGACTTGCCGATGCCGGGATCACCTCCAACCAGCGTGAGCGACCCGGGCACAATTCCGCCGCCGAGCACCCTGTCCAGCTCTGCGATATGAGTGGTCATGCGCTCTCCCTCGCTCAGATCCACCTGTTTCAGACTCACCGGCTCTGCGGCTCTTTTCCCGGACACGCTTCCCCCGCCGTTTCCCTTCCCGGCGGCCGGCTCTTCCACCATAGTATTCCACTCCTTACAGCCAGGACACTGTCCCAGCCATTTGGATGATTCGTATCCGCAGCTCTGACAGAAAAAAACCGTCGCCCTTCCCTTTGCCATTCCTCTTCCTCCCTGTTTCACCTACGAAAAAGTGGGGTTCTCCAACTGAGCATGACATACATGTCAGTTGAAAAACCCCAGTATCGCGTTAACCGTTTACTTTACAATCTTAACCTCCACCGCGCCGACACTTGCAAGCTCCACGCTGATGCTCAGTTTCCCGCTCAGATTCGTCTTCATCTCTCCTACGATCGCACCATTCACATACACTTTGTAAACCGTGTCCTCCTCAAGTCCTACCGTGATCTGCGCGTCCTCATCTCCCTCCACCGTAAAGGTAAGGCCGTTCTCTGTCTCCTCGAAACAGTTCACGCTCGTTCCCGGCTCCGACTCATAGGCAAACATACCGTTTTTCTCAAGCTTCGTCAGCTCCTTAAAGGTCTTCACCTTATAGAGATTACCGCCGTGCTCATAATCCTCCAGCTTTGCCTTTGCCGCCAGCTTGTGGTTCCCAAAGCTGAGCGCCCTGTCACTCTCTGCCCGCAATAACTCTTCTACTACAGCCATCGCATTTTCCTCCTAAGTCCTTCTATTATTTTGGTTTTACCGTAAAGGTTATTTTTTTATTTTTCAGCCCCACAGACACCCTGTCGCCGCTCTTCACCTTTCCGGCCAGAATTTCTTCCGCCAAGGCATCCTCGATCTCCGACTGGATCGCCCGCTTCATAGGTCTTGCTCCCATTTTGACATCCATATGTTTCTCAATCAGGTACTCCTTCACAGAAGAGGAAACGCCAAGCTCGATGGCCATCTGCTCCTTACAGCGTCTGGAAAGGTTCTTAGAAAGAAGGGTTACAATCTCCTTCATATCTTCCTTATTCAAAGGATGGAATACCATGATCTCGTCTATCCTGTTGATAAACTCCGGCTTAAAGAGGCGCTTTACCTCCTCCATAACATTGCCTTTCATCTTATCGTAACTCTGCTTCTCCGTCTCCGCCGCGCCAAATCCCAGATTTTTCGGGTCAATGATGCGCTGCGCCCCGGCATTTGATGTCATAATCAGGATGGTGTTTTTAAAGCTTACTTTCCTTCCCTTGGAGTCCGTGATGTGCCCGTCGTCCAGCACCTGTAAAAGCACGTTAAAGACATCCGGGTGCGCCTTCTCTATCTCATCGAAGAGCACTACGGAATACGGGTTCCTGCGGATCTTCTCAGAGAGCTGTCCGCCCTCCTCAAACCCCACATATCCCGGCGGCGACCCGATCATTTTGGACACCGAATGGCCTTCCATGTACTCTGACATATCCACACGGATCAACGCATTTTCCGAGCCGAACATGGCCTCCGCCAGCGCCTTGGAAAGCTCGGTCTTTCCTACGCCGGTAGGCCCCAGAAACAGGAACGAACCGATGGGACGATTGGGATCCTGCAGGCCGACTCTGCCGCGGCGCATGGCTTTCGCCACCGCTACAACCGCCTCTTCCTGGCCGATCACGCGCCTGTGAAGGATGGATTCCAGTTTCAGCAGACGCTCGCTCTCCTTCTCCGCCAGTTTCTTCACGGGAATTTTTGTCCAGAGCGCCACCACTTCCGCGATCTCGTTCTCTCCCACCACATAGGCGCTGCTTAAGTCTTCCTGTTCCAGCCGCTTCACCATGCGCTCATATTTCTTAATGCAGCTCTCCTGCTTCTTTTTCAGCTCCGCCGCCTGGGTGAATGCCTCCATGCGGATCGACCGCTCTATCTGCAGATCGATTCTGTCTATCTCCTCCGACAGCTCCTGCAGCTTATCCGGCTGCTTTGTCACATGCAGGCGCACCGCGGCCGATGCTTCGTCTATCAGGTCGATGGCCTTATCCGGCAGATTCCTGTCATTGATGTAACGGGCTGACAGAGCGACCGCCGCGCTGATCGCCTCGGGCGTGATTATCACCCGGTGATGTTCCTCATACTTGTGGGCGATCCCCCGCAGAATATTTTCTGTCTCCTCAATGCTTGGCTCCTCCACCGTCACCGGGTGGAAACGTCTCTCAAGCGCCGCGTCCTTCTCCACATACTTGCGGTACTCAGCGATCGTAGTCGCGCCGATCATCTGGATTTCTCCCCTTGCAAGGGAAGGCTTTAAAATATTGGAGGCGTCAATCGCCCCTTCCGCGCCGCCCGCGCCGATGATGGTGTGCATCTCATCCAGAAACAGGATGATATTGCCGTCCTCGATCACTTCCTTAATGACCTTTTTGATCCGCTCCTCGAACTCGCCGCGGTACTTACTGCCCGCCACCATGCCCGACAGATCTAAGGTCAGCAGTCTCTTATTCTGCACCGTAAACGGAACCTCGCCCGTCACGATTCTGGTCGCAAGCCCTTCCACAACAGCCGTCTTGCCCACGCCCGGCTCTCCCACCAGACAGGGATTGTTCTTCGTGCGGCGGCTTAAAATCTGCACTACTCTGGTGATCTCCTCCTCCCTGCCGATTACCGGGTCAAGCTTCCCCTCTCTTGCAAGGGCTGTCAGATCCCTGCTGTAATGGTCCAGTGTGGAGGTATTTCCCTTTTTCTTGTTCTGCTTTCTGCCCAAATCCTCCTTGTATAGTGCGCCGTCCTCACCCATAGCCACCAGCACATCCACATAGAGTTTCTGCACCGAAATTCCCATCGTGCTCAGCAGCCTGACCGCTACATTCTCCCCTTCCTTCAAAAGCGCCAGAAGAATGTGCTCCGTCCCTGTCTTGTCGCTGCGAAACCGCTCCGCCTGTCTGTGCGACTCCTCCAGAATCGCCTGCGCGCGCGGGGAATATCCGTCCCGCTCAGCGATCAGCACGGAAGTCTCCGGCACGATCAGATCCTTTATCATCTCCTTCAGCCGCACCACGTCCACACCGTTGTTCAAAAGCACGGCCGCCGCAACGCCTGTGTTCTCGCGTAAAAGTCCTAACAGGATATGCTCGCTTCCCACATAACTCTGCCGTAGGCTCCGGGCAGCCCTCTCCGCTAAGATCAGGGCCGTCTTCGCCTTATCCGTAAATTGTGGCTGCATCTAATTTCTCATTCCTTTCCCATATTCCTCATAAATCTCATCTATAAGAGCATGCACTTCTTCTCTGGAAATATTCTTACAGCTTGCCTTTGCCAGCGTAACTAACAGATCCTCCCGGATCTCCTCGATGGCCCGCATCCTGTCAATATCCACAGCCACCATCACACCCCGTCTGCGGTCCACCTTCACATAGCCTTCCTGCTTTAAGACCGTGTAAGCTTTGTTGACCGTATGCATATTGATGCCTATGGTATCCGCAAGCTGTCTGACGGAAGGGAGCATATCTCCCTCCTGAAACCGGGAGGCGGCTATTCCCATAATGATCTGATCCCTAAGCTGCATATAAATCGCCTGATCGCTGTTAAAATCTATCTCGATAAACATAGTTATTTCAGATCCTTATCGTCCATATTTAAAAATTCAAACTCAAACTCATCGTCATCCAGAAGGAAATTCTTGGCCTTGCGCGCCCTTGCCGGTCTGACCGCTTCCTCCACGTCCGGCTCCTCGCGGTAAGTCACTTCCCGCTCCCGCCTTCTGCGCTCCTGCCTGTCCGACACGTCTTTCGCGTCATCTCTCCTGCGGGGTCTGCGCGTTTCCTCCGCAGCAGCTCTGCGCGCCGGCTCACGCTCTCTCTCCGCCGCCCGCTTTGCGGCCGGACGTTCCTCCTCCTCTTCCTCCTCGTCGTCCTCGTAATCCTCATAGTAGGCGTCACGCAGTTTAAAGCCCATGATTACCGTCACAATCGCGAGAATGGCCAGAAGCACAGCAAGTACAACAATCACAATCCGCTGCTTGACTATGGATTTGGTGTCGTCCTTATCGTCCAGCGTCTGAGAATAGGAAGATTCCAGAAGAGGCACAAGCTTCTGCTTCTGTCCCGTCACGTTATCATAAATATACCACACTTCTTCCCCTTCAGAACTGGTCTCAATCTTTAACTCATAATCGTTTCTCGGTGCAGCAGCCGGCTCTTCCGGCTCCTCCACAGGTTCTTCCACGGGCTCTTCCTCCACAGGAAGCATATCTCCCATCTCCAAAAGATCCGAGCGGATATAGCCTGTTTTCTCCGAGCCGTTTGACCCTGTAAAGGTGACAAAGTACCAGGTCTTGCTGTCACTGCCCTCGGATTTTCCGCTCACCACCACCTGCGTGCCGGGCGCAAGGGAATCCACCGGGTTGTTCGAAGTAGACGGGTCGGGACGTACCTTCGCCTGCACTTTGGTGCTGGCATACTGGAGATCCACTGACTCCTGCGCCGCCACCTGAGCGCCGCCGCCTGAGCCGGAATCTTCCGGCGCCGCCGCGTCACCCCCGCTCTCCAGCGTCTGCGTGTCCTGGCTTTCTGCCCCTGCAGAGACCGTGGGAATGTCCCCATCCCCCTTCTTCTCTATCATATCGGCACGGACATAGCCCATCGTGTTCGAATCCACATACACCTGATACCAGGTGATCCCGGAAACGTCCACCTTACCCCGGATGCTGATCTCCTTACCGACAGTGGAACTGCCGATCACCTCGCTCTCCTGATTGGGCTGTTTCCTGATATTGACTGAGTTGGGCAATACAGTGCCGGTGGCCTCTGCCAGACTCACCATCGGATTACACCACGCAAGAAGAACCGCCGTTCCCAAAACAGCTGCCGCTCTCCACACACGTCCCCTTCTTATCCGTTCGCTCTTTTGTATTTTCATTCTCTCCATCCATTCCGAAGCGTTTTCTGCCGAGTCCGTGGGGAAATTCGTTACGCTTCTACCCAAATTTCCAGACGGACAAAGGTCTCCCCAGAGCCTTTATCCGCCCCTCTCCTCTGTCAGGTTTTTACTGTTCTCTCGTGAAACGTTTGGAGCCGTCCTCACCCTTGCGCCGCTCGGTGCTGTAGCCGAACGTATCATCGCGGTGTCTGGATTTTCTCGCCATCTCCTCCAGGTCTTTGTGATATGCCGACTCACATTTGGGGCAGAATCTCCCGGACCGAATCGCTCCGCCGCAGATTTCACACCGCAGAAAGAGCGCCGAATTTTGTGCAATCTCCAGTTTTCCTTCCTTGAGCATGTCTCTGATGGCCTTCTGAGACACTCCGGTAGCCTTTGCCGCCTCCGCCGCGTTGGCGCCCGTATGTTTCTCTACATATTCGCGCACCTTTCCGTAGTCGTCAAAATCAATAAAACCGCAATTTTCGCAATGATACTCCCCAAGCCCCTTAAAGACCATAACCCCGCCGCACTCATTACAGTAAGTGGGCCTGTTATATGTGTTTACTGCGCCAAACTCCTTCTTGAGCATCTCTATTCTTTCTTCCCTGCTCATTGTCTCACTCCTCTTTGAATTCTCCCTCAATATTCACACTGCTGCATTTATGCTTCATCAATCGCCCGGCCGATATCATGTCTCATATACTGATGGTCGAAGTGCACCCATTCCGTGGCCGCATAGGCGTTCGCCCTCGCTTCCTTCAAAGTTGCACCCTTCGCCGTGACACCGAGCACCCGGCCGCCGTTTGTGACAATCCTGCCCTGATCCAGGCGCGTGCCTGCGTGGAAACAGTAATACCCGTCCTTATCTGCAAAGTTTTCCAGACCTTCAATCACAAATCCCTTCTCATAAGATACCGGGTAGCCTTCCGAAGCCAGAATCACGCAGACCGCCGCATTGTCCTCAAAGGACAGTTCCACCTGATCCAGCCTGCCGTCAATGCACGCCTCCACCACCTCAATCATATCATTTTTCATCCGGGGCAGCACTACCTGGGCCTCAGGATCACCGAAACGGGCATTATACTCCAGCACCTTCGGCCCGTCCTCCGTCAGCATCAAGCCGAAGAAAATCACGCCTTTAAAAGGTCTGCCCTCCGCCGCCATAGCATCCACCGTTGCCTGATAGATGTGCTTATGGCAGAACGCATCCACCTCTTCCGTATAGAACGGGCTTGGCGAGAATGTGCCCATACCGCCGGTATTGAGCCCCTGGTCTCCGTCCAGCGCCCGCTTGTGGTCCTGTGCGGAAGACATGATCTTTATCGTACTGCCGTCCACAAAAGCAAGGACAGACACTTCCCGCCCCGTCATAAACTCTTCGACCACCATGCGGTTACCCGCCGTCCCGAATTTTTTATCCTCCATAATGGTCCGCACGCCTTCTTTTGCCTCTTCCAGCGTCTCGCAGATCAGCACGCCCTTACCGAGCGCAAGGCCGTCCGCCTTCAAAACCACCGGCATCTTCGCGCTCTCCAGATAGGCCAGCGCTTTCTGCGGATCATCAAAGTTCTCGTAAGCCGCCGTGGGAATGTTGTATTTTTTCATCAAATCCTTGGAGAACGCTTTGCTTCCCTCCAGGATCGCCGCATTTTTCCGAGGCCCGAACACCCGGAGCTCCGCCGCTTCCATCTCGTCCACAAGACCGCCAACGAGCGGATCGTCCATGCCCACGATCGTCAGGTCAACCGCATTGTCTCTGGCAAAAGCCACAAGTTTATCAAATTCCATTGCACCGATGGGCACGCACTCCGCAATCTGCCCAATCCCCGCGTTGCCGGGCGCGCAGTAGATTTTATCCACCCCCGGACTCTTTGCCACAGCCGCCGCAATCGCGTGTTCCCTGCCGCCGCTGCCCACAATCAAAACCTTCATTGTTTTACACCATTCCCTTCATATAAATGCGGAGAATGCAGCTTTGCGGCATTCTCTCACGCGAAACTTTTCGCGTTTGTTCACTCTGTCACCGTCACCCGGCCGTTTTCCACCTTCACCTGGCCCGCCGCGATGAGATTGATGCACCAGGGCAGAAGCACCCACTCGGCCTCCTCCATCACCCGTCTCTGCAAAGTCTCCGGCGTATCGTCCTCATGCACCTTCACCGCTTTCTGCATGATGATGGGGCCGGTATCCATCCCCTCGTCCACAAAATGCACTGTCGCGCCCGTGATCTTCACCCCGCGCGCAAGCACAGCCTCATGCACCCGCAGACCGTAATATCCCGTACCGCAGAAGGCCGGTATCAGGGCAGGATGCACGTTAATAATCCGATTTTCGTACTTTCTGATCAGCTCCACGGGCGCTTTCACCATAAAGCCAGCCAGCACAATCAGATCAGGTTCCGCCTCCTCCACACAGCGGACCAGAGCCGCCTCAAACTGCTGCCTGTCCCCGTAATCTTTCGGTGACACACACACGCCTTCAATTCCCGCCGTCTTTGCTCTCTCAAGGGCTCGGGCTCCGGGATTGTTGCTCACCACACGGACAATCTCCGTGTGAAAGACGGCTCCCTGCGCAATGCCGTCAATAATCGCCTGCAAGTTTGTGCCGCCTCCCGACACACATACCACTACTCTAAGCATTCTGCTCCTCCGATCTAACTCCCCATCCCCTTCTGAATGACAGTTCAGACCGCGTCCATTAAGAAATTACCACCTCGTGGCCGCCTGATATAACCTCTCCCACAGCCCATGCCTTCTCCCCGGCATTCCTGAGCGCAGCAATGGTCTGATCCACGTCCGCGGGATCCACCGCCAGCACCATGCCGAGTCCCATGTTGTAGGTATTGTACATCATCTTTTCTTCCAGATTCCCGGTCTTTTGCATCAGGGCAAAAATGGGCGGAATCTCAAAGCTGCCCTTCTCCACCCTGGCCCCGGCGCCCTCCGGCAGCATTCTGGGAATATTCTCGTAAAAACCGCCGCCCGTAATGTGGCTGCAGCCTTTGACGGTAACGCCCGCCTTCCTGACTTCCTGAAGCGCCTTCACATAAATTTTGGTAGGTGTGAGCAATGTCTCGCCAAGCGTTGCGCCCAGTTCCTCATAGTACACGGAAAGGGTCTCCTTTTTCACATCGAACACCTTCCTGACGAGAGAAAAGCCGTTGCTGTGCACGCCTGAAGAACCAATGCCAACCAGCACGTCCCCCGGTTTGATGTCCGCGCCGGTGATCAGATCCTTCTCCTCAGCCACGCCCACCGCGAAACCGGCCAGATCATATTCCTCCTCCGGCATCAGTCCCGGGTGTTCCGCCGTCTCGCCGCCAACCAGCGCCGCGCCTGCCTGCCTGCACCCCTCAGCCACGCCCTTCACGATGGCTGCAATCTTCTCGGGATAATTTTTCCCGCATGCTATGTAGTCCAGGAAAAACAACGGTTCCGCCCCCGCACACACCACGTCGTTGACACACATCGCCACACAGTCGATTCCCACAGTATCATGCCGATCCAGCAGATAAGCGAGCTGTATCTTTGTGCCCACGCCGTCTGTGCCCGACAACAGCACCGGCTTCTCCATGTCTTTGATCTTCTCCAGGGAAAAGGCGCCGGAAAATCCGCCGATCCCGCCCAGCACCTCCGGCCTCATCGTCCCCTTCACATACTGCTTCATCAGCTCCACCGAACGGTAACCCGCCTCGATATCCACGCCCGCTGTCTTATAGTCCATTTTTCCCTCCATGTTTTTCAGTCTTACTCCTGCCCTTATGCCTTCAGATACGTTTTATACCCAACCTCTTTCAGCTTCGCGTCCTTCTCCTGCACACTCTCCTTCAGGCTCTCAGAATACTGTTTCAGCCGCTCCAGAAGCGCCCCGTCCGAGACCGCCAGAATCTTCGCCGCCAGAATCCCCGCATTCTGTCCGCCGTTTATGGCCACTGTGGCCACCGGGATTCCTGAGGGCATCTGTACGATAGAATAGAGGGAATCCACACCGCCCAGATCGGATGTCTTCATGGGCACACCGATCACCGGCATAGGAAAAATCGCCGCGCACATGCCCGGCAGATGAGCCGCCTTTCCCGCACCTGCAATGATCACCTTAAATCCCTTCGCCTCCGCGCCCTTCGCATATTCAAAGAACACATCCGGCTCCCTGTGGGCGGAAATAATCGTCATCTCATAGGAGATGCCAAGCTCCTCCAGAATATCCGCCGCTTTCGCCATAACGGGCATATCCGAATCGCTGCCCATCACGATGCCTACCTGTGCCATCCGCAATTACCTCCTTGACCACAATATCTTGTGTAAAAACAAAGTTTCTTACTGTACAGTGTACTAGATTTTCCCAAATTGCGCAACCTATTTTATCACTTCCGCCAGCGCCCGGTTCAGTTCCTCACAGCCCGGCAGCACAAATTGACCGTCCTGGATAATCACATGCTTCTCTCCTGCCTCAGTCAACACAGAAAGCTCCCCCAGCTCGTCGTAGGGGATCGTGATGTCCGTGTGGCACTGGAAATACGCCTTGCTGACATCCGTGTCACGCAAAACTGACACTTCATTATCCTTTGCCACAATCTCTTTCCCATCCGGGTTATAGCTTTTCACTGTCTCCTCATGGGAATAGCAGGTATCCCCCAGCGCAAAGTGCGGCCCGGTCTTTTCCGCAATCAGAATCGGCAGTTTGTCCTCAATGCCGTATTTTCTGGCAGCGGCAAACGCCGTGGTGTTCGTGCCGATGGCAAACTCTCCCAGCGGCAGCCGCTCGTGGTGATGGAACACATTGTCCCTGATATATTTGCGGTTCTCCTCCTTCTCAGGGAAATTGCCGCAGCCATAGTCCACCACAAAACCGTCCTGAAAGTGAAGCCGCAGATCCCGGTACTCCAGCTCGTGCAAAAACACCCGGGGCACATGCAGAAGTCCCTCCGTACCCGCCAGCCGCGGCGAAGTAAACACCTCCCCCACCGGGATGTTGACGTCCGCCACACAGTTTTCAAAATTGGTCTGGGTTTCCGGCTGCTCCAGTCTGTGCAGCTGCACTTTCAGGTCCGTCTCGTTCCCGTTCTTTCCCTTAACCAGCACGGTCGATCCCTTGTCGAGCACATCTATGATTTTCTGCTGCATATCCCGGTAAAGCATGTAATCCAGCGTGTTGATGCGCACCACGTCATCAAAGATTTCTGCATACCGCTCCCCGATCTCCGGCACAGGAAATGCGATAATCGTAAAACTGCGCTCCTCCCCCTTGATATACTCATTCTGGATATCGGCAATCTTTCCCGCGTTGGATACCGACAGCTTCTGCTGTTTTTCGCTCAGACGGCATACCGCCGCCTTGCTCTCCGGCACAAAGGGCGTCTCGCCAAAGCTTTCCACCACCGCCGGTCCGCCGTAAAGAGCCGCCAGCTCCTTATGCCGCTCAAATACGTTCCGCACCGCCTCCGTCTTTCTCTCTGCCAGCGCCCCATCCAGGAAAAGCGCCATATCCTCCTTGTGGTCGTAGTCGTACTGCTTGTTGGGATTTGCGCCGCAGTAGCCGTTTTTGTTCACACTCCTGCCCTGAAAGATGTTGGCGCCCGCCCGGCAGAAAGACGTTTGTAGACCAATTCGGTCAAAATTTAGGACTGCCTGCTTTATAACCCGCTCAAAGCCCAGAAAATAGCGGATGGACACGGTTTCTTTGATAGAGATATCCTTATTGGTCACCTCAAAGCCGATACGGTATCCCTCGGTGTAAGTATCTGCCATCATCTTGATCTTTTCCGCGGGCATCTCATTCAGATGCGCCGCCGTTTTCAACTCGTTCTCCGTGACATACTCGCCAAACCAGTAGAGATAGCGCAGGTCAGACAGATCGCTCTCCATAATAATCTGTCTGGCAAAATCCCGGTCCGCATCCAGAAGCGCCAGACTCTTTTCCTCAAACTCCGCCTCGTAGTAATCGCTCACATACCAGTAGAGAATTTCCCGCAGCGCCTCCCCGTCCGGCTCCTTGTGTTCCTCCGCCGCACAGACGAAAAGCTGATAAACCTCCAGCAGAAGCTCCGCCCGCACCGTCATGGAAGCGCGGCACAGCTCATAGGCCGCCGGAATCATGGCACGCAGTTCCGTGTACAAGAAGGACAGACACCTTCCCATTGACTCTCCCAGTCGATCCACTGCATAGTCAGGGTTCGCATAGCTCTCCCCGTAATGTGCAGGCAGAATATCCGCATAGAGCAGCCGGTTGTGCTCTTTCAGCTGCTCCATTCCCATCTGTCTGAGCGCCCCGGTCTCCACGAACCCGTAGATCCGATCCATCAGAAGCACAAACTCTGCCATCTGTATAAAATAATCCCGGTAAGTCTCCCCACAGATTGACTCATTCGGTATTTCTTTGATCCGCGCAAGAGCAAGCCCATAGCGCTCTGCAATTAACTCTTCCTGTCTCATAATTCCCTCCGGCCTCCTTTTTTCAAGCGTACGCTCCCGCATACAAAATCACACTGAGCGCCGCCAGCACCAGTACATTTAATACGATGCCCAGATAGCTGAAAAAATAAAACTTATCACGCTCAGATTTGGACAACACTCCCAGCACGATGCCCACAAAGGCAAAAATCATGGTCAGAAACGCCACTGCCCCATATTGCAGGGGAATCTCGCCCGCCTTTGTATAGCTTTCAACAATTATGTAAACCAGTGATGTCAGGGAGATCACGCCGAGAATCGTGGCCATAATTCCCCTGAGCGTATGCTCTTTATTGGTAAACATGAAATCCTTTTTCACTCTGCGTCCATCCTTCCGCTTTCCGACTCTGTCTGCTTTTGCGCGAATACGCAGACTCGTGATGCTTCGCATCCCTCGTTCGCGTTGCTCGTCGTAATTCGGCTTTGCCTGGCCTGCATGCAAGCATGCCGCCCTGCTCCGCCGCTTTCCGACTCTGCTTATTCGCGCAAAAGAGGGCATCCTCGTCCTCGCCGAAAACGCCCTCCTTTTTCTTTAAAACAGGATCTTGTTTCTTCCTGCCAGAAGCTTCGCGCCGCTGATGACCAAGAGCACGCCCCCGGCTATGCCTACCACCATAATTACTACGCCAAATGCGAGATTTAAGGCCCCCGATCCACCCATGATCTTATAGGTTCTTTCTTCCATATTTTCCTCCATTTCCGCGCTGCGCTCTGCGCCCGCTCCGTTCCGGGGCTTTACTTCGCTCCGTAGGTTTCATAGTAAGCGTCAATCCGGCCTTTTATGTCATCGTCAATATAAATCTCACCGTCAACGGGCTTATTGTAAAGGCACTCCACCACTTCCTGCATGGTGACAATCGCGCCTGTCTCAAATCCATATTTCTCCCGGATCTCGTCCAGCGCGCTCTTATCGCTGGAAAGTCCCTTTTCCATGCGGTTTAAGGATACCATCAGCCCCTGGATCGAAACATCCGCCTGGGCCTTAATGATGGGGAACGTCTCCTCAATGGACTTCCCGGACGTGGTCACATCCTCTATGATAACTACCCTGTCGCCGTCCTTCAGCTTGGAGCCGAGCAGAATCCCTGTGTCGCCGTGATCCTTCACTTCTTTCCTGTTGGAACAGTAACGGATCTCCTTCCCGTAAAGTTCACTGATCGCCATTGTTGTGGCCACGGTAAGGGGAATGCCCTTATAGGCGGGTCCGAACAGCACGTCAAAATCCAGCCCGTACCTGTCGTGAATCGCCTTCGCATAGTATTCTCCCAGTTTCTTTAGCTGCGCGCCTGTCACATAGGCGCCCGCATTCATAAAGAACGGAGATTTCCTGCCGCTCTTCAAGGTAAAATCTCCAAACTGCAACACTCGGCTCTCTATCATAAAGCCGATAAATTCCTGCTTGTACTGTTCCATCTCATTATCCTCATCTTCCTGTTTTGCTGACACATTCCGTTTCATTCACTGTATCACATCCCTGCGCTGTTTTCAAGCAAAGACGCCCTGTTTTGCTGACAGGAAACGAATCTCCGGGCAGCCGGCTTCTCACCCGACCTCTCTGCGCAGCCGCAGCAGAATCCTTTTCTCCATCCGGCTGACCTGTACTTGGCTGATGCCAAGGCTCCTGGCCACCTCCACCTGCGTCTTATCCTGAAAATACCGCATTTGTATGAGCTGCCTCTCCGTATCCGAAAGCATTCCCATGAGCTGTTCCAGCAGCATATGGTTCAAAATTTTTTCCTTCTCCAAGTCCTCGCTTGCCCGGTTCAGTCCTGCAGTGCACCCCGCGCCTTCTCCCACCACCTGATCCACCAGATAAATCTCATTGCCGTCGGACTGGTAAACAGACTTGTAAATGGACTCCACCTCCACATTGGCGTCCAGAGCCATCACAATATCCTCTATTTCCAGCTCCGTCTCCGCAGACAGCTCCTGCAGGGTCGCATCGCGGCCGTATATCTGGGACAGCCGTTCCGCCGCCTGTTTGATTTTCCATCCGTTTTCCTTTAATGTGCGGCTCACCTTCACCATGCCGTCATCCCTCAAAAACCGTTTGATCTCGCCCTGTATCATAGGCACCGCGTAGGTGGAAAAGCGCACCCCGAAGTTCAGGTCAAACTTGTCGATCGCTTTAATCAGACCGATGCATCCGATCTGGAACAGATCTTCCACATCGTACCCCCTGCCCGTGAAGCGCTTGACTATGTGCCGCACAAGCCCCAGATTTTCTTCTATCAGTACCTCTCTCGCCGCTTTATCTCCTGCCTGTGATCGTTCGATTAATACGGCAGTTTCTTCCATGCGCTACTCCTCACTGACGATCCAGCCGCCAAGTCCGATCTTTTTATACATGCGCACGGTGGTTCCCAGTTCCGGCTCGGAAAAGACCTCCAGCTCATCCATGAAAGCCTCCATAAAGGCAAACCCCATCCCGGAACGCTCCCACTCCGGCCGGGTCGTAAAGAGCGGTTCCATCGCGCGGTTCACATCCTCCATGCCCACGCCCCGGTCAACGACTTCCACCTCCAAAATGCTGCCCCGCAGCTCACAGTTCATCTGCACCCTGTCCGTCACACGCCCTCTGTTTCCGTAGCCGTGTATGATCGCGTTGGTCACCGCCTCCGACACCGCCGTCTTCACATCGGAAAGCTCCTCAAGCGTGGGATTTAAGGGAGCGATAAACGCTGACACCGCCATCCTCGCAAAGGCTTCATTGTCCGATACCGCCGCAAATTCCAGACGCATCTCATTGGTCACCATCCTGTAATCTTTCTTTTCCCTGATTTCAATCATCACTCTGTTCCCCTCTCCACTCCTTGATCTCCACAATATTTTCGAGCCCTGACAAAAGAAGCAGACGCCTGATCCTGCTGCCAACATTCACCGCATACACCTTCCCGCCGAAACAGGATATCTTGCGGTAGCGTCCCAGGATGATCCCCACCCCCGAGCTGTCCATGAAGGTTGTCCTCTCAAAATCAAAGACCACATTCCCCACCTGTTTCGAGACAATATACCTGTCCGCCCTCTTACTTATGTCAACCGATTGATGGTGATCAATCTCAACCGGCATTCTTATCATTAGATAGTTGTCGATTACTTTGTAGTCTTCATCCATATTATGTAAACCCTCCTTTTCACATATCCGGCTCGAAATGCTCCGCATTTCTCACTCGCGTTGCTCGTCATAAGCCGTCTTAGCCTGTCATGCATGCAAGCATGCTGCCCGGCTTTGACGTCTTCTGTCTCTGCCTCCGCTTTTGCGCGTATAAGCAGGCTCGAAATGCTCCGCATTTCTCACTCGCGTTGCTCGTCATAAGCCGTCTTAGCCTGTCATGCATGCAAGCATGCTGCCCGGCTTTGACGTCTTCTGACTCTGCTTATACGCGCAAAAAAAGAACATGATGTTTCCATCACGTTCTCTTTCGTATCTTTCTTTCTGTTTTCTTCTGTGTGCGGCGGATGCTGCGGCTTACTCTCCCGCGCTCTCTATCTCCGCCAGAAATCCTTCAGATTTGTCGGCTTTCTCCGTGTTGGGAAACAACTCGATAACCTGACGGTATATTTCCTTTGCCTTCTGTTTTTCTCCCATACGGTAGTAAGAGTTGGCCAGGTCAAAGAGCGCCTGTCCGTTGGTTGCGTCATACTGGAATGCCTTCTCCAGGTTGGGAATGGCGTCCGCATAATTTCCTGCCCAGAACGCCGCATGGCCGTCCTCGTCATAGGACTCCGCAATCTGCGGTCCTACCAACGCCAGCAGGGTATTGTAAAGGCTTTCAAAAGCCTCCGATTTCTCCTGTTCACCCTCCTGCGCCTGCTCCTCCTCGATCTGTGCCAGATAATCCGCCACCACCGTGACGTCCTCGGCATTGGTCAGGTATGCGCCGGCCGCTTTCATCAGGCTTTCCACAGACTTAAGCGTCCCGTCCTTCCCCATGTACGCCGTCAGATCCTGCTGCAGCGTCTCGTTCTGCGTCTGCAGCTCCCCGAGCTGCTGCTGGAGTTCATCAATGGTCGCCGTCTTCGCATCGGACTGCTCGCTGACCTTGCGCAGTTCCTCGTCTATGCCTGCCTTGGCCGTCTGTATTCTGGCCGGCAGAATCAGGAAAAAAGCGATGGCGATACCGATGGCCAGACCAATCCCCAGATTCAGCAGGGAAGTGACACCCCTGCCCTCCTTCATATTCACAGGCTGGATGATCGTCTCATTGCCGCTCTGGTACTTGACAATCTCCTCCGACTTCTTTTTCCTCTGGGAGCTCTTAACACCCTCCTCGGGGAGAAGCATCTCGTCCACTTCCTTCAGATATCGAAGCGTAGCCGTATTGTTCGTGTCAATCTCCAGACATTTGCCCAGCTCTTTCTTCGCCCGCTCCCACTCCTCGCTGTTGATATACAAAAGCGCAAGAAGCTGGTGCGCACGGATAAA
Source organism: uncultured Lachnospiraceae bacterium (assembly GCA_910579285.1). Lineage (GTDB taxonomy): Bacteria > Bacillota > Clostridia > Lachnospirales > Lachnospiraceae > UBA3282. The sequence goes on along the minus strand of CAJTTT010000006.1, from coordinate 6,533 downwards.
TTTCGGATTTAAGGACAGTACCTTCTTTAACTGGATCACCGCCAGATCGAGGCTGTCCTGGTTACAGTAAGTGAGCGCCTGGTTGTACTTTTTGATCGTCTGATTGATGGTATCCAGACGGTTCTGGTTCGTCTGGATCATGTTGATATAATCGTCCGCAATATTCTTCTTCGGACGCAGATTCTTACTGATAACCCACTCGCTTAAGGCCGCCACCACCTCGCCGGTTTCAAAGTAGACCAAACCGAGAAGATTTCTGGCTTCCACATTATTCTTGTCAAATTTAAGGCTCTGCCGCAAACTCGTAATCGCACCCGTCAGATCTCTGACGCCGGCCCGTTCCAGCCCGTCATTATAAAAACGGTTGGAGATATATATGATCCTCTTGTAAAGGGCTACATCGGCACCGCAGTTCGTGCAAAAATCATGTTCAGACAGCGTACAGCCACACTGATAACAGTTCATCTATGCCAATCCCCTATTCTACTGCTTTCTTCGATTCCTTCACGATCTTCACCATCAGATCCGCCATATCCGTCAGATCCTGATTGTAGATCGCCTCCTCCGCGTCCTCCACTTCCAGACTGGGGTGGAACTTTTTCAGCTCCTCTTCAAAATTAATCATTGTCAACTCTCCTTAAAAGGGCTTTTACCTCGCCCGCCAAATATAATGAACCGACAATATACACCTCATCCCCGTCATGTCTGTGTGTAAGCAGCTGCGCAAACGCCAGATCAAGCGTCTCGTATGCCTTTATGTCAAATCCTGTATATTGTCTGAAAGAATCCGTAAGCTGTGCAAGCGGAAGCGCCCGTTCTCCCTGCATGGGCACAAGGCATATCTCATCGAAAAGACCCGCCTGCGCAAGCAGCGCCGCCGCCCGGGCGTACTGCTTGTCCTGCACCGTGGAGTAGAGAAGAAACCGTCTGCCGGGACAGGAACGCTGTTTTACCGTCTCCAGAAATGCCCGGATGCCGTCCACATTGTGGGCGCCGTCCAGATATACGGACGGCAGGATTTCTTCCATTCTGCCCTCCCAGACCATCTCCCTGATCCCGTCCTGTAACGCGGAAACCGTTATCCGATCGTCCTCCAGAAGCGCCAGGGCATTCGCGGCAAGAGCCGCGTTCTCCACCTGATAAAGTGCAGAAGTGGACACAGTAAAACCAATATAATCATAATAGTGTAAATGAAGAGAAAAATCAATCGTTTTATACCTAATCTTTATTTCTTTTATCGCATCTTTCCCTATCGGCAGCGTTTTGGCCCCGATTTGCTCCGCGCACATTTCCATGACACGGGTCACGTCCTCCTGCCTGTCCGGGTATACCACAGACACGCCCGGACGCATGATTCCGGCCTTCTCCCTGGCAATCTCAGGCAGCGTCTCTCCCAGATACTCCATGTGGTCGTAACCGATGGACGTTATGATGCACAGCTTCTTTTCCTCCACCACGTTCGTGGCGTCCAGCCGGCCGCCAAGTCCCGTCTCCAAAACCGCATATTCCACGCCGTATTTTTCAAAGAGGACCATTGCCATAAAGAACAGAAGCTCGAAAAAAGTGGGATGACTGGCAGCCGGCAGCCCTTTCACACCCTCCATCACCACGCCAAAGGCGTACAGGAAATCTGCCTCGGACACCATCGTCCCGTTGATCACAAACCGCTCCCTCATGTCCACCAGATGGGGGGACGTGAACATACCGCAGGAAATGCCCGCCTTTCGCAGGACAGACGACAAATAAGCACAAACGGAGCCTTTTCCGTTTGTGCCTGCTATGTGTAAGATCCTGCTGTTCTTCGCCGGATATCCGAGGCGTTCCCAGAAACGCGCGGTATCCTCCCTGCTGTTTTTTGTCGTAAATTTAGGGGTGGCGTTGATATACTCCACCGCCGCCCCATAAGTGTCAAAGGATTGTTCCATGTTTGTCTCCGCGGCCTGCCTGTCAGAATCAGTTGTGTATGATCACCGTTCCCTCGATCACACCCTTCTCGGCAGCATACCTCATATAGCAGGTGTTGCGGTCAAGCGTCATCTGTTCGGCGTTGACGCCGATCACCACATTGCGGTAGATATTGCCGTCCAGCTTAATGTAGGAATCCCTGCCGGCCTCCATAGTCGTCTCCAGCTCTTCCCGCTCATGTCCTACCTTATCCAGCTCTACAAAATATTCGTCCTTCAGATGGTTCCACTCCAGGAGACTGGCCTCCGTATTCTTGGAGGTATTCGCACCCCGCATACGCTTCTCACGCAGCGCCTCCGTCATCGTATCTACCAGTTTGGAAAGCTTCTCCCTGATCTCCGCCTCCCTGCGTCTCGCCTCCAGAAGCCTGTCAAAGGATTCCGGCTCATAGCCGCAGTGCAGAACCGTCTTTAATTCCACATCATTCCCGGCCGTAACCGCCTCTATACACTTAAGCGCATGTGTATAGCCGCCGATAATCGCGCCTCTCTTGCCTATGGCAATCACTTTATCCCTGGACATCACCTTGGCATTCAGAATCACGTTCGCCTGAACCAGTCCGCCCGCCTCCACCGTGGTGTTCTCGATAAACTCCGCAAAGACATTTCCTCTGGCCGAAATCTTTCCGCCGCCCTGAATCCCGCGCGTAAGCATCACATCACCGCCGGCAAACAGGGAAGCTGCGCCTGTGGTGCCGTGAATCTCTATATTTCTTCCGGCGCGGATGACGATGCCGCCCTCCACGTTGCCGTTGATAATGATATCCCCGAAAAACTCTACCTTGCCGATGATGGCATCCACATCACCCATGATCTCATGCACATTCTGGATGTCGATCTTGCCATCCTTCACCTCAATCTTTCCGTCGCTCTGTGCATAGTAAACACCGTTCTCACGGGTAATGCCCTTTCCTCTCATGGGCGGCAGGTCTCTCACGGGGGATGCCTTCATCTCTCCGCCCAGAACTGTATAGCCGTCCACACCCTGTTCCGCATAGTGATAAATCGCTACCTTATCGCCCTTCCGCACATTCTGCAGGGCGCTCATACTGGAATAATCTACCGTGCCGTCCGCATTCACCTTGGGCCCGCAATGCTCTTCGGGCGCAAACAGATATTCAAAGTAACCATCTCTGCCGGGCTTGATATCCGCCCCTTTGGCCACAAGGATCTCTCTGTCATATACCTTTTTCTTAACCATCGCTGAGAGATTGGAGCTGTGAAAACCCTTAATCACGCCGTTTAATTCCAAATAATTTTCTAAATCACGCTTCGCGTAAGTCTGTCCTTCTGCAGGAGGTGCAAGATAGAGCCACGCCGCCATCTCGTCCTCTTCTATCCGCAGATAAGTGCCTTCCGCAAGATTTGACTCCACAGGAGGCTGTCTCGTCTCCACTGCCACCGCTGTTTCCGCAGCAGTCTCCGGCCGGGTCTGCGTTTCCTCTGCCGATGCTGCTGGCTTTCCTGCCGGCGCCTGCTGCTGTGCGGGTGCCTGCTGGACAGCCTGGGGATCCAGTCCCTTTGCCCTGGCCATAGCTGCTTTCAGTTTATTAAGCTGTTCCGATGACAGATTCACTTCGGCCACGCGACTCACCTCCTTCCCCTTTTTTCCATGAACCGCACGTCAAATATTCCCAAACTACTCTTCTTACATATACCTTACACCAATTCCGCTTACTTTTCCAGTGGTTATTTTATTAAAATTTTAACTGGTTCAGCCCACGCCTTTCGCAAAGCCGCGGTTACATAAGCTGCGAAAGCCGCTCCTCCACCTGCGCCTTCATCTGCGCATATTTTTCAAGCTTTGCGCGCTCCTCGTCCACTTTCTGTTTCGGCGCTTTGGACATGAATTTCTCGTTGCCGAGCATCCCCTGCACTCTGGCAAGCTCTCCTTCCAGCCGCTTCTGTTCCTTTTTCAGCCGTTCGATCTCCTGGGCGATATCCACCAGTTCCTCGAAAGGAATATAAACCGCCGCGTTCGGGATCACCACGGACACCGCGCTGTCGTCGATGCCGCTCTTGTCAGCCTGGACGGTCAGCTCCGATGCTGCCGCAAGCGAGGTGAAGAACTGCCTGCCCTCCTCAAAGATCAGACGAATCTCTTCCTTTTCACTGACCACATACACAGCCGCCTTTCTGCCAGGCGCCACATTCATCTCCGTTCTCACGTTGCGGATGCCGCGCACCGCCTCCTTCATCAGCTCGATCGTGGTCTCCTCGCTGTCATACTGCCTGTCCTCCCGGAAGACGGGCCACTCGGAAACCATGATGGATTCCTCCTTTGTCTGCAGCGTGCAGAAAATCTCCTCCGTGATAAAAGGCATATACGGATGCAGGAGCTTGAGGGCGGAGGTGAGCACGTTTTGCAGCGTCCAGAGCGCCGCCCGCTTTCCTTCCTCCTCGCCAGTCTCCGTGCTGTAAAGGCGGGGCTTCACCATCTCGATATACCAGTCGCAGTACTCATCCCAGATAAAGTCATAAACCTTCTGCACCGCAATGCCCAGCTCGAAGCTGTCCATATTGTCCGTCACATCTTTCACAAGCGTATTCAGTTTCGAGATAATCCACTTGTCCACCGGGTACAGGCTTTCCCGGATCTCTTCATAGGAAGTCTCCCAGCCGCGTTTCCCGGTCTTCTCCTCCTCCTGATCCATGTTCATCATAATGAAGCGGGATGCGTTCCAGACCTTGTTTGCAAAGTTGCGGCTCGCCTCCACTCTCTCATAGTAGAAACGCATATCGTTGCCGGGCGCATTTCCCGTAATCAGCGTCAGTCTCAGGGCATCCGCGCCGTACTGGTCAATGATCTCCAGCGGATCGATCCCGTTGCCAAGGGACTTGCTCATCTTCCGCCCCTGGGAATCCCGCACAAGGCCGTGGAAGAGCACCGTCTTAAAAGGCTTCTCCCCCATCTGCTCATAGCCGGAGAAGATCATGCGGATGACCCAGAAGAAAATAATGTCATACCCTGTCACCAGCACATCCGTGGGATAGAAGTAATCCAGATCCTCCGTCTTTTCCGGCCACCCAAGCGTGGAAAAAGGCCACAGAGCCGAGGAAAACCAGGTGTCCAGCGTATCGGGATCCTGGGTGAAATGGGTTTCCCCGCACTTCGGACACACGCCGGGCGCTTCCTTCGCCACCACAATCTCCCCGCACTTGTCGCAGTAGTAAGCCGGAATCCTGTGCCCCCACCAGAGCTGGCGGCTGATGCACCAGTCACGGATGTTATCTGTCCAGTTGTAATAGATCTTGTCCATGCGCTCCGGGATGAGCCTGATCTCGCCTTTCTTCACTGCCTCCACGGCAGGTTTGATCAGCTCGTCCATCTTCACGAACCACTGCTTCTTGATCATCGGCTCGATGGTCGTCTTACAGCGGTCATGGGTGCCTACGTTGTGGGAGTAGTCCTCGATCCGCACAAGAATCCCCTCTTTCTCCAGTTCCTCCACGATCCGCTTTCTCGCCTCGTATCGGTCAAGTCCCTCATATTTGCCGCCGTTTGCATTGATGGTGGCATCATCGTTCATAATGTTGACTTCCGGCAGGTTGTGGCGTTTGCCCACCTCGAAATCGTTGGGGTCATGGGCGGGCGTAATCTTCACAACACCCGTTCCAAACTCCATATCCACATACTCGTCTTCCACCACGGGAATGGCCTTGTTTACAATGGGCAGCCAGACCTGTCTTCCCTTTAAATAAGCATATCTCTCATCGTTGGGGTTCACCGCCACAGCGGTATCGCCGAGCATCGTCTCCGGGCGGGTCGTCGCAAACTCAAGAAACTCCGTCTTACTGGGCTGACCATCCTGGTCAACCAGGGGATACTTGATATGCCAGAAATGTCCGTTCTGCTCCTCATACTCCACCTCCGCATCAGAAATGGAAGTGTTGCATACAGGGCACCAGTTGATGATGCGGCTTCCTTTGTAGATCCAGCCTTTCTCATGCATCTTGCAGAAGACTTCCGTCACCGCCTGATTGCAGCCTTCATCCATCGTGAAACGCTCCCTGTCCCAGTCGCAGGAAGAGCCGAGTTTCTTAAGCTGGGAGACAATACGGCCGCCATACTCTTTCTTCCAGTCCCATGCGCGTTCCAGAAAGCCTTCCCTGCCGAGATCGTTCTTGTCGATCCCCTCCTCCTTCAGCTTCTCGATGATCTTCACCTCTGTGGCGATGGAGGCGTGGTCCGTCCCCGGCTGCCAGAGCGCATTATAGCCCTGCATCCTCTTATAGCGGATCAGGATATCCTGCATGGTATTGTCAAGGGCATGTCCCATGTGGAGCTGCCCGGTGATGTTTGGCGGCGGAATCACGATGGTGAAAGGAGTTTTCGTCCTGTCCACCTCGGCGTGAAAATACTTCTTGTCCAGCCATTTCTGGTATAATCTGTCCTCGATGCCTTTTGGATCATAGGTTTTCGCAAGTTCTCTGCTCATTGTTTCCTCCTTAATTTTACTCTTGCGCTTTCTGACTCTTTGCCTAAGCAGATTCGAAATGCTGCGCATTTCTCATTCGCGGTCTCCGTTCCACTTCGGTCCGCGCAAAGCAGACATCCCCCGGATGTCT
>CAJTTT010000005.1:93236-138831 GCA_910579285.1 uncultured Lachnospiraceae bacterium | reverse complement strand
GCCTTTAACTGCGCAGCTTTTGCAGAGCCGACCTGCTTACGGCTGAGTTTTGCCAGCAGTTCTGCAAGGGTCTGCGATGAAACCGACTCAAAATCAATGGGCGAAGAAAACTGGAGAAGGATCTCTTTTGAGGTCTTGCCAAAGATGTCGGAAAAAATGGACTGGTATTCAGGGAAAACCTGATCCAGTACACAGACAACCTTACGCTTCAAGTCACTGATGGATTCCACCAGATAGGTGCGGAAACGGGTCAGGGTACGCAGGGAGAATAAATCCTCATCTGCAAGCCGGGTTTCCACGAACTGGCCATAACGAATCAGGTCGGCGATCAGGACGGAATCAATGATATCATTTTTGCGCTTGCGAATCTCTGTCCCCCTGCGCCAGCCGTCAGTCTGGATCGGATTGATGACATGGAGAAGGAACTTCTTTTCAAAAAGAAACGAGTAGACAGAGAGCCAGTAGTGCCCGGTAGCTTCCATACCGATTTCAAAGTCGTCGGTGCTGGAAGAATAAGAAGCGAGTTTGGAAAAGAGGGCATGTCCGCCGTCCGAGGTATTAGGAAAGGAAAAAGCCTTAAATACCACCTTTCCAGAATCATCCATCATGGAAGCGACATGGTTATTTTTACCGATATCAATGCCAACAAAAAACATAGAGCCACCTCAAAAGAAAAATTTTAGATTGGGAGACCACTCATCTAATAAGCGCCACTACCTTGTGCTAAATACGGAGAGAAGCCATAAGGCAACCAACATCCAACTCATACGCGGAAAGCTTATTAGAGAGAGGGATCAGTCTTTCAAGTACGAGCAGAGCCGCTCAAGGAGGTGACGATCATCCTCTCAATCTAATAAAACGATTATCTCCTATCAGACAGGAGATGTAAAGAAGCAGGTCTGAGGGTTTATAGGTATCCCTTGAACAACCTAAATACATTATACAAGGAGATGTGAAACCAGATGGGGCAATTTAAAAAAGGCCTGATCGGAACTTTTGGCGTCGGTGGACTTTATGCGTATGTATCAGGCGTTATCAATGGATATATTCGAGGTTTTTTGGGGGATCACATAGTTGTTAAGTGGATTGGAAGGCTGGTGATGGCTACAGTTTTTCTGACATTCATCATAATTCGATTGGTTCCGATTTTCCCCCAGTTAAAGGAAGAGACAGAGATTTCCGTTGCACAAGCTGCTGAGGAAGAGAAAATAATAAGTGTGAAGAGTGAAGAAGGAGCTGATAATGCTGATAGAAATGAGGAGCCAACAGAGAAAATAACAGAAATAGAAGCAAAAATGGAAACAAAGGATAAGAGTGAGGAAAGCATGGCTCCTTTGGATGATTCTGTTCTGGAGCCTTCGGATGTTTATGCAGAAAAGAACAGCTCTGCAGTCTTCCAGGCATACCATCCCAATGCCTTGAACTATCAGTGGGAAATTAAAACAGAGATGGAACAATGGGAAGATGCACCTCCAGAGGTGGTTACAGAGAGGACAGATGAGTTGCAGCGGAAGATATCATTGCTGGAGCAGACGGCTGACAAAGAAAAGAAAGTTCGGTGCAGGATCAGTTTTGAAGGAAATCCAGATCTTAGTTATCATGCGGACTTACATATCCTTCCTGCGCCGGTATTCAGTATATCCGCAGATGAATTCAGTGCGGAAGCAGGAAAGTATGTGAATGCAGGAGAAATTCCTGTAGAAGTGACTTATCACGATGGAAAGCAGGAAGTGATAACTGGATTGAGCGGCCTGCATTTTCTTGATACAGAGGAGTCAAATGATAGATCAGAGACTGTGGCGGGTAATCTGCAGGAGATAATCACAACAGTAAGAACAGCCAGTGATTATAATTATCTGGAGGCGGGTACGACAGAGAAAATGCTCAGTTATATGAAACAGAATGGGGAAGTTCTGGAAGTGCCGATAAAGTTGAACGGGCTTGATCTGAAAGCTCCCGAAATTAATGAACTGCATATTGGAGAGTTTGAGGTAAGTAAAGTGGATCAGCCTGTGCCGGTGACAGTATCTGTGTCAGCAGTAGATAATATGACGCCAGTTCGTCAACTTTCTTATGCTTTTCTTCCGGCAGGGGAGAACGTGAAGGAAGATGATTGGATAGATGAGCCAATATTTACTGCTGAAATCACAGAAAACGGACTTTGGACAGCATACTGCAGAGATAAAGCCGGGAATATTGCAACGATTGATCAAGAGCTTATCGTGGTAGATAGCAAAGCACCTGTAATCAATTTAAGGATACTGGTCGAGCGTGGATGGTGCAAAAAAAACACAATCTATGTGTCGGCTGAAGACAGTCTGCCGATTGAATACCGCTATATCAATAGTGCATCAGGGATGGACAGCGGATGGACAGCAGATAGCAGTAAAGATGTGGATACTAACGGAACATGGACGATTCAGGTACGGGATGCAGCTGGAAATATCGCAGAGCAGGAAATGGAGGTTGCCAATATCGATACAAAAGCTCCTGTTATTCGAAGCATAACAGAAAAAAAAGAAGGAGAGGCAGAAGAGGATGAAAAATAAGTTGTATTTAATTGTGGCCGGGTTGATGTTTTTAAGTTTGTTTAAGAACTCTGTACAGGCTTCAGATGGAGAGGAGTATATCACTATATCCGTGGATGCGGTAGATGATAATGCAAACTTACAGTATGCTCTTGATTCGGATGAGCCGTCAGCGTTTACCGAGTCAAATGAGTTTACAGTACCAGCCGGTACGTCTCACACGATTTATGTCAAAGATGCAGCGGGGAATATATCATCCCAGCGTTATGAGCCGGAAACTACAGGTGAAGAAAGTTATGAAGGCTATGGGGCTGATTCTTACGATGAGGAAGAAGATCAGCGGATCAATATTGATTTGGAAATTGGACGTAAGGAGGAAAAAGAGGATCAGGAGGAAATCGGGAATCCCGGCACGGCAAGCGTGTCATCCAGAACAAAAACAGACGGGACAGTAGATGGAGAGAAAGTATTTTATACTTTTTCAACAAAAGAAGGGGAAGAACTTTATCTTGTAGTCGATCAAGGAAAGGGCACGAATAACGTGTATCTGCTTGATACGGTTTCACTTGGTGATCTGCGTGTTCTGGCTGACAACAGTGGCACTTCATCTGAACAGGATGATGAGAAAGAGGATAACCTGTTATCTATTCTGGCAGAAGAAAATAGTGCAGTGGATGAGCCGGAAGAACTGCAGACAAAAGAAAAATCAAGATCCAAATCTGGGAATAATCTGATCATCTTCATTTTGGCCGGAATCTGCGGTGGCATTTACTATTACATGAAAATTTATCGGAGCAAAAGAGATGAAGCTATGGATGTCATTGACGCGATGGACATAGATGAGTTTGTGCAGGAAGAAGATGAGGAAGAATTAGACTTTGGTTATGATGATGCGGAAAAGGAAGAATATCTGGAAGCTTTAATTAACGGGGATTCAGAGGAAACCTTCTTTGACCAGGATCCGAACGAATATGCGGCGATGCATACAGATAAAGAGATCAGTGAGCAGGGGGAAGCGTTGGAAGCTTCATATGCGGATGATGATTCTTATGATGGAATGGATATCAGTTTTTAAAAGAAGGGAGTAATACAATGAAAAAAATAAAAATTTCGAAACTGCAGATATGTGCTGCAATAGCAATTTTATTAATTCTGTCAGCTATTGCAGCTGTAGTTAGGATAAAGGATCCAGGAGCTTCTGAGGAAGGATATAGTTACAGTAATATCACAGAACAGGTACTTGCAGATGAGGTTACAACCTATCTGCAGGGAGCCGCCAATTTAGAGGAGGAAGCAAGTGCCAAAATTGCAGACGAAGCGGTAGAAAGTTATCGGATGATAGTCAAATCGGATGTGTCGGTGGTTAATGACAATCATACAAAAGCGATTCAGGAACGGATATCGGCATCTTTACAGGAATCTGCAGGAGAGGAGGAGTTGGACATTGCAGCACTTTCTGCCGGAGTGGCAGAGATCGTATGGCAGACAGTACTCTCCAAGATCGAGACTGTGGCAGAGAATATATTCTGGGAAGAAAGCGATTATTATTATCTGATTGAAAGCCTGCAGGAGCAGATCAGGGAACTGGAAGAACGAAAAATGAAAGTATCGATCCGGGCAAATATCAGTAAGGGGCTGTCATCAGAAGAACTGCTTGGCATGATTGAGGATATGACTGATCAGGAACTAGAGGAGTTGGCCAATTTCATGGGAATTTCTTCTGAAGAATTTCAGAAGCTTTTAGAGTCTGGGTTGTCAGATACAGATAGGGAGGTTGATTCCAGATTAAAGGAGCTGGAGGAAAAACTGACCAGAGAAATAAGGGAAACAGAAGGAGAAGATGGAGAAAATGGGAAAGATGGGACACAGGGAGATCGGGGACAGGAGGGAAAAGCCGGAAATGCGGGAAAAAGTGTTTTTATCAGATATTCAGAAAAAGATAACGGTGAAAGCATGACGGAGAAACCGACTGCAGCAACTAAATATATTGGTACATACACTGGAGCAAAAGCGTCTGCGAATCCTTCGGATTACTTATGGTCACAATATTCTGGAAACGATGGAAACAGCGTGTTCATCAGATATGCGAGAAACGCAAATGGAGATAATATGACAAAACAGCCTAACAGTGATACCAAGTATATGGGTACTTATGTTGGTGCCCAGGCATCCAATGACCCGGAGGATTATACATGGACGAGATACTCTGATGCAACAATCTCTTTCTCAAATGGCACTTTGTATATTACACAGTAGGGAGGTGGGAAAATGAGAAAGAAAATAGGTGTGCTTATTGCCTTGCTGGTTTTTATTGGGCTTCCGCTGGCGGCAAAAGCAACTTCAGAAAGTAGAAATTTCAATATAAAATCCTGTGGCAACATCATTTATAGGGACAACTCTGGCTCTATAGAACTCTATGCTGAAGATATTGCCTTACTGCAGGAAAAGCTTTCGTCTGTGCCGGATAAGATTTTTGATCCTGTGATATATTCCCATATGCATGTGTGGGAATATATCGACATCAATAGAAATACGCATACAAGACACTGCGCCGGGTGTGGAGTCTCTTATGACATAATAAGTAAGCACGAAGCGGCTACAATAAAGAAATGCATTATTACATATGAAGGGAATGAATATCCGGGGCATGAAAAGATATGCAAATGCGGCTATGCCTGGAGAGAAGAAATGTATCACAACATGAGCTATTCTATGGTGGATGCATCACACCATACCGTGTCCTGTGCACTGGATGGTACAGATTATTGCGGCGGCTTTACTGTGAAAGAAAGTGAACATGTCAGAACGGCTTATCCGACATCAGACAAAACACATCAGATTATATGTGATTATTGTGGGTTTGCAGGAGAGACCCAGGAGTGTGTCTTTATCTATGAAGGAGACAGCGGGGATTTGACGCAGGTTCAAAAATATTGCGAATGCGGAAATTATATTACAGAACCGAAGGAAACGGTTTCGGGAAATACTACAGAAGATAAACCAGACGAAGAATTAAAAGCCGGACCGCCGGCGCAGGAAGAATCTATATCAGGTAACCAGGCAGAAGCAAATATGGGAGGAAAGATATGAAAAGAAAAATACTATCTGTTGTTATAATTTTAGCTCTTGTGATTGGAACATACAATATTGCTGCAGCGGCTGGCACAAGCGGTGCGACAAGAAACAGCTTAAAATCATATGGTTCAATCGAGTATCGCAGGGGTGATGATAAAGTGATCATTAACTCTGAGGACTTGTATATGCTGGCGGATCAGATTGACCAGGTTAAACTTGAGGTAGCGGATCAGCTTGAGGCGATGAATACATACTTTACTGCAGGTGACGGTATATCACTGGATACAAACAGATATATAAGTGTAACTCATACACGGCCATCCAAGACTGATTTTGTTGATCCTGTATCTGTCAACTTTGACACGCTTTTGGAAGGGATTGCAGCCAGCCAGTCAGTTTCATCTGATGTAACAGCTTATGGGTACGCTCCGGGAACAAAGCTGTATAAAAAGACGGATGGTAAACTTACAACAAATAGTTCAGAAGGGGCAGAAGAGATAAGCGTTGCAGCCGCAACTGCAGAGAATTTGTCTGCTGGAACAGTTGCGTGGGTGGACGGACGCTTGATTCTGGGCACAGGCGAAGATAATAAAGTATATTTTGATCAAGGAACTGAAGATGAAGGGGAATCAAAAACAGAGGACTTGACGGACGTAATTTCCGGCCTTGCACAGGTCGGAGGATGGATGGCAGGACTTGACGGAGCAATCCCATATACCTTTACGCCTAATAAATCCCTGTTGCTTATCTTTGAAGGCCCGCAGGATCCTTCTTTTAAAGGAACGGGGTTTCCTGACGTAATATTTCGCGCATCTTATTTTACAATATGTTACTGGGAAAATAATCCGAACGAAAAGATAAATGTAAAACTTCAAGGAGTAGCTGGAGGATACAATGTAAAATTATTTATGAAGGAGTGGTAATAAAAGGTCAGTAGCTATATAGAATTTGCAGAGGCAGCTGGTGAAATATCCGGCTGCCTTTGATGTATATGCCTGTGTATCAGAAAAGGAGCTAGGTATGGGGAAAATATTAATTGTAGCAGAGAAACCAGCCGCAGGGCAAGATATAGCAAGGGTGGTTGGTGCTGGAGAAAAACATAATGGATACATGGAAGGGGAGCACTATGTGGTGACATGGGCAGTTGGACATCTGATCGGGCTCAAGCAGCCGCAGGAACATGATGAAAAATATAAAAAATGGAGTCTGGCGAATCTGCCCATTTCGTTTGAATTATCAGACAGTCTAAAGATACTGCCGCAGACAAGATATCAGTATAAGGTGATAAGGGATCTAATCCATAGAGATGACATTGATATGCTGATTAATGCCGGAGATGCTGGTCGAGAAGGGTATCTGATACAAGAATGGATCTATCGCATGGCCGAATGCCGTCTTCCCAAGAAAGTTTTATGGGCAAGTTCTCTGACAAAAGCAGGAATACAGGCGGCGATGGATAACTTAAAAGAAAATGATCACCCTGAGTTTCAAGGAATGCTGCGGGAAGCAGAAGCCAGAGCGGAAGCAGATTATATTTTAGGGTTTAATTACAGCCCTCTTCTTACACTTACAAGAGCATACAGACAGACATTATCTTATGGACGGTGTCAAACGCCTCTGTTGCAGCTCGTATATCTGCGAGATAAAGCAATCCAGGAATTTAAAGCAGAGCCTTATTGGACTGTAGAAGTTACATATACAAAAGGGTTTAAAGGGATTTTGATCGGAGAAGACGAGATAGGACAGAAATTTTTCCAAAGGAATGCAGCGGAGGCGGTATTAGGAAAAAGCAGCGGGGCTGGTACCGTATTGGCATACGAAAGAAATGGAAAAAAGGAGAAAGCGCCTCTCTTATATAATCTTGCCAGACTGCAGCAGTATATGGGACGCAGATACTGCTTTTCTCCAGATAAGACACTTGAAATTGCCCAGGCTCTGTATGAAAAGCATAAAATCTTATCTTATCCACGCACGGACAGCCAGTATCTGTCTATGGATGTCTATGATGAGATTGCTGAACATTTGAAAAGCTGTCATTTTGGAGAATTTGCTACAGCGATAGACAGAATAGACTTCGCGAATCTGCAGTCTGATAAAAGCTATTTTAATGATCTGAAGGTAACTGATCATCACGCATTGATACCAACGATCAATGCTGATATGGAAATGACATATGCATCTTTAGTGGAGGATGAAAAAAGAGTATTTGATGCGGTTGTTCTTTCCCTGATTGCTATATTTTATCCGGCATATGAGTATGATGCAGTTAAAATTATAGTAGATATCGATGGAAATCGGTTTAAGTCAGCTGGTACAACGATCCGCCGCCTTGGGTATAGACAACTATTTAAAAATGCGACAGACAGGAAGAAAGATGAACTTCAGATTCTGCCGGATCTTTTGGAGGGTGACTGCCTTGCTGTCGCTTCTACATCCATACTTGATAAAAGAACAGAGCCGCCTAATAAGTATAACGATGAGACGATCGTTAAGGTAATGGAGAAATATGGTATTGGTACAAGCGCAACAAGAGCAGATATTATCAAGAAGCTGCAGAATCCTCAACGGCAGTTTGTGGTTCGGGAGAAAGGAAAATACAGCGTAACAGAGCTAGGAAAAGAGTACATAAAGATTGTGCCGGAAGAACTCAAGATGCCGGAGCTTACACAGCAGTTTGAAGCGAATCTCAAGAAGGTCAATGCTGGGGATCTCAGCAAAGAGGATTTTCTTGATAGTCTGCTGGAGGATATTACAAGTAATATCAAAAAACTTATGTCAGAATCTTTCCCGGATGAGAAGAGAATCGGATATGTAGCAGCAAAGCAGCGGGAAAGTACAGAGTATCTTGGAATATGCCCAAAATGCGGGGCAGAGGTCAAAGCAGGACAATATGGAGCATATTGCACTGGGAAATGTGGCATGTATCTTGGTAAAATCAGAGGAAAAATTTTAACGGGTGAACAGGTTTCGGCACTTTTGAGAGGACAGAAGATATATGTGGCCGGACTTAAGAAAAAGGAGGGCCTGGGTACATATTCTGCCTATTTTATTCCAGAAGGAATTGAAGAATATAGTTATACAACCGTGGAAGGAGAACAGAAACAGGGCTGGCGGTTTAAATTTTCTATGGAATTTAAGACCAGAAAGAAGAGGTAAAATATTATGAATCAGTCGGATGAGGGCAAAACTCTTGCAAGAGAATATTCGGATAATATTGTGAAACATGCAAACGATTATATTAATACATCGAAACGGAGTGAACTACAGTTTGGTATATTTGAGAAGGATGCGGCGATTCTAAATCTGCAGCGTGAAAAGATAAATATGCTGCAGGAGCTGGTTGATCTGGATATGAAAATGTATGGACAGATTGCAGAATTGACACAGGATATTCTCAATGTACAGAATTGTGAGATATTAAATGGCCGAGTCAGAGAGCTTGCTTTATGGGAACGGGATGATTCAGCTGCGGAAATAGCAGATTATCAGAATGAGGTGATACAGAACAAGAGTGTAGAAACAGGGGAGGAGCAAATGGAAAAAAAGAGAGTACTCAGCAAGGATGAACTAGAGAAGATGCTACACAATCACCTCATGGAAAACCAGTCTGGACGCGGAAAAAGAATGCTGGATCTGTCAAACTGCGTAATATCCAATTATGTGTTTAAAGGAGATTTGTCAGAGATATCATTTGACGGATCAGACCTCCGTTATTGCGAGTTCCGTATGACAAAAGGAGAGCAGATGAGTTTTCAGAATACTGTTCTTTCTAAATGCAAAATGACACAGGCAGAATTTGACAATTGTAATTTTAATCATGCGAATATCAAGGCATCAAAAATAACAAACAGCATGTTTAGGCACAGCTCTTTTGATACAGCATATATGCAGCAGTGTTCAATTCTGGATTCGGTATTTTATCATACTTCCTTTGCGAATACTCGTATGCGTGAGTTTTCTGGAAGTGAAAACATATTCCATGAATGCGGCAATCTGGAAGATACAGTAAGAGTGGAGACAGTTCCTGATATGGATCGAAAAGAAGCAGTGGACTATGCGAATAACTTGAGAGACATGTTAAACAATGAGGGTTATACCTATTCATGGGAATTAGCTGGGATAGATTTGGAGAATTACACAGCAGATTTTTCTGTTAAAATATTTTATGAAGGGGAGAATGTTGAGGAAGAAAGATATTCTGCACTGTTGGATCGGGATACATATGCGATATCGCATATTGATACAAGACGACAGGGGGACGTACTCGTTAAAATGTTCATGCCGGAAATGAATACTGCAGTTTTGACAAATCTGCAGAAAATTAAGGAACAGGAGCAGCGAGTGAGATTGAAGTTTCCTTACATGACAAGAAGCACCTTTATGGCAGTGAAAGATGAAATTAAACGTATGGGTGCAGAGTTTGATCAGACCCGCAAAGAATGGTATGTGAAGCAGAGCAGTGGAAAGGAGACAATAATCAATATTCAGGAGTATATCTCAGGACACGATGAAGGGGTATATCTGAAGCTGCCGCCAGCCGGGCCGAAAGAGTTTCGAAGTATGATTGAGCAGCTGAAACAGGACGGTGCCAGGTATAATGCAGATAAAAAATTGTGGTTCATTACAGAAAAATCGGATCGTAACAAATTTCAGCAGTATCTTCCCATAGAGAAAGAGTCTGTACACGAGAAGTTAAATGGATATAAAGAAGAGGCTGAAAAAAAGCATGCAGATATTCACGAAATGGGTTCCAAAGGAAAAGAGAAATTGGAACATATATAAAAGAAAAGGCACGGAAGAACATGACACTGTCTGGTCTTCCGTGCCTTTTGCATCTTATCATGGAGAAAAATATGAAAAAAAGAGAAGAATACCGTTTAAGAGAGAGACAGCTTAATATCAGGGTAACAGATTATGAGTATCAGTTAATAAAAGAAAGGATGAAAGCATCACGTTCTGCCACACTCAGAGAGTTCCTTGTTGATGTAGCAACGAATGGATTTTTAATTAATGTTGATTATTCAGACATCAAGGCACTTGCATATGAGATTAACAGGATCGGAAACAACATTAATCAGATTGCACACAAGATAAACAGTGAGGGAAGCGTTTATAAGAAACAGATCGAGGAAGTACAGGAGGATGTAAGTATGATTTGGAAACTTTTGCGGGAAAAGCTTTATCAAATTCCCTGACAGATGGAGAAAAATATGGCAACAACAAAATTGAAATTTATAAAGAGTACCTTGCGAAAAGCAATTGATTATATTGTTAATCCTGAAAAAACTGAGGGCGGCACGTTGGTTTATTCGTATGGCTGTTCTGTGGAGACTGCAGATTTGGAAATGCTGCTTACGGCCAGACGTGGAACTGGAAGGGGCGGTCGAATTGCATATCATCTGATCCAGTCTTTTGCCCCGGATGATGACATTACTCCAGCAAAGGCATTAGAGCTGGGAACAGAATTTGCCAGAGGAGTCACTGGCGGAAAACATGAGTTTGTTGTCTCAACGCATGTTGATAAGGATCACATACACAATCACATCATATTTAATGCTGTAGATTATGTGAGTCATAGAAAGTATCACTCTGATGAGAGAGATAAATATAGGATCCGCGATATAAATGATGAGATTTGCAAATCTAATAATCTGTCAGTTCTGCCAAAATATGATGCAAAAAGGAAATCCAAGTATAGAAATACACATAAAGAGAAAAAAGTGTCCTGGCAGAAAAAATTGAGAGCAGACATCGATAATGCGATCAGACTTTCTAATACGTTTGAAGATATGTTATATGTTCTCGAAATGGAAGGATATGAAATTAAGAGAGGCAAATACATATCCTTTCGTGCACCAGGACAAGAACGTTTTACCAGAGCGAAAACGATTGGGGATAGTTATACTGAAGAAATGATTAGGGAAAGAATTATTAATAAGGATAAGGAACCGAAAGTATTGATTGAAGAAACAAATAGTCCTCAAAAACAACAGGTGTTATCAGAAACGAAAGAACAGTATGTACAAAAGAACAAAGATTTTTCATCGAGACGGATTAATCTTTTGGTAGATATTTCGAAAAATATTAAAGCGCAGCAGTCCGAGGCATATGAACATGCTTTGGTCAGAAACAATATTAATACGCTTGTGAAAACCATGAACTTTTTGATATCCCATAAAATTACGAATCCGAAGGATTTTCAAATTTATGCAGAGGCCAAGGACGCAGAATATTCACTTTATAGGAAGGATGTTAAAAAGATAGAAACTGAATTGACAGCCCTTTCCGAAAAAATAAAATTTACGCAGAATTATAAAAGGAATGCGCATGTGTATTATGAATCAAGGCAGGTCCAAGACCCGGAGGTATATGCAAGGGAACATAAAGATCAGCTTGTATTGTTTCATGCGTCAGAAATATATTTTAAGAGAAAACAGATGAATCCAAAAGAGGTTAATTTGTCAGATCTGTTTGAAAGATACAGGGAACTCAGCGCAGAAAAGGCAGAGTTGGACAAAAAATGTAACTCACTGAAACAGGAGATCAGAGAGCTTAAGGTGGTGGCTGAAAATATTGAAAAATCTACGGGTGAAGATATTGTCGGAAAAGAAACCAATAAGAAAAATTTAGAAGGCGAGAAAGGGAGGGAAATATAATAGCGGTTGTTATAATAGGTGCAGGCATTTTCTATTTTCATAGGTTTGCCTGCATTTCTTTTTTTGTGTTTTGCTCCGCAATGGAGGGTTTGTGTAAAACGAAGAAAGCCGTATGCGGCGTAATAAAGGGGTTTGGGGATGTGCCCCAACAAGCAAAATAATCTCAAATATCCGGCACGGAGAGTTGAGATTATGGTGTAAATGGCTAGCCATTTGCGTTGCTTGCTATTCCGTGAAAATGGTGATTTTCACGGACGTGTTTTAGCCCGCATAGGCGGGCTGTACAAAACACATAATGCCGTGAGCGGCAGGAAAGCGGCAGACAAGCACATATTCAATAACGGGTGGATATAAATGATGTGGGTATGGGAAGCTTTACCAAGATATGATTGCGATGTGTAGTCGAATTTGTTATAATAAATATGCGCTCCAAAACGGGTAAGCGGTTCGTCACAAATAAAAATTATAGAAAAGGGATGTAGAAGGGAGCGAAGGAATTATGACAGATACTGAAGATAAAAAATTGTGTTTTGTGATAACACCTATCGGGGATAACAACAGTGATATTCGGCGGCATATTGATGGAATAATTGATCAGGCGATCGTACCAGCACTAGGGGAAAAGTATGACATCGTAGTTGCACATAGAAAATATGAAATAGGTTCCATTAACGACAGAGTTGTTAGAAGTGTTTTTGAAGCTGATCTGGTCATTGCGAACTTGACTAATACCAATCCTAATGTGATGTATGAATTAGCGATCAGATATTCATTCGGGAAACCAGCTATTGTAATTGCGGAAGAAAAAACAAAACTTCCGTTTGATGTAATAGACGAAAGTACCATATTTTATATTAATGATCCTGCGGGGGCATGTGATTTAAAAAATACAATTATTGAATATGAAAAGGGCATTGATTTTGAACGGAAAAATTATGGACCTGTTCATAAAATAATTGGTAAAATTCCGCTATATAATGAAGTAGAGTCTGGAGATGATGTTTCCGTTGAAGTGTTATTACAATACATGATTGATAGATTGGATTCTTTGGATAAGAATCAAAACACAAAAAAGAAAAATAAATTAGGAGAAACATCTGAAAAACAAGTAGTGTTACAAATAAAAGAAAAACTGTCGGATGATTCTAAGAATAATGCGGATTTGGAACAAGAACTTACTATATTATTTATCAATGACGAACCATTTGTGGATGAGGAATTTTATGAAATATTAGCTGTTATTAAAATATATGCGATAAAAGAGCCGGAATTTGATAGAGATGAAGATCGTATTATAGTTTCTTTTACAATACTCTCTCCTGTGTTTATAGATCTAATAAATGCACTTGAGGCATGGAGAGCATCAAAAGACGGTGCTCAATATAATATAATGTATAATTCGCTTATTGAAAATTTTGAAAATTTGGAGAAGATTGAAGGGGTTGAACATATTGACGAATATTTGTGAAAAAAAGATTCCGCTTTCTTGGAGGGTACTTTCATTAAAAGTCAAGGGCAAGTAGAATTTGTTGTGAACAGTATGACGTGATGTAGTTTTAGCAAATTTATTAGAAGTATATAAGAGGAGTATAAAGATTGTAGCAAATAGTACGGTTTGATATAATTGTGGAACGGCAATAAAATTCGTGAAATGTTGCATAAAAATAAATACAAAGGAGAAAAGATATGAGAGGAAGAAAAATTGTAGTTTTTGCTATGATGATTGTGGTTGCCTTATTGACCGGATGCGGTAAGAAGAAAATTGATGTTACAGAAAATTTGCAAGTTTCATTTGAAGGATATGACGGTTACGGAACCGCAAAATTGGAAAATGAATATTACTGGGAGAGTGAGGCACTCGAAGCGGCAGGAATTGAGAGCATTGATGGTTTTGATACATTAGGAAGTGCACTAAACATTGAAATGGCAGTTCTATATGAAATACAACCAGCATCAGGATTGTCAAATGGAGATCAAGTGGTAGTTAAAACAAGTATAAACGAGGCGATGCTAGAGGAGTATAATTTCGAATTATTATCCAAGGGAGAAAAAACATATATAGTTACAGGTTTGAAAGAGATTCAGGAAGTGGATTTATTTGAAAATGTAGACATAGGATTTTCTGGTATATCACCATATGCCAGGGCTCAGATTATAGATTCGAATACAGACTTTTATCCTGGAGTAAAGAGATATACATTAGATAAGGAAACTAACTTAAAGGTAGGTGAGTCTGTTATTCTTTCTGTGGAATTTGATGAACATGAATTACATATGGCTGGTTATAATGCCATAGAAAAAGAAAAGAGTTATGTGGTTCCAGAATTGGACAGATATGTAATGGGGATAGGAGAGATTCCACAGGATACGCTTGATAAAATGACGAAACAACTTGAAGATGCTTTACATGCTCAAGTTGCAAAAGCCTGGGAAGAGAAAGATTCATTAAAATCGATAAAATATGTGGGGAGTTATTTTCTTCGGCCCAAGGAAAAGCAGACAGTGTATGAGAATAATATATTATATAATATATATAAGGTAAGCGTTGAAAATTTGGAAAATAAGTTTGACTTCTATACATATTGTCGCTTTAAGGATATTATAGTTTTGACTGATGGCACATGTAGTGTTGATTTGACAAACTATACAATGCCTACAGGTTCAGCTTTTTTGGGAATGGTTAATGGAGAAGCCTTTATGAAAGGGAAATACTATTATCATGGTTATGAAGAAACTGACTCGCTTTTTAATAATTGTGTGACAAAAAATATTGAGCAATATGAATATGAATCTACTGTGGAAGGGAACTAGGGAAAAATGATTTGATTTAATTGTAATGGCATATATAAAAAAGGCATTCACTTGAGTGCCTTTTTATATTGGGATGGTCCCTCAAAAGGAGGATTAACTACCTTGATTGAGCTTACTCACCAAGGAGTCAATCATTTGTTTAACTAATTTTTTGTCATCTTCATTTAATAGATTATATTGATGTACAATATCTTTTATTTCTGCATCTATATTTAAGTCGCCAATCACATCTGAAAACATTGGCTCTTTTCCAGTGATAAGCCAATCTCGATTAACTTGATATTCACGACATATATCACGAATAGTGCGGTCGGTAATGTTACGAATACCTTTTTCCATATTTGTAATAGAACTGCCAGACATATTGATGCTAGCACCAAAGGCTCTGGTAGATAAATTTAATTTTTCTCTTAAAAGCCGTAAACGCTCATTTATAGTCATTATATTCACCTCTGAAAGCACTATAACATAATTTGATTTCAATGTAAACAAAAGAATGTTGACAATGGTTTCAAAGAATGCTATATTGATTTCAATGAAAACAAGAGAGAAAAGGAGGAGGAGAAATGGAAAAAGATAATGAGGATATGATAAATATAGCAATAAAATTAAGTGAAATTCGGAAGAAAAGCCCTGAAGATTATTTTTATTTGAAGGGATGGATAAATTGTCTTTCATATAGAGGTAAAACAAGTGCAAGTGTTAGAGATGAGGAAGTAAAGACGAGAATTGTATGAAAAGAACGGTAATTTATGCGACATCGCATAAATTTTTTGATAAACATTTTGGAGGAAAGAAGAGAATGGTGAGGATACATAACAAGTAGCTAATGCGACGTCGCATAAACAGGAGAATGAAAGATGAGTAAAGAAGTAGATAAGAGAGAGGAGAAATTTTACCTTGACGAAGCGCTGGACGCATTGGATTATTTTTTGAATACACATTATTGGGGAAGAGAACCTATAGAGGAGTTGTTGGATAGGGTATACATAGAACGTCAGGCAAACGAGCAATGGCAGTGTGTACCGAGTTGTATAGACAAGCAAATAAAGTATGAAATTATAGAGACTGGAAAAGATAAATTTGACAGTTTTCCCTATTATGTCCGGGAGTGGCACGAAATAGATGCTGATTGTTGGGCTTATACTGGTGAAGGCATCTTTTGCAATACATTGGAACAAGCCAATGAATATATCGCTGCTCAGGATGGGAAGGCAGCTCTTGGTAATATTGTTAAAATTATAAAATCTGATGAAAATATCAGGGAAGTTTCACAGGAAAACGGAAAGGACAAGATTTTTATCAAAAAGTATGGTATATGGTGGCCTGCTTACAAAAATGAAAAGGAATTTCTGTTTTTGTACATTTCGCGGTGGCGAATTGAAAAACGTGGATTTTTTTGGGGGCAATTTGATATATATGGAACGGTAACTTATGAAACGTCGCATAAAGTGACATTAAGTATATTGGAGATGGAATAGAACAGGAGGAATACAGAGTGAACTATGTGGCCAACTGGAACCTGCTAGATTCAATTATTTTCTTTTGTGAAAATAAATTGCATCAGGTGAAAGAGGCTGTCCGTGACAGCAAGGAACCAGAGCCGGATGTTGAACTGATGATCCAGGCAGAGACTGAGCATCTCAAAACTGAAAATGAAAATCTGAAAGAGAGAGAGAGACCATTGCGTTTGATAAAAAATGCTGGGGAGTATTTTTGTCCAAAATGTCAATATAAGCTGTCAGAACGGCAGGTAAAGTATTGTGCGAACTGTGGGCACAGAGTGATACATGTTGAAAATGAGAAAAAGATATTCAATGGATGAGATTACTTTTCGCCTTTGAATGACGCTCATAATACTAGAATGATAGAATCAGCCAATTAGGGCTTTTCTATATAAATGTTCCATGATAAATACGCCGCATATGTGTAAGAACGAAGCTTTTGCGTCATAAAGTCCGACAATGTCTGGCAGACAGGGAGCTTCACAGTGGATACGCAAGGATCCTCATTCTTAGAGAACGACTAAATAGGGTGGGGAGAGCGATTATATCTGTTCTGTGTGACTTCTCGTGGTGAAAGAAGGAGCGAAGATTTGCCTGCCAGTGATAATGATACACCCCCGAAGGTGGGGCTTGCCCATAGAAATGGGAGAGGTAGAGTAGCACGCTGCGTAATGGGTGTGTGAGGGTAACCTGTGGAGCTGACCAACAGCCGTCGGCATTCTTATTTTATGCGACATCGCATAAAGCGAATAGTCTTTTGGGAGAAGTGGACATTTGTTGCTTTCTTCAGCGCGTGTAGTGATGGGCGTTTTGTGTCCACTGCTCCCAGAAGATTATTGACATAAAACAACAGATTATGTACTATAATAATAGAGACGGGCAACCAGAGTGTCCGCCAAAGCGATGAAGTAAGAGAGGGCACCGGAACGCCTTGGCTTATGGAGCTTCATGTGGGTTATGCAGCGATACCACATCACCGGGGTAGGCAGTTTGCCGAAAGAAAATGCTTTAGAAGAAGTTCTGCTTGCGGGCAGAACTTTTTCTATTATGAAAAGGAATATAGGAGCTGATGGGATGGATAGATTGCAGGAAACGGTATTAACGTATCAGTCAATTATGCAGACGCATTACTATTTTGAAATAGCGAAGAAAAACAAAAAGCATGAATTTATTTTAACCTTTGAAAAGGAAGACTTTTTCCATATGGCAGGGCTTCATAAACTGAAAGATGTTACCACATTACAGATAAAAATGAGTAAAGGAATTATATTCGATAAGATTCGTGATGGTAATATTACGTTTGATCAAATAGAAAACAGTTATTTCTATCAAGACATAGAAAAGAGATTCTCGTATTTGGTAAAAATTCAGGAATTACTGGATAGTAATCAAATTGTTTTTCAGTACTTGGAGAGC
Organism: uncultured Lachnospiraceae bacterium; assembly: GCA_910579285.1. Classification (GTDB taxonomy): domain Bacteria; phylum Bacillota; class Clostridia; order Lachnospirales; family Lachnospiraceae; genus UBA3282. The sequence goes on along the minus strand of CAJTTT010000005.1, from coordinate 120,840 downwards.
AAGAATAGAGCATCACATATTAAAGCTGAGTATTTACTAGAGGAGGGCTATAATGCAGATGTTATTTACTTTTTCCTAAATGAAAGGACAAATGCAGAGAAAGGGCAAATCCCCGTCATGTGCTGCCGTTCCTTTTTCCCGATGAATCAGCTTGACTATTCTCGGAACCAGCCGTCATATACATTGTTAAAAAAAGTCAAGATTGATACTCTTACAGGAAATAAGACGGTACAATATGACCGAAGTAAGATTTTAGATCAAGCCAGAACAGCGGGATCAGAAGCGGAACGCAAATCGGTTTTGCAGCAGCTTAATGAAAAGAAAGCGCAGCTCGCAATCAAAGAGGCACTTGATCAGCGGGACAATCTTCAAAGGGACAAGCAAGATCGTGAAAGATGATACATATATTCTATGCGATATCGCATAGCTGCGAACATCCATTTTTAAGGTGGGTGTTTTTTGGTGTTGATAGAAATAGATTCGGTTACTAGGACATACAGACTGAGGCATATATTACTACTGCAGAAGACAGGGAGGTGATTTGTATGACAGAAGTACAGAATAAGATGGAGTACATCAGTCTGAAGAAATCGGATGAGCAGGCATTCCGGGATCAGTTAAAGCAGGGAATATTTAAAGAATTATTTAGGCGTGAATTTCTTACGAGGGCGCAGCTGAATCAGTTACTGGATCGTGTTTGATTATTGCATGTCACCACATTGATCTGCTAAGATTAATGCGATGATGTGTCATTTCCTGAAAAGGAGACTGACAATGAAAAAGTTAAGAGTAGCTGCTTACTGCCGGGTTTCGACAGATAAGGATGATCAGGCCAATTCACTGGTCAGCCAGCGCAAATATTTTTGTGAGTATATCAATGCACATGATGACTGGATTCTGGATAACATTTATTATGATGAGGGCATAAGCGGCACACAGACAAAAAAACGGGCCGGATTTAATGCCATGATTGATGAGGCAATGCATGGCCACATTGATCTGATTTTAACTAAGGAGGTGTGCCGTTTTGCAAGAAATACTGTGGATACCCTTTTCTATACACGGAAGCTGAAGGACTCCGGGGTTGGCGTTGTATTTACAATCGATAATATTGATACGAGAGATTGTGATGGAGAGCTGCGGCTTACTATCATGGCAAGCATTGCGCAGGAAGAGAGCAGAAAGACGTCTGAGCGTGTCAAATGGGGACAGAAACGCAGGATGGAGCAGGGGGTGGTTTTTGGACGAGATCTTCTTGGCTATTATGTCAAAGATGGAAAACTGACAGTAAATGAAGAAGAGGCCCCGGTGGTGCGGGCTATCTTTCATAAATACACTGTCGAGGAAAAGGGTACGCATGTGATTGCCAGGGAGCTTGTAGAAGAGGGGATGAGACCGAAACGAGTAAAGATATGGTCAAATACAGTGATCCTGCGGGTTCTTAGAAACGAAAAATATGTGGGTGATCTGTGTCAGAAGAAAACCATCACGCCTAATTATCTGACCCATGACAAAAAGTATAATCGGGGAGAGGAGGAGATGGTCTATTTGTATGACCACCATCAGCCGATTATTTCAAGGGAACTCTGGAATCGGACACAGGACGAGCTGCAGAAAAAATTACCTTCTTCGGAGCAGCTAATGAAGCATAGCAACCGATATTGGTGTAGCGGGAAACTGTACTGTGGCATGTGTGGTTTGCACTATGTAAGTAAGACAAAGCAGTTGAAAAATGGAGTGATGTACAAGGCGTGGCGTTGTTATGCGGCAGCGAACTTCGGACGACCGAAAGAAAGAATGGGAGAAATAGTTGGCTGTGAAAATGCCTCCATCAATGAAAGGGCGTTGCTTTTTTGTATGAAGTTTCTGATATCACATATCAAGATTAACTATGACTCTCTTCGAAATGAAATAGTAAAAGATATTAACACACTACATACCACAGCCATCAAGGAAACAGATCAGATCCGTGATCGTATTGAGGCGCTGAGTGAGAAAAAGTGTAAGGCTGTCGATCTTGCATTAGAGGGAGTGATAAGCAGGCAGGATCTGGCAGATCAGACGAAGTGGTATGACGAGCAGATACAGGATCTGGAGCAGACATTGGAACTGGCCGGGCAGAATGACAGAATCCGGGAAAGACAGGCGGCAGAAGCAGAGGGGTATATGGCGGTCCTTGATGAGATCATGTCTTTTGACGGGGACAATCAAGGCCTATATCGGGAAATTCTTGAGAAAATGGTGATCACGAAGGACATGGTGGATATATATTTAAGATGCCTGCCGTTTGCGGTTAGAATGATGGTCAGATCCTCTGGGAGAAGTGAGAATTATGTAACAGAGATCGTAAGTATGGAGTTGATTGATATCCCATAGTGTAACCGATACACCGATATCGGTAAGCACCCCTGCCACCTCCCGATAAGGGCACGCGTACCGCTGGGACAGATAGCGCATGGAAGCGCCCATCTCTCCGTCAGGGCCGCCGTACTGGCTGATGATGGCCTGCGCGATATCCGCGTTGGCCTCCTTGATGTTTACAGGGAACTCTAATCTTCTCTCATAATTCCACATTAATTACAGCCTCCTTCCCAGGGCATAGGCGCCAAGGCCCATTTCCAGTCGTCACACGCCGATACATCTGCACAGGAAATGGTGAGAGGCGTATATTTGGCGGAGTATTCCTGCCTGGCCTGGTTTGCCAGACGATTATAATGGTTAAAATATTTTAAGGCGTTCTGATCAGTGGGATGGGTGTCCAGATAGAGGGACAGTTCGATGACAACGAAGCTTAAGATTCCGATATCGTGGAGCAGTTTTTCCTGCTCACCTGAAAATTGTGTATTCATCCGTTACAACATCTCCTTCCTGTAAAAGGTTTGTCAAGTTCAGGAAAGACGGTGCCGTCGCAATACCCTTTTTCCAGATTTTCGCAGATCCCATTGAAGTGCTGCCAGGGGACATAGGCCATTGCGATGGGGAAATCATCGCAGGGTTCCCTGTAAAGATAATCCTTCATATGCATCCTTTCTATTGGTGCGCCGGAAGAACCGGCACACGAATTTCATGTATTTTTTAATAATATAGTATGTTATAATCACCTATGTGTGTAGTGTGGGAAGACACAGAATATTCACAATTTGATACGAATAGAGACACATTTTGCCAGTATATTAGTGTGAGAAGTATTTCTAAAACTCAGCAGCAGAGGCTGCTTCGTTAAGAAGTACTAAGTCTGCGGTGCAGACTTTTCACACAGGAGAATGCCAAAAAGTATGGCTATTCTCCGTATGGAGGATTCAATAATAAGGGAGGAATATGCTTTGATACAGGTGGAAAATTTAGTCAAGCGGTATGGCGGCCATGTGGCGGTAGACGGTATGTCGTTTACGGTGGAGGAAGGGAAAATCTATGGTTTCCTTGGCCCAAACGGCGCAGGTAAGACAACGACTATGAATGTGATGACAGGATATATTGCGGCTGACGGCGGATCGGTTGTGATCGACGGGCATGATATTTTGAAGGAGGCGATTGCGGCGAAAGCCTGTATCGGGTATCTGCCGGAGGTTCCGCCTCTTTACCCGGATATGACGGTGCGGGAGTTTTTACTCTTTGCGGCGGAACTGAAAAAGGTGCCGAAGGCGGAGCGGAAAGAGCGGGTGGCAGCGTTGGAGGAACGGCTTTCGTTATCGGATATGAGACGCCGGCTGATCAAAAATCTTTCCAAAGGGTATAAGCAGAGAGTGGGGCTTGCGCAGGCGCTTGTGGGAAACCCGAAGGTGCTGATTCTGGATGAGCCTATGGTGGGGCTTGACCCGAAGCAGATCATAGAGATGCGCGACCTGATAAAGGGGCTTGCGGGGGAGCATACCGTGATTTTAAGCTCCCATATTCTTTCCGAGATCAGTGCGGTATGTGATCACATTCTGATTATATCTAAGGGCAGGCTGGCGGCCAGCGGTTCTCCCGAGGAGTTACAGAAAATGATGCAGGGTACGGCGGAGCTTGCGGTGACGGTGATCGGAGAGCGCGGGCAGGCGGAAGCGGTACTGGAACAGATGGAGGAAATAGAACAGTACACGTTTGAGAATGGCAGTGAGGAAGGCAGTATTTTAATTCGCATAGAGACGAAGGAGGACACGGATATCCGAAAGTCACTGTCAGTCGCGCTGGCTGGGGCAGGCATGCCGATTCTGTCCATGAATCGGTCGGAGAAATCGCTGGAGGATATTTTCCTGGAGCTGACGGAGACCGAGGAGAAGTCGGAGGAAGAAGAGGAGACGGAGGCGGCCGAAACGGCAGAGGAGGTAGATAATGCCGGGACAACCGTAGATAAAACGGAAAGTGTGGCGGGAGAGGAGGAGACCGATGAGAGCGATCTATAAAAGAGAATTAAAATCTTACTTCTGTTCTTTCACAGGCTGGCTGTTTGTGGCGGTCAATCTCTTTGTGATGGGGCTGTATTTTATTGTTTATAACATGCTCATGGGGTATCCGACCATAGCTTATGTGCTGCAGAGCATTGTGTTTACGTTTATTGTGACGATACCGATTCTCACCATGAGAACGCTCTCAGAGGAACGGAAAAATAAGACGGATCAGCTGATTTTGACAGCGCCTGTCTCGGTGGGAAAGATAGTATTTGGAAAATATCTGGCGCTTGCGACGGTGCTCTTTCTGCCGACGGCGTTTATGGGAATTGTGCCGCTCTTTCTTATGCAGGGCGGGGACTTCCGGCTGGGTGTTTCCTACGCCTCGCTTCTTGGCTTTTTTCTGTATGGGTGTCTCGCGCTGGCGGTGGGACTTTTTCTGTCGTCCTTGACGGAGAGCGTGGTGATTGCCGCGGTGCTTTCCTTTGGCGCGCTGTTTCTCGGCTATATTATGCCGGGCATATCGAATTTGCTTACAAGCACGGGCACTTCTTCGGTAACTACGGTGATGGGGAAGATTTTGTCCTGTTTTGATATGGTCAGCCGGTTTGACACGCTTTCCTCCGGCTATTTTGAACTGGAGGCGGTGGTCTATTATCTGACAGCCATAAGTCTTGCGCTGTTCTGTACGGCGCAGACCATTCAGAAGCGCCGCTATAATATTTCCGGGGGCGGCTTGAAAGTGGGAGCGTACAGCATCACGGGAATTTTGCTGGCGATTGCGGCAGCCACAGCGGTCAATCTCGGGCTGAATTATGTGCCGGAGCAGTATTCCTCTTTTGATTTGACGGAAAACAGGCTTTATGCGCTTACGGATGAGACGAAGGCGTTTCTGTCCGGGTTGTCCGAGGATATTACGATCTATGTGCTGGCGGAGGAAGGCGCAGGAGATGCAGATTTTTCTAAAACACTTGAGCGGATGGCGGATCAGTCGGGGCATATAGAGATCAAGTATGTCAGCCCGGCAAAGAACCCGAATTTTTATCAGAATTACACGGAAACACAGCCTTCCACGGGCAGTTTGATTGTGGTAGGAGAGCGGCGAAGTACGGTGGTGGATTACGGAGATATTTATACTTATGAGATGGACTATTCTACTTACAGTTACCAGACCACTGGTTACGACGGGGAAGGGCAGACGGTCTCAGCATTGGCGTATGTCACCACAGAAGATATGCCGGTCTTTTACGCGATTGGCGGTCATGGCGAGCTGGAACTGGAGGAGAAGTTCGCAGATACCATAACGAAGGAAAATGCGGCCTGTGAGACATTGATGCTCCACTCGGTGGATGAAATCCCAGAGGATGCGCAGGGGATTATTCTGAATGCGCCCACGGGCGATTACTCGAAAGAAGATGCCGAAAAGGTGATCCGCTATCTGCAAAAGGGAGGCAATGCGCTGATTATCTCGACCATGACAGAGGGAGAGATGACAAATTTTGAAACGATTCTTGCCTTTTACGGCATATCCGAGGTGGATGGAACAATCGTGGAGATGGATCGCAGCTATTATTATCAGAATCCATATTATCTCTTCCCGGAGATTGCTTCTGCGGAGGTGACGGCGCCCTTGGCGGACGCTCTGGTATTTGCACCTTTTTCCAAAGGGCTGTCCTATGAGGATACAGCGGATGATATTCACTATACACCGCTTTTGACGACAAGCGGCAGTGCGTTTTCCAAGACAGGTATCACTGACAGCAGCGACTATAATAAAGGAGAAAACGACATTGACGGACCCTTTAACGTCAGCGTTGAAGTGGAGAAAACGGTGGAGGACGGCAGTGTTTCCCATGCTTTTCTGGTAGGAGGAGAAAGTCTTTTCACAAGCCTTGCTGATGAAATGGCGCCTGGAAATAATGTGAAGCTTTTTAGCAGTATGATAAGTATGCTGGCGGATCACGAATCATCGGTTGCCATTCCAGTCAAGAGTCTGTCCATGCCGAATCTTGTGTTTAAGGCGCAGACAGCTTATATTGCGGCGGTTCTGTGTGTGATTGTGATTCCGCTCGCGGTTCTCACGGCAGGACTTGTGATCTGGCTGAGAAGAAGGCGGCGGTGAGGATCGTCTTTCCGGGCTTCTCTGTCGCTGTCGGTGATTTTCCTCAGAATGATTGACTTCCGTAAGACTTTGTGGGAAAATATCCGTGATGGAAATGAGCAGAGCGCAGGAAAAAAGAAGTTTTTTAGTCTGCATTGCGGGATTGTATGAACGGAGGCAGTATGAGAGGAATTGATACGCAGGTTCGGAAGAACAGAAGACGTATTTTTAAGGAAGTGGCGCAGCTTGCCTATCATTCGGATAATTTAAAGGATGATATTGAAGCCCTGCCCTATAAGATTGTGGACTATGATGAGTCCGAATATGAGAATATTTACAGGGATCGGGCCATTGTGCGCGAGAGAATCCGGCTGGCTATGGGACTTTCCCTGCGGCCGGAAAATGTGCCTGTGCATCTGACGCAGGGACTCGAGGAGAGCAATATCTCTGAGAAATATTATGAGCCGCCGCTGATGCAGGTGATTCCTTCTGCCTGCAACGCCTGCCCGGAGAACAGTTATTATGTGACTGACCGCTGTATGGGATGCGTGGCGCACCCATGCCGTGAGGTATGTCCCAGAGGAGCGGTCTCCATGATAAACGGCAGGTCAGTGATTGACCCGGAAAAATGTATCAAATGTGGTAAGTGTAAGGCAGTCTGCCCTTATGATGCCATCGCCCATCAGGTGAGGCCGTGTGCGGGCGCCTGCGGCGTTAATGCAATCAAAAATGATGAGAAGGGACGCGCCGTGATTGACAATGATCTGTGCGTTTCCTGCGGACAGTGTATGGTGAACTGTCCTTTTGGCGCCATTGCGGATAAGTCACAGATTTTCCAGATGATCCGTGCACTGCAGGCGGGTGGAAAGATTGTTGCACAGGTAGCGCCTGCTTTTGCCGGGCAGTTTGGCCCGGATGTGACGCCGGATATGCTGAAAACAGCGTTGAAAGAGCTGGGTTTTTACGATGTGTATGAGACGGCAGTGGGCGCGGATATGGGCGCTGTCGCTGAGGCAGAGCACTATGCGAAGGAAGTTTCCACAGGAAAGCTGCCGTTTAGTCTGACTTCCTGCTGCCCGTCATGGTCGGTGCTTGCGAAGAAGTTTTTCCCGGAAACCATCGACAAGATATCGAATGCGCTGACGCCTATGGTAGCTACGGCGCGTCTGATTAAGGAGGAGCATCCCGACGCCAAGGTGGTCTTCATTGGTCCGTGCGCTTCCAAAAAGCTGGAGGCATCCCGCAGAACCATCCGTTCTGATGTGGATTTTGTCATAACCTTTGAGGAACTGACGGGGATTTTTGAGGCGAAGGGCATTTTCTTAAAAGAGATTCAGGCGTTGGACGAGATGCAGGGCGCGACGGGCGCGGGCCGAGGCTACGGTGTAGCCGGCGGCGTGGCAAATGCCATAGAAGAGTGTGTGAAAGAGTTTTATCCCGATGTGGAAGTGCATATCGAACATGCGGAGAGTCTGTCTGAGTGTAAGAAGATGCTGATGCTTGCCAAGGCGGGAAAGAAAAACGGATGTCTGATCGAGGGAATGGCATGTCCCGGCGGCTGTGTGGCAGGTGCGGGTACGAATATTGCGCCGGCTGCGGCGGCGAAAGCAGTTGCATCCTTTAAGGAAGCGGCTTCGGAGAAAATTCCTGATCCGAGTATGCACCAGAACCGCGTTGAACAGAGTGAAAAGAACTTTTAAAACTCGACAGCATAGGCTGTCTCGCTAAGAAGTTCCAGGAGTTGCGTTGCGATTCCATTTTACTCGAGAGAATGCCAAAATACGGCATTCTCCGCATGGATTGATAAAAATTTTGCATAAATTATAAAGACAGAGGAAACAGACAACTATGGAGAAAATAAGAACAAGATATGCCCCCAGTCCTACTGGGCGGATGCATGTGGGAAATTTAAGGACAGCGCTGTACGCTTATCTGATTGCGAAACACGAGGGCGGGGATTTTATCCTGCGGATAGAGGATACGGATCAGGAGCGTTATGTGGAGGGAGCGGTGGATATTATTTACCGCACGCTCGAGAATACAGGGCTGCTGCATGACGAAGGCCCGGACAAGGATGGCGGCGTCGGCCCTTATGTGCAGAGTGAACGTCAGAAGCAGGGCATTTATTTACAGTATGCGAAACAACTGATTGAGAAGGGTGAGGCTTACTATTGCTTTTGTGACAAGGAGAGACTTGCTTCCCTGACACAGACGGTGGCAGGAAAAGAAATCAATATATATGACAAGCACTGTCTGCATCTGTCCAGGGAAGAGGTGGAGGCAAATCTTGCAGCGGGAATGCCATATGTGATCCGCCAGAATAACCCTACAGAGGGACAGACTACTTTCCATGACGATATCTACGGTGATATTACGGTGGACAATGCAGAACTTGACGATATGATACTGATCAAATCGGATGGGTATCCCACCTATAATTTCGCCAATGTGGTGGACGATCATCTGATGGGAATTACCCATGTGGTGCGCGGCAACGAATATCTGTCTTCCTCACCGAAATACAACCGTCTTTACGATGCTTTTGGCTGGAAGGTGCCGGAGTATGTGCACTGTCCTCTGATTACGGACGAGTCTCATCAGAAGCTTTCCAAACGGTGCGGGCATTCCTCATACGAGGATCTGATCGAGCAGGGATTTCTCTCGGAGGCCATAGTCAATTTTGTTGCGCTGCTTGGCTGGAGCCCGGAGGATAATGAAGAGATTTTTACATTGGAGGAGTTGACAGAACGGTTTGAGTATCATCATCTTTCCAAATCCCCTGCGGTGTTCGATTATACGAAATTAAAATGGATGAACGGGGAATATTTAAAGGCGATGGATTTCGACCGCTTTTATGAGATGGCGGAACCCTATTTAAAGGAGGCGGTGAAAAAGGATTATGATCTGAAAAAGATTGCCGCTATGGTCAAGACCAGAATCGAGATTTTCCCGGATATCAGGGAGCATGTGGACTTCTTTGATGCACTGCCAGAGTATGATGCAGCTATGTACACGCATAAGAAGATGAAGACAAACGGGGAGACATCTCTGGCAGTCTTAAAAGATCTTCTGCCGCGGCTGGAGGAGCAGGAGGATTACACAAACGATGCCTTATACGCGGTGCTTTCCGCCTATGTGGAAGAAAAAGGATTTAAGAACGGATATGTGATGTGGCCTGTGAGAACCGCCGTTTCCGGCAAGCAGATGACGCCGGGTGGAGCGACGGAGCTTATGGAAGTGTTAGGAAAGGAAGAGTCTCTTGCAAGAATCCGCAAGGGAATCGAGATGCTTGAAAAAATCTGAGTTTTCCTGCACGTTAAAGCAGGAGGAGGCTATCAGGCACGCTGACGGCCCGGCAATGGTGTTGGCCGGGCCAGGCAGCGGAAAAACGTTCGTCACAGTACACCGCATCCAAAGGCTCATCACATCACAGGGCGTTGATCCCGCCCAGATTCTTGTTATCACGTTCACAAAGGCCGCCGCATTGGAGATGCAGGAACGCTTTTTTCGTCTGATGGAAAAAGAAGAGATTTCAGTTCGGTTTGGCACTTTTCATGCAGTATTCTATCATATCTTGAAACAATCGGCGCAGTATCGCAAATATACCATTATTACAGAGACAGAGAAAAGGAAACTGGTTCGGGATATTGTTCATAACCACAGGAGATTTGTCTGTTTACAGGAGGAGGACATTGAAGAAATCATAACGGCCATAAGCCGGTATAAAATAGAGCTGGCGGAGTCACAAGGCGCACTGGTGGAAACGGAAGAAAGCGGCACAGACGGGCAGGAGCTGGAGGCGGCAGACAGTGCGCTTGAAATACAAAAGATGAAGAGGGAAGATTTTCTGTTTTTATATGGGGAATATCAGAGCTGGCTGGCAGAATTTATGAAGTTTGATTTTGATGATTTGATGACGGCATGCTTGAGGCTTTTGCGGGAAGATCCGGCGTATCTGTCAAACTGGCAGGCGCAGTTTCGCTATATTCTTGTGGACGAGTTTCAGGATATTTCACCGATTCAGTACGAAATTATCAAACTTCTGGCTGCGCCGGAGAACAATCTCTTTGTGGTGGGGGACGATGACCAGTCCATATACGGTTTCCGCGGCGCAAGTCCCGACAGCATGCAGCGGTTTCTGAAGGATTTCGAGCAGGCAGAACAGATTCTTCTGGATGTGAATTTTCGCTGTCACAGGGATATTGTGCAGGCGGCCGCAAAGGTGGCGGCGGAGAACGAAAGCCGGATATCCAAGGAGATTTTTTCTGTACATGAGGAGGGGGAAGGATTGCAGATCTATCGGATGGAATCGGAGGAGAGACTTAGAAAAACAGTGGTGGAAATGCTGGAAAGAGAGCGCAGGGCGGGGACGCTTCTGGAATGCGCCATGATATGCCGGACGAATCTGGCGTGTGGATTTTGGGCGCAGGCACTGCACGAGGCGGGCGTTCCTTACTCTATGAGGGAACGTCCGAAAAACAAATTCAGTCATTTTGTCATTCGGGATATCTGCGCGTATCTGGCGTTAGGACAGGGTGACTTTGCAAGGAAACATTTTCTGCGTGTGATGAATCGCCCGGTCAGATATATGAAACGGGACAGCCTGCCGGAGGTCAAGGTGGAGAGGGAGGCGCTGATCGGGTATTATGCCGATACCCCATTGATACAGGAGCGGGTGAAGAAACTCTGCCGGGATATTGACAGTCTGGCCGGGAAACGGGTGCATCTGCAGATCCACTACATACGAAGAGTGATCGGATATGAGGCATATCTGCGGGAAAAATACGGCTCGGAAAAGGCGCGTGAATGGATCAGGGTCGGGGAAGAATTTGAGGAGTTTTCCAGAAAATTCCATTCAGTGCAGGAGATGAAACGATATATGGAGCAATATGCGGAGGTGATAAAGGCGCCGGAAAAAAGCCAGGAGGGCATCCGGCTTATGACTATGCACGGCTCTAAGGGACTGGAGTTTCGGACGGTATTTGTACCGGAGTGCAACGAAGGAAAGATTCCTTCTGAAAAATCAAAGACACAGGTTGAGATCGAGGAAGAAAGACGGATGTTTTATGTGGCTATGACCAGGGCGAAAAACAGACTCTGCCTTTTCTTCCACGAAGAAAGAAACGGGAAGGATGTGCCATCCCGTTTCCTGAGACCTCTGTCAGCCGGATGCTACGATTCATCCACAAGCTCGTCAAACTCAGCGGCGTCCAGAAATTCGTCAAAGGCATCCGCAACGGCTTCGTATTCCTCGTCGTCTTCAATGTAGCCAAGTTCAGGCTCTTCGTTGGGATCCTTCGGATTTTCGCTGTAGCGGTAAAACCAGACTTCGCCATCCGCATTTTCTCCCGATTCGTCGAGAGGCAGAAGTACGATATAGTCTCTGTCTGCTACTGTGAGAATCGTGACAACGGCGCAGGTGACTTGGGTGCCGTCGTCAAGCTCCAGATCTACAGTCATTTCTTCTTTTTCCAGTTCTTCCTGTGTGGTGTTTTTTTCTTTTTCGCTCATCATTTTCTCCATTTCTGCGCATCCCTTGGACACGGGAACCAATGTATGGCTGAACATGTCCAAAGAATTTCGCCGGACGCTGCCGTCTGTGAAAGTATCTTATCAATATCATATAATAGATGGGCGGCGCAGGCAATGACTATTTAGTCGGTAAACCGTTGAATTAGATTGAAAAGCTTCCCCCTATTAGGTATAATATATACTGACTTGCATTTTGATTCCCGGGAGTAAATGGTATGCGCCGGGAACCGGGCTTGAAGGAACGGAGGATTGGATGCAGAAGACATTTCAGATAAAAAATGTGGACAGGTCAAGGATTTATCCCCTTGGTGTATCTTTTGAGAAAGAAGGACTGCGGATTTCAGCAGTTTGCAGCGGCGCCGATGAGGAAGGGATTATTCTCTATGACAAAAGGCATCGGGAAGGCGTGCGCATTCCGTTCCCGGAAAACTGCCGGGTTGGGGCGGTTTGTTCCATGATGATCCCGGGATACCAGGATAGAAGCAGCAGCTATTTGTTTTACAGGGGGGATGAGGTCTATCAGGATCCCTATTGTAAGCAGGTGGTTCATTCCGGCGGATACGGTGTGCCAAAAACGGATCTGCCAAGATGTAAGGCGTCCGGGCAGAACTATGAGTGGGGAGCGGATGAGAATGTCCATATCCCCTATGAAGAGATGATACTGTATGCCCTGCATGTGAGGGGATATACGAAGCATCGTTCTTCCGGCGTGAAATGGAAGGGCACCTACGCCGGACTGACAGAAAAAATCGCTTATTTACAGGAACTGGGAATCAATATGGTGCTTCTCATGCCAGCCTATGAGTTTGACGAAGTGATGCCTGAAAATACAGTGCAGACGATGGAGCAGGCGGTTCTGTCGTACAGGCAGGAGCTGCCCTCGGAGGAGAAGGGGGAGAAAAAGCCCAGGATCAATTACTGGGGCTACCAGTCAGGATTGTACTATGTGCCAAAAAGCGCCTATGCCCACGGCAAAGATGCTGCAAGGGAATATAAGGATATGGTGAAAGCTTTTCATCAGGCCGGCATCGGTGTGGCGATGCAGTTCTATTTCCCGCCGGATATGAGATCAATAGAAATTCTTGATATTTTGAAGTATTGGGTGCTTGCATATCATATTGACGGTTTTCATCTGATGAGCGCATCGCTGGATATGGACCTCATTGCAGGGGAGCCTCTGCTTGCGAAGACGATGCTCCTTACAGGTGAGGGCAGTGCCCACAGGGGAGCGGGGATCGCGCGGAACCTTGGGTGGCTGAGCGATGGATTCCTCTATAACATGCGCCGTTTTATAAAGGGCGATGACAATATGATCAACCAGTTTCTTTTTCATGTGCGGGAAAATAAAGAGGAGCTTGGCATTGTAAACAGCATTGCCAGGTGGGATGGATTTCGGCTGATGGATCTGGTTTCTTACGACCGCAAGCATAATGAGGACAATGGCGAGGACAATAAGGACGGAATGGACTACAACTGCAGCTGGAACTGCGGGGTGGAGGGTAAAAGCCGGAAAAAGAGCATTCAGGAGCTCCGCCTGCGGCAGATGAAAAATGCGGTGACGGTTCTTCTGATGTCTCAGGGGACGCCCCTTCTTTACGGAGGAGACGAGTTTGCCCATACCCAGGGGGGAAATAATAATCCTTACTGTCAGGACAATGAAACGACATGGGTGAAATGGAGCCAGACCGGCGTTGGAGGGGAACTTCTTGCCTATACGAAGTTTATGATTGGTCTGAGGAAGGCGCATCGGATTTTACACAGCAGGACAATGCTTCGCGGGATAGATACTTTATCCTGTGGGTTCCCCGACATCTCCTTCCACGGCAGGGAGGCATGGAGACCCGATACCAGTCCTGCCAGCCGCTGTATGGGTATTATGTACTGTGGATTTTACGGAGACAGCGAAGAGATGGAGAATGAGCATTTCTTCTATGTCGCTGTCAACATGCACTGGGAGGCGGCCTATCTTGGGCTGCCGAAGCTTCCGAAAGGGAAACTCTGGGCTTTCTATTCTTCCACAGGACAGGACATTCCTGAGATCGAGGAAGCAGGTTCCTCCCAGGAAATCTGTGTGCCTGGCAGAACCATCGTGCTTTGTACAGCGAAGGATGCACCGTCTGAGACGGAGAAACCGGCGCGCAAAAAGGGCGTCAGGGAGAAAGGCAGGAGGGTAGTTAAGGCTGATGAATAAGGCATGGGAACATTTTAAAACAATTACCCATCATAAAATTCTGGTTATGAAAGGATGTTTTCGTGTAGGGCTTTACAGACAGGGGCTGCTGCATGATTTGTCAAAATACAGCCCTACAGAGTTTATGGTGGGTGCGAAATATTTTCAGGGTGACAGGAGTCCCAACAATGCGGAGAGGGAGGAGATCGGTTATTCCTCGGCATGGCTCCATCACAAAGGGCGCAATAAGCACCACTATGAGTATTGGATTGATTACAGCACAAGGGATATCGAGGGAGGCATGGCGCCGGCTCCGATGCCGGTGCGCTATGTGGTGGAGATGTTTATGGACCGGGTAGCGGCATGCAAGGTTTATCACGGGTATGCCTACAGAGATCAGGATCCGCTGGCATATTACCAGTCATCCAAGACCCCGCCGCCGCTTCACAGGAAGACAAAGCGGGTGCTGGAATTTCTGCTGCATATGCTGGCGGAACAGGGAGAGGAGAGGACCTTCGACTATATCCGCAAAAAAATACGAAAGAAGTAACCGCTCTTTTTTTCTCGCATAGGATATGGTATGAGAGAAAAAGGAGATGAAACCCTATGAATTGTTGTTGGATAATACTTCTGTTACTTTTCTGCGGCGGGAACAACGGCCGGGGCGGCTGCGGGTGTGAAGAGCCTGCAAGACCGAAACCGCCCTGTGTAAGACCTGAGCCGCCCTGTGCGAGGCCCGAACCTCCCTGTGGCAGACCGGAACCGGAACCCTGCCGCTGTGAGGATTCCCGCTTTGAACCCCGCTTTGAGCAGAGACCTTTCAGCGGAAACGGCTCTACCTGCGGATGTGAGGGAGAATGTAACTGAGATCAGTAAGACTGACGTGGAGGGGACCGCATTGGCGGTCCCTTTTCCAGCTGCCGGGGAGTTTAGGCACGACAGAGAAACCTTTGCCGGATGATACTGTAGAGAAACTTCTGTCAAACGATGATTTCTTGACGGAAACAGAGGGCGGTGATATATTATTTAAGTATGGGAGGAAAATAATTATGTTGAATGGAAATAAAATATTATTCAGTGGTATGCAGGCCACAGGCAATCTGACTCTCGGAAATTATCTGGGCGCGCTTAAAAACTGGGTGACGCTCTGCGACGAGTATCAGTGCTTCTATTCGGTGGTGGATCTGCATTCCATTACCGTAAGGCAGGATCCCGCGGAGCTGCGTAAGAGGGCGAGAAATCTTCTCACGCTCTATATTGCCGCAGGAATTGACCCGGAAAAGAACTGCCTTTATTACCAGTCTCATGTGTCTGGGCATGCGGAACTTGCCTGGATATTAAATTGCTTTACATATATGGGAGAACTGAACCGCATGACCCAGTTTAAGGATAAGGCGGCGAAGCATGCAGACAATATCAATGCGGGTCTTTTCACATACCCGGTGCTGATGGCGGCAGATATTCTGCTCTATCAGGCGGATGTGGTGCCGGTGGGAAAGGATCAGCTTCAGCATTTGGAGATTACCAGGGATATTGCCCAGCGGTTTAATGCGGTTTATGGAGACGTATTTACGATTCCAGAGCCTTATATTGGAAAGGCGGGGGCTAAGATTATGAGTCTTCAGAACCCGGAGAAAAAGATGTCAAAGTCGGATGAAAATCTGAATGCCAGTATTTATCTGATGGATGACGCGGACACGGTGATCCGTAAGTTCAAACGCGCGGTGACGGATTCGGAGGCGGCCGTCCGTTACAGGGAGGAGCAGCCAGGCATACGGAATCTGATTGACATTTACTGCGCCTGCACGGGAAAAACCCCGGAGGAGACAGAGAGAGAGTTCGACGGCAAAGGGTATGGCGACTTTAAGCTTGCGGTAGGTGAGTCTGTAGTGGCTGTTTTAAAGCCCCTGCAGGAGAGATATGAGGATCTTGGCAGAAACAAGGATTATATCGACAAGGTGATTAAGGAGAACGGGGAGCAAGCAGCCTATTTTGCCAATAAAACCTTGCGTAAGGTGCAGAAAAAAGTAGGATTTCCCGAGAGAATCCGCTGACAGGCCAGAATGAAAACGAAAATTCAACAGACAGAGTGAGTAAGAAAGGAAACTATGGACAATCAGTATAACCATCAGGGTAATTCGTATCAACAAAACAGTCCTTACCAACAGGGAAATCCTTATCAGCAGGGCAGTCCTTACCAACAGGGAAATCCCTATCAGCAGGGCAGCCCTTACCAGCAGGGGAACTCCTGTCAGCAGGGGAATCCTTATGGAGGTAACGGGTACGGGAATTACAACGGTAGTTCCGAGCCGCAGAAAGCGCCCAACGTCTTTTTGCAGTTTGCTTATTCCTTTGTGCCGCCTTTGTATGACAGGCTGATGAAGGTTAAGACAGCCGGCATGATTGGGTTTGTGACACTTCTGGTGCTTGTGGCTACGCTGCTTTCATTTGCGTCAGTCATGGTCAGCCTTTCATCCATAGACATGGAAAAAGTGGCGGCTGATCTGCCGGACTTTGCGCTGGCAGGAGGCCGGTTGTACATGGAGGAAGAGTTCCTGTTTGATGAGGGAAATGTGTTTGTGTACATGACGGATGAGATCGACAGTTTTACCTATGAAGATGCCGAAATGATGGCAGATGAAGGATATCAGAATATTCTGCTGGTGGGACAGGACGGACTTTCGATTATGCAGAACTGGGAGTACCAGCAGCTTGACTTCAGCGATTTGGGGAATGACTTTGAAATCAGCAGAGAGTGGATTGCCACCAAGATGGTGCCATTTATCAAGGTAGTGGTGGGCTTGGCATATATTGTCTACTTTTTGTGGAGGATTCTCTGGTATTTCCTGTGCGCGGCAGTTTATCTGCTGTTTGCAATGATAATTGCTTCTGTTATGAAAAAGCAGGTGCCGGGGGAATCGCTGTTTCGAACAGCGGTATATGGAAAAGTGTTGATGTTTGTAATAGCAGCATTTCTTGATTTGATACCTTTTGTGGATCTCTCTGTGCCGTTCCTGCTCAGAGTTGTTGTGACGATCGTGTTTATGGGTTTTGCGATAGCAAAACTGCCGGACAATCGTCCGACCCCCGCGCCCATGACGATGGGGCAGGGGTGGTACTAAAGTTTATCCCTGGAATGGGGTTGTAAAATAGCCGGCCTGGGAAATCGGTTCTTTGCCGGTGAGCAGATGTGTCACATCGCCCATCACCTGTACCCGGAACATGGCAGCGTTATCCATTCGCTCCTCGCTTGCCAGAACAGTGACAGAAGTGGGAGCCAGGAAGAAGCCGTGCAGAAGGGGAACCGGGGAAATGCCCAGAAGGTGGCTTAACATCATACAGGTAACGCCCAGATGACAGAAGATAACGATGGTGTCTTCTGTCTCTTTTTTGGAAGAATCTGTGACGTAGTAGTTGTGATGCCTTGTATAACCGTAAGAAGACAAAAGACCGTCCAGCCCTTCGCAGACCTCGTTGTAGGCGGGGAGTATCATGTCGTTGGAGCGGTAAAGCTCTGTGCTCTGCCAGCCTTCTCTGTCATACATTTCGGGAATCTCTGTCCAGTAACGGGGCATCAGATCCCAGGGCACCCCGTGGCGTCCTGTCACAGGATCGTCGATAAAGTAGGCGAACTCTTTCATCCATTCGTAGGTAACGGCATCCCGACCGACTGCTTGCAGAGAGTAGGAGGCGGTTTTCTGCGCCCGCCCTAAAGGGGAACAGTAAAACTGTGTAATATTTTCCCATTTTGCCACCCGCTTTGCCAGAAGCTCCGCCTCCCGGATCCCCTTCTCCGTCAAAGTGTCATTCACATAATCCGGGTCTCCATGTCTGATAAAGATAATTTTCATAAACTGCCGCCTTTCCTTTTCTTCTAAAAATATTTTCTAAATATTTCATTTTTATTTCTTCTTAACATGATATAATATACCAGATGCAAAAGAAAAACAAGCGGCGCGCAGCGACATTTATTTTTCTTGCATCGGTAACGAGCAAACGTCCGGCGAAGGCGGACAGGGAGCGCGAAGCGCGAGTTTGCGAGTAAGCAGCCAAGGGCAAACGTCCGGCGAAGGCGGACAGAGAGCGCGAAGCGCGGATTTGCAAGAGAGAGGATCAGGTAAGCATATGTTTGGAAAAAACAGGGAGAAGAAAATCGGTGTTCCGAAAGGGAAGAGTCTGACGGCAGTCAAAATTGTGCTGGCGCTCGCCGTGTTCGGCGTTCTTATCGGCAATTCCTACTACTCCATCCAGGAGGAGGAGCAGGCTGTTGTCTGTACTTTTGGTTCACCAAAGGCAGTTACCACGCCGGGACTTCACTTTAAGGTTCCCTTTGTGCAGAATGTGACAAAGGTGAATACCACAATTCAGGGGTTTAACATTGGCTACAGACAGGAGGGGGAGGGCGACCCCTATGAGGAGATCGAAGATGCACTGATGATTACCTCAGATTACAATTTTATCTATGTAGATTTTTACGCAGAGTACAGAGTGACTGACCCGGTCAAAGCACTTTATGCGTCGGAGAACCCGGCGCTCATCTTAAAAAATATTGCTCAGAACTGCATCAGGACCACTATCGGTTCTTACAGCGTGGACAGTGTGCTGACAACGGGAAAGAACGAGATCCAGTCCAACATCAAGCAGATGATTCTGGACAAATTGGAGACTTATGACATCGGTATTCAGCTTGTCAATATCACGATTCAGGACGCAACGCCGCCCACGGCGGAGGTGGAGAATGCCTTCAAGGAAGTGGAAACGGCGAAGCAGGGCAAGGAGACGGCCTTAAATAACGCGAATAAATACAGAAACGAACAGATTCCCAATGCGGAGGCCGAGTCTGACAAGATTTTACAGGATGCGGAGGCAAGAAAGCAGGAGCGGATCAATGAGGCAAACGGACAGGCGGCGCGTTTCAATTCCATGTATCAGGAGTATGCGAAATATCCAGAAGTCACAAAGAAACGTATGTTTTATGAAGCCATCGAGGATGTGCTCCCGGATGTGAAAGTGGTCATAGAAGGGGAAGGCGGAAAGACTTCCACCATGCTGCCGCTTGACAGTTTTGTGACACAGGAACCTTCTTCCATTGAAGGAAAAGCAGATGCAGAGGATATAGAGAAAGAAGATTCGGAGGAATAGATGATGGCTGATTATACTGACAATCCCAATGTAACAAATTTTGAACGATATCGTTCCGACGGTACAAAAAAGAAGGAGAAGAAAGGCGGCAAAAAGCTCTCTGTAGTTTTTGGGGTTATTCTTGTGGCGGCTGTCTTCTTGCTGGCGAACAGCATGGTCGTAACCAGACAGAATCAGTTTAAGCTGATCCGGCAGTTTGGACGTGTGGACAGGGTGGTGTCCGTGCCGGGTTTAAGCTTTAAGCTGCCTTTTGTGGAATCCGTTGACACCGTGCCGAAGGAGCTTCTTATCTACGATCTGCCGGCATCGGATGTCATTACTTCCGACAAAAAGACGATGATTGTGGACAGCTATGTGCTTTGGCGTGTAACAGATCCTTTGCGTTTTGCCCAGACATTGAGCTGCTCCGTGCAGAATGCGGAGGGGCGCATTGACGCTATTGTCTATAATGCAACGAAGAACACCATTTCCAACATGAAACAGGATGAGGTTATCAGAAGCCGTGATGGAAAGATGACCATTACGGTAGATGAGACGGGCATGGAGCTTACCGGCAATGATCTGGATATGTCCGGGGTCAGGGAGGAAGTCGTTGAAATTACGTCCCTGACAGAGGAAGTGATGGAACAGATCAATCATGTGGAGGATCAGTACGGCATCGAACTGGTTGCGGTGGAGGTTAAGAAGCTGGATCTGCCGGATGATAATAAACAGGCTGTCTATAACCGCATGATTTCGGAGCGCGGGAACATTGCGGCGCAATATACGGCGGAAGGAAAATCGGAAGCCAGGATGATTGAGAATACCACGGATAAGGAAGTGTCTATCATGCTTTCCGATGCGCAGGCAAAGGCGGAGGCCACCATTGCGGAGGGCGAAGCGGAGTACATGAGGATTTTGTCGGGCGCTTACGCAGACCCGGAGAAGACAGATTTCTATTCCTTTGTGCGTGCGCTTGACGCGTTGAAGGAGAGTGTGGTGGGAGATAATAAAACCGTAATTCTCACGGAGGATTCCCCGATCACACAGATCTTTAACGGCCGTTACTAACGGGATAAAAACGACATTCTCCGCGCGGAGATACAGAATGGAAACTGGCATGGATAAATATGAGATCTTAGAAAAGTATTACGGCTACCGCTCCTTCCGGGAAGGGCAGGAAATGCTGATTGACCATATTCTTGCGGGGAAGGATGCGCTCGGCATCATGCCGACAGGCGCGGGGAAGTCCGTCTGTTATCAGGTGCCGGCACTGCTTCTTCCGGGGATTACGCTGGTGATTTCGCCGCTGATTTCTCTTATGAAGGATCAGGTGCAGGCGCTCAACCAGGCCGGGGTACATGCGGCATATATCAACAGCTCCCTGACAGAAGGACAGATTACAAAGGCATTGTCTTTTGCGGAGCAGGGGCGGTATAAAATCATCTATGTGGCGCCCGAACGTCTGGAGACGGACCGATTTCTGCGCTTTGCGAGAGCGGTGGAAATCAGTATGGTGGCTGTGGACGAGGCGCACTGCATTTCCCAATGGGGGCAGGACTTCCGTCCCAGCTATCTTCATATTGTGCAGTTTGTGAAACAGCTTCCAAAGCGTCCCATTCTAAGCGCCTTTACTGCCACTGCAACGGGGGAAGTGAAGGAGGACATGATCTGCGTACTGGGGTTGGAGAACCCGATGACGCTGGTGACAGGCTTTGACAGACAGAATCTTTTCTTTGCAGTGGAGCATACAAAGAGCAGATCCAGGTACCTGCAGCACTATGTGGCGGAGCATGAAAAGGAAAGCGGGATTATTTACTGCGCTACCAGAAAAAACGTGGAAAAAGTATATGAGCTGCTGCTTAAGGAGGGCGTTGCGGTTACCCGGTATCATGCGGGACTTTCCGGGGAGGAACGGCAGAAGAACCAGGATGATTTTATCTATGACAGAAAGCCTGTGATTGTGGCAACAAACGCTTTTGGCATGGGAATTGACAAATCCAATGTGCGGTATGTTCTCCACTATAATATGCCGCAGAGCATGGAAAACTATTATCAGGAAGCGGGGCGCGCCGGGAGGGACGGAGAGCCTTCCGACTGCATTCTTCTCTACTCGGCTCAGGATATTATGATTAACCGTTTCTTAATCGAAAACAAGGAAAATAACCCGGATTTTACGGAGGAAGAGTGCAGGACGATCCGGGAGCGGGATGAAAACCGCCTGCAGACGATGAATTTTTACTGCAATACCAAAGGGTGCCTGCGCGCATATATTCTGCGGTATTTTGGCGAGGAGAACAGACAAGCATGCGGTCAATGCGGAAACTGCCAGAAGCACTATGTGGAAAAGGATATGACGCAGGAGGCGGTCAAGGTCATTGCGTGTCTGGAAGAGCAGGGGGAAAGATTTGGACTCAATGTGGTTGTAGGAACACTGCTTGGTGGAAAGAGCGCGAAACTCAGGGAATATCAGGTGAGTCAATATGATTCCTACGCATCATTAAACAGATTGCGGGAACAGGAGCTGAAGGATCTGATCGGGCAGATGATGCAGGAAGGCTATCTTCGTCAGACCAGGGACAAGTATGGACTGCTGCAGACTACCGGGAAAGCGCAGGATCTTGTGGACGGTTCCTGTACGCTCACTGTGAAGCTGGAGCCGAGAAGCAGCCGGCTGACAGAAGCAGATGACAGAATAAAAGGCAGTACAAACCGAAAATCAGATATTCTCAATACCAGAGGACTCGCTTTCTTTGAGGAACTGCGGGAGCTGCGCAGAGAGATTGCCAGGGAGAAAGGGATTCCGCCCTACCTCATTTTTTCAGATAAGACGTTAGTGGATATGTGTGTGCGTCTGCCCATGAACCGGGAGGAAATGATGGAGGTGAACGGGATGGGAGCCTTTAAGTATGAACAGTACGGGGAGCGGTTTCTGGCCTGTATTATGGAGTATACAGGGGGGATCCGCGAGAAGTTTTATTTTGGGGAGCAGACATGAAAACAATCAAAGTAGCTGCCGCCATCATCACCCACAACGACCAGATTTTCGCCACCCAGCGGGGATACGGCGAATTTAAGGACGGATGGGAATTTCCGGGCGGTAAGGTAGAAGCGGGAGAGACGCCGCAGGAGGCGCTGATCCGGGAGATACGGGAAGAACTGGACACAGAGATTGAGGTGGGAGAGCTGTTTGACACGGTGGAATACGATTATCCCGCCTTCCATCTGTCTATGGACTGCTTCCTTTGCACGGTTAAATCAGGCGGTCTGGTATTGAAAGAACACGAAGCGGCGAAATGGCTGACCAGAGAGAGCCTCGACAGCGTGGCGTGGCTGCCGGCGGATCTGGGGCTGATTGAAAAACTAAAGCAAAGCAACCTGGAAATTCTGACCCGGGTTATGGAAGGAACACGGTGTTTTGTTGAGGACGCGGTCTCGTACAGACAGTTAGGAGAACGGGAACTGGATCTGGAACTGTTTGCAAACTTTGTCCGTCATCAAAAAGTGGACATGTGCAGAAGAAAAATAGATGGCGAGTGGAAGACGGTGGCAGATCCGTTTACGGATGACTGGACGCAGGAAGAGTACCAGATGCTTGTCGGATGTCTTAAAAATACCGTTCTGACAGGCGGGTTTGTCTGCGGGGCTTTTTACCGGGGAGCGCTAAAGGGGTTTGTCTCTGTGGAAGCCGCACTCTTTGGAGGGGAGCACCGCTATATGGATCTGTCCAGCATCCATGTGTCTGAGGACATGCGTGGTAAGGGAATCGGCCGGATGTTGTTTGAAAAGGCGTCGGCTTTTGCGGAACAAAAAGGGGCCTGCAAACTTTACATATCGGCTCATTCGGCGGTGGAGACACAGGCGTTTTATCAGTCTATGGGATGCGTGGAGGCGCAGTGGTATCACAGGGAGCATGTGGAACGGGAACCGTATGACTGTCAATTAGAATACAGGTTAAAGGTAGAATAATGGAAACGAAGGAAACACAAAACGGCATATTGGAGGGTGTCATCTGGAAGCAGCTTTTGCTTTTTTTCTTCCCGATTTTGATTGGCACTTTCTTTCAACAGCTATACAATACAGTAGATACAGTGATTGTGGGTCAGTTTGCAGGCAAGGAGGCGTTGTCGAGCGTGGGCGGTTCCTCCGCCCAGATCATCAATATGGTAGTTGGCTTTTTTACGGGCCTTACGGCTGGTGGAACGGTTTTGATTTCCCAGGCATACGGGGCGTCCCACAGAAAGAGGCTGGAAGATGCCCTGCATACGTCCTATGCGTTTGGGATCCTCGGAGGAATCGGTCTTGGGGTGATTGGCGTGGCGGCGGCGCCGCTGATTCTGGAAGCCATGAACACACCGGCCGAGCTGATGGAAATGTCCACTCTGTACATACGGGTTTATTTTTCCGGGCTGGTATTTGTGTTTATTTATAATATGGGTGCAGCCATTCTGCGGGCCATCGGAGATTCCAAAAGACCGTTGTATTATCTGGTGGTGTGCTGTATTGTAAATATTGTGCTGGATCTGCTTCTGGTGCTCTACTTTGGAATGGGGGTTCTCGGCGTGGCGGTGGCAACCCTGGTTTCCCAGGCAATCAGTGCGGTGCTGGTGACCTGGGCGCTGATGTACAAGGTGGACAGTATGGCATTGTCAGTCCGCAAAATCAGGATTCACCGGGAAGTATTAAAAAATATGCTGCAGATTGGATTTCCGTCCGGCCTGCAGGCATCTATGTACAGCATTTCCAACATGATCGTGCAGGCGGCCCTGAACCTTCTTGGCGTGGATACGATGGCGGCGTGGACAGCTTACGGCAAGATCGACAGTATTTTCTGGATGATTAATTCGTCCTTCGGCATTGCACTGACTACGTTTGTAGGCCAGAACTTCGGGGCCGGCAAATGGGATCGGGTGCGGAAAGGCACAAGGGTCTGTCTGGGCATGGCGGTCGGTACGGCTGTCTGTCTGACGGCGTTTCTGATGATGACAGGGCGTTATCTGCTTGGTATTTTTACAGGGGACGCTGTAGTGGTGGAAATCGGGATGACTATGATGTACAGCATTGCGCCCGCTTTCGTCATGTTTGTCTTTATTGAAATATTTTCCGGGTCGCTCCGGGCGCAGGGATATACTTTTGTGACTACTGTCATATCCGTGCTCGGGGTATGTGTGTTCCGTATCATCTGGGTGGGACTGATTACGCCGGGAAAGGGACTGCGGTGGATTGTAGCCTGTTATCCGATCAGCTGGGTCATGTGTGCGGCGCTGGTGAGCGGTTACTATTTTTATAAACAGAAGAGAATTATTGCGCGGATGGAAGGTTAACACGGAAAGGAGTGGGGATTTCTATGAATATTGATGCATTTTTTGAGGAACTGGATTCCTATTTTGAAAAAAATCAAGTGGAGAAGATTGACGGTTTTCTGACGGCCTCTCTGGAGCAGGCTAAAGAGGAAGAGGATTATGCGGCCTACATTTCGATCTGCAATGAGATGATCGGCTTCTATCGGAGTGTGTCAGCGTTTCAGAAAGCCTATGTGGCGGCGGAGGATGTGCTTCTTCTGATGGAGGAGTTAAAGCTGGAAGACACGGAGCATTTTGCCACTACCTTATTAAATGCGGCTACCGCTTACAGTGCGGCAGGCGATTATGCGCAGGCGCTGCGGTTTTACCGGCAGGCTGTACAGATTTATGAAAGACTTCTGCCGGTGGAAGACTACCGATGGGCAGGGCTTTATAATAATATGAGTATTATGCTGGAAAAAGCAGGGGAGAACAGGGAAGCGGTGGATTGCGCGAAAAAAGCGCTTGCGATCATAGAGAAGCAGGAAGGAAATGAGGCGCAGACAGCCACCACCCTTACCAATCTGGCGCTGGTTTACTTTAAGCTTTCTGAAAACGAGGAGGCAAAGAGCTGCCTTTCGCGCGCCATTACACTTTTTGAACAGGGAGAAGGAGCGCCGAACGAGCACTACAGCGGCGCACTGGCCGGAATGGGGGAAGCTTATTTTCGTGATGGTGAATATGAGAAATCCCTGGATATTTATGAACGCGCTCTGGAGGATGTGAAGCAGCACTACGGGGAAAACATGAGCTATGGCATTCTCTGTGAAAATTGTGCCGCGGTGTGCGGGGCGATGGGAGATGAGAAAAAACAAAAAGAGTATGCGGATAAGGCGCGCGAAGTGATCGGGCGGCTGCAGAGGAAAGAAGAGAAGGCATGAAAGGTTTAGAGACAGCGAAACAATATTATGAGACATATGGCAGGCAGATGATACGCGGACAGTTCCCGGAGTGTGCGGATCAGGCTGCTGCGGGACTTGTGGGATATGGTTCTGAATGCCTTGGTTTTGACGATGAAATTTCGACGGATCACGATTACGGCCCGTCTTTTTGTATCTGGCTGCCCCGGGAGCTTTATCAACAGTGTGGCAAGCAGATGCAGGCCGCCTATGACGCGCTGCCGAAAGAGTTTATGGGCTGCAGCGCCCGGGTGGAAGAAGAGCAGGGCAAGGGACGTGTGGGTGTGCTTTGTCTGGAAGACTTTTATCTGGAAATTTTAGGCACGGACCGTGTGCCGGAGACGGAGACGGAGTGGTTTTCTCTTTCGGAGGCTGCACTGTCCACAGCGACTAACGGTGCGGTTTTTGAGGACCCATGCGGAAAATTCACAAGAATACGGGAAGGGCTTCTGTCTTACTATCCGCGGGATGTGTGGCTGAAAAAGCTGGCGGAAAGTCTGGCGAGGGCGGCGCAGGCGGGGCAGTATAATTATGCCCGCGCCATGAAACGGGGAGAGCGCATTGCGGCGGAGATTGCCCTGACGGAGTTTGTGAAAGAGACCATGCAGATTGTCTATCTGCTGAATAAAAAATACGCGCCTTTTTATAAGTGGATGCACAGAGGAATGAAGGAGCTTGCTGTCTGCAGCGAGATTGGGGATATGCTTGCGCTTCTCTATCAGATTCCCGATCCCGCAGCGGCCTGGGAGGGCGTGGGAGCCGGGGATTTTTTGTACCATTTAAACACCGATGACGGCAGGGTGCTGGTGATTGAAGCAGTCTGCAATGTACTGGTGCAGACGCTGAATGAGATGGAGCTGTCCGGCAGACAGGATAATTTTTTACAGAACCATGTGGGAGAGGTGCTGGGATTGTAAAAACGGAAAAATTGTGCTACAATGTTTAAAGATTATGTCCGCCTGCATTTTGCCGGATTGTGGACGAATTTACTGTGTTTTAGCTGTCAGATGGTTAGGAATAAGGGGAAGAAAGAAGGATGAGAAGTATGAATAATCTGAAAAAGAGCAGGCTCTATCGGGTAGGTTCGGCGCTTATGGCGGCGGCAATGGTATTAACCTGCGTGCCCCAGACCGGGCTGTATGCGTATGCGGAGGAACCTCAGATTTCTGCGGAGCTCCCTGGCTCTCAGGAGGATGTCGAAGTATCTGCGCCGGAGACGGAAGCGGGTGATTCCGGCAGTCAGACAGGCGGCAGTGCGGTACAGCCGGATGACAGCGACGGGCAGAAAAAAGAAGAGGAGAAGCCGGCAGACCAGAATCAGGATGACAGCGGAGATTCGGGAGAGAATGCAGACGGTAATGGTGATTCAGGAGAGAATACAGGCGGCGGGAGCCAGCCGGGGGATGTGCAGGATGAGGAACAGACTTTTCCTGAACAGGAGGATGGTTCTGCACCTATGCCGGCAGCGGATCCGGCTGTAGATGAAAAAATTTTCTCAATCGACTTTAGTTCCATAAAATTAGGAGATAAAACATACGACGGAAAACCCGTCGCGATAGTTGGGCTGCCAGAGGGCGATGACAGGGAGGAGACTTTCACCTGCAGATATCAGATTACAGGTGAGACGAGGACTGGCACGGCCTTCGACAGCGGAGAAATAACGTTTAAGATTAAGGGGAGGGCTGTGACTGCGGATACACAGGCAGCATATGACCAGCTCCTCGCGTCAGCTCCGGCAGAGACAGGCAGCTATAAGCTGCATATGACTGCGGAGCATGACAGATATGAGGGAGAGCCCCAGGAAATAAGTTTCTCGATCACGCCGCTTCTGCGTGAGGAGTCCCGACTCATCGGCGTTTCCGGGATGAAAGACAGGGTGTATGACGGCAATCCGGCAGAACTGGCTCAGCAGATTGCCAATGCCAGGATACAGACCGACAAGGATGTAGATATCACTGGAAAAGTAAAGGTATCATTTCGGATAAAGGGAACAACAGAGGGCGGCGCCGCTTACGATGAGACGATCGAAAAGAGTTCGCCGGCCGATGGAATGCCGGTAGATGCGGGGA
>CAJTTT010000005.1:0-93226 GCA_910579285.1 uncultured Lachnospiraceae bacterium | reverse complement strand
GAAATATACGCTGCTTGTCAACCTCGAGGAAAACGGCAGCCAGAATTACCAGGCAAATGATTGGGCGTTTTCTTTTGCCATCACAAAGCGTGAGGTGAAAATTACTGCGAATAATCAGGAAATGCATGTCAGCGCAGACGCCGGTCTGCCAGCGGGCAGTCCCCTGCCGGACAGCGTTGATAACCAGTATCTGATCGAGGGAATCCTTGATGCTGACAGAGCTGCTTTTGAGGAGAAACTTCAGATTGTCGTTGGGCAGGATGTGGATTTCTCCAAAACCGGGATTTATGATCTGGCGGCCGCTGGTATTGTTGAGGCGGATTGGCCTAATTATATGTTCTCTGATACGGCCGGCAAATTAACGGTGAAGGCAAAGCTCAAGGCGGTTGACGAAAAGCTTAAGGCGGTCACCAATATTCCGAACGGATTGACGCTTGCACAGATTGCCGAGCAGTATCTTTCCAGAAAGACGACACAGATCTATCTGCAAAACGGTCTGGAATCTGAAAACAAGCCAGACATTATCCAAAAGGCTGCAATTGTCTGGAATACGGAAAAAGTGGCATCCGGCTCCTACAGCGACAAAGAGAAGAGAGACCAGAAATTTGAAATGCAGGGCACCGTGGTTCTGCCGGAACTGGTATATGCCGATGCGGGCACGCCGGTGACTGTAAGAATATCGATAAGCGTCCGCGAGGCATATGACGGACAGGCGCTGAGACCCCGCGCGGATACGCCATCCGGTACTGTGAATGCACTGACAAAAGTGAGGCTTATCAGCGATGAGGAAGGGGCGCGGATTTATTATACCGTGGATGCAAGTGATCCACGGGTTTCCGTGACCAGACGTGAGTACAATGAGCCGATTGAGATCAAGAGCACTATGACGATCCGAGCCATCTCTTATATTTATGGAAAGAGAGACAGTGAGGAATTAAGGGTTACTTATTATATGAATCCAAGCCAGAAGCCAGGCGGCCCGGATGACCCGGATGACAACGAAGATGTAGTCCCGCCCGAGGATATTCCCAAGGATGAAAACGGAAAACCGATGGAAATCCCCAAAGATCTGTGGGTTACGGACGTGCCTGAGTACACCTATATCGGCAAGGCGATCAAACCTGAAGTGCGGGTTTACGATTATAAGAAGCGGCTGGAGGAGAAAAAGGACTATACCATCAGCTATAAGAATAATGTGAATGCGGCGGAAAAGAACTCCGTAAAGGCTCCTGTCATTACCATCACCGGGAGAGGGAACTATGAGGGTAAAATCAATAAAACCTTTACGATTGCGCCGAAGGACATCAGAGATGCGGATGTGAAAGCGGACGATATTGCCGTTACATTTAATAATCGGATGCAGAAGCCTGTTCCGTCGATAACATGGAGCGGTAAAAAGCTGAGTGCAAACAGGGACTACAGATTTGTGGCGGAGTCACATCAGGAGGCTGGCAGTTATCCGATTACTCTGAACGGAACCGGCAACTATACAGGGGAGCGGAAGATTAACTTTATCATCTCCGACGGCGTGCCGGTGCCGAAGCTGACAGTGAGCAGAATCGCTGCATATACCTATACGGGAAAGGCGATTGAGCCGGAACCTACGGTGAAAAACGGCAGGGAAGTATTGGAAGAAGGGAAAGACTATACAATTACTTACGAGGATAATGTAGCAGTGGGTACGGCTTCCGTTATCATCCAGGGGGCAAAAAACAGTAAGTATGCCGGTGTGAAGAGAGTGACTTTCCAAATTAAGGAAGTTGCCATGATGAGCAGGGCGAAGGTGGAAATGCAGTTTGGCTCGGGGGCTGTTTATACAGGCAGCGCGGTGGAACCCAGCTCATGCGTTTTGACAGTAAAGCTTAACACGGGCGATGTTACGCTTGTCAAAGATAAAGATTACACGGTTAAGTACCAGAATAATGTGAAAGCCGGGAACGCTACGGCAGTATTTGAGGGAATCGGCGCCTATAAGGGGACGTTAAAAAAGACATATAAGATAAACGCCTATGATTTACTGGCTGATCCGAATAAGAAGCTGGAGATCGAGCAGCAGGAAACGTATCCCTATATGAAGGGCGGAAGCACACCGAAGCCAGTCGTTCGGTTCAACGGGAAGCGGCTGACGGAGGGGACGGATTACACATTGTCCTACAAAAATAACAAGGCAGCCGGAAGTGCCGCAACCATAACGGTCAAGGGAAAGGGTAATTTCAAAGGAAGCGCCAGTGTATACTTTAAAGTAGGAACACAGTCTCTCTCCGAGCTGGAGGTAAAACCTGCAGATAAGGTGTATCAGGCGAAAGCCAATATTTATAAGACAAAGGTACAGGTGCTCGACACCAACGGGAAAGCGCTCGGAGCCGGGTCGGATTATGACAAAAATGTCATTTATACCTATGCGCAGAGAGTTGAGGTAGATACGGCCAGCGTCGGAAAAGTGATTAGAAAAGAAGGAGATGCGGTGGATGCGGCGGATATCATTCCGGCAGGCACGCAGATCAGGGTGGCTGTCAAGGCGGCCGGCAGCAACTATCAGGGAGAGGCATCCGGCATCTATCGGATTGTGCGGTCGGACATCGCAAGAGCCAGGGTCACCATACCGACCCAGACTTATACGGGTAAGGCAATTACCCTGTCGCCGGAAAAGGATATTTCAGTGCTCATAAACGGCATGGTGGTATCCCCCGAGGAATTTGAGATTGTAGGCTACACCAACAATATCAATAAGGGAACGGCGAAAGTGACCATAAGGGGAACAGGCAATTACGGAGGCACAAAGACAGTGACTTTTAAGATCAAGAGCAAGGGTCTGTTCAGCCAAATGTTTGGATAATCGTCGTAAAATACTTGCATAATTTTGATATTTGAGTAAAATAGAAGTATATGCAATGATATTATGTCAATGCCATTATGGACGTCTGACAACCAGATGTAGTATGAAATGAAGGAGCGATCCCTATATGGCGGGGTTTGAAGTTGCTGGGAGAAGACTGAGGACAGAGGCGGATTACAAGGCGGCCCTCCGGGATCAGGCACTCATTCAGAAGATCCGCGCCCAGGTTGATTTGGAGCAGCCGGGCGAGGTGATTACCCTGTATGATGATATGCAGGCCGGAAAATATCGGTTTGAGACGGTTGTCGGAACCGATTTTGACGATGAGATTTATGAGCTTGCAGAAAAATACAGGAAGCAGGGATTCCATAAAGACAGCAGGATTCCCGCTGGTAAAAAGCGGAAACAGAAGAAAAAGCAGAAGGCGGGAAAAGCGACAAAAGAAAAATCAAAACCGAATAAAGACGGTAAGCAGAAGAAAGTCTCCCTTGAAGATTATGATCCAGAGATGCAGAAGGAGATTCTTGCACAGATAAAAAAGCGTGACAGACGCCGTAAGCTGTTGGTTGTGCTCTGCGGCGTTGTTGCGATGGCCTGTTTTGGTTATTTTGGCATGTATACATTTTTGGCTGAGAAGAATGAGATGGATTATGAGGATCTGTCTCAGTTGAAAGGCAACAGCGCCCTGACGGGCGGCCTCTTCCACGGTGTGACGATCCACTATACGGAGGAGGAAGAGATTGAGCTGGAAGTGCTGGAGGAATACCAGACATTATACAGTAAAAACAGAAAGCTAATCGGATGGCTCAAAATTGACGATACTAATATAGACTACCCGGTGATGCAGACCGCCAATAACGAGTATTATCTGGATCACAATTTTAATCAGGAATATGACAAGAACGGAAGCCTGTTCCTGGATAAGGATTGTGATGTGGTGCGCAGGAGCACCAATCTGATCATATACGGACACCATATGAAGTCCGGAAAGATGTTCGGAAATCTGAACAGCTACAGCAGTGAGGAATATGGAAAGAAACATTCGCAGATCCAGTTTGACACGATCTACGAGAAGGGCACCTACGAGGTGATGTATGTGTTCCGATCCAGAATCTATAATGAAGATGAAGTGGTATTTAAGTATTATCAATTCCTGAATGCCGCTTCGGCAACGGAGTTTGACTCCTATATGCAGGAGATGGCAGCGCTTTCCCTGTATGATACGGGCGTGACGGCCAGTTACGGGGATGAGCTTCTGACTCTGTCCACCTGTGACAGTTCCGAGACGGACGGCAGGTTTGTGGTAGTGGCTAAGAGGGTCAGTTGACAGACAAAGACTGTTAGACATAGATCATAATGTGTAGAGGGAATGAGGAGATACATCATGGCGAAAAAAACAGCAGCGAGAAAGCCTAAAAGAAGATTAAAGAAAACGGCCCGGCGGAGTCTGGCAGCGGTATTGATGGTCACTGCGATTGCGGTGGCGGCCATTCCTGCACCCGAAAACCTGGCGGATACTCCGGGATCGCGGGCGGGCGAGGAAGTGGTGTCCCCGGTGGCATATGTGGAGGGGGATGTGAAACCGATCCCTATGAACGACTCGAAGGGAAATAAATATGTTCTGGATGTGACAGACGGCTCTGGCGATACAGAAGATGAAGTCGAAAAAAGAATTTCGGACGGTATAGCAAACGGCGATCTGGTGCCCACGGAGATTGTGACCCGCTATGGGGGTGAACTCTACCTCACATGGCAGTTCCTGTATGAGCCGACGGCGAACAAGACAGGACGTCTCTGTAAATATAATGACGAGTTCCCGGCAGAGAAGGTAAATCTTGGTTTGCAGCCGAACCGGGCCTATTTTATTGTGTATGAAAATGCTTACCAGCTTTATTTCACTGATCCCTCCCAGTTGAATCAGCCGGGCGCAGCGGCCAATGCAGTCATAAAAAATATGGACAATCTGAATGCGGCCACAAGCGGGGATAATACGGTGCTTGACTTTTGGCCTACAAAAAAGATTGAATTCAACCTTTTGGATATGGACAGACGTACCGAGGAGATCGCTCTGGACGAGAAGGCGATAGAATATTTCAGATCCTATTTTGCCAACGACTATGAGTCTGCGCTGAATCGGTTTAAAGCTTACTGGGGTGTGTATAATAAGGCGTACGATGAAGCCATTGCAGAGGGAAAGGACGCAGCGACTGCTAAGACAGAAGCGGAGGCTGCAGCGGGAGACATACCCGAAGGATTGTCGAAGGCGCCTTCCGATATTGACAATGAGGCGGATCGAAAGCGGTTTTTCTGTGAGCACAACCGAATCTTGAAGGGCACCGGCTATACGCTGGAGATCGCGTCTGACAGAAGAAAAGGCGCAGGCGGTGACAGAGTGTATGTGGCGCATGGCGGCAAGGTGTCTGAGGATTCCACATACAAGGACGTGGACGGTTACCTTGTGGAGAAGGACGACTGTCTGATTACGTCCATTGCCTACAGAGCTTTTGCGGATGTACATAACGTCAAACAGATTGAGATTGACCAGTATGTAAAGACCATTGAGCAGAGCGCCTTTCATGGGGCGGATATTGCCAGTGTGGATATCGGAAATGCGAAAACCATAGGGAATCGTGCGTTCTATGGATGTAAGAGACTGACATCCGTTACTTTCAGCGAAACTTCGCCTACAGACACGATCGGTATTGAGGCTTTTTACGGTTCGGGAATCAACACGAAGCTGGAATTCCCGCGCCATATCAGTTCAATCGGGCACGGCGCTTTTGCAGCCTGCCTGGATCTTGCCGAGGTGCAGTTCTTTGACACGGGAGACAATTGTTCCCTGGCTGATTTTGCGTTCTACGGTGATACCAGGCTGACGAAGGTGGATTTTGCCAGAACGGTTGTCACGCGCATCGGCAAAGCGGCATTTGCCATTCCGGCGCCGAGCGGTGACGTTATGACTGAGTTCAAGTTCCCGGGCGAGGGACTGGACACGATGGATGACTATGTGCTCGCAAACCGGCAGAAACTGAAGGAAGTCTATATTCAGAACTATACAAAAAAGGTACCGCTGCATACGTTCTACAACTGTTTTGATCTGACGAAAGTGGAGTTTTCCGATAAGTGCGGTGCGGCTTCCTTTGACTCGGAACTGTTTAAGGATGTGACGGCGGACGGCTTCTGTGTGTATGGGCCGGAGCTTTATGCCAACAGTCCGGCATACCCAAGAACCAGTACTTGGGATGCCGTGCGCACGGATGGAAAAGGAATACCCTACGTCTATATCAAAGACGGTAAGAAATATTACGAGATGGCGCTCGACAGCGACGGAACCAGATACCGTTATGCGGCCAGCGAGGACGGGACACTGATATCCTGTGCCCTGATTTCGAAAAATCCGGGTTTGGTGGATCTGGTGATCCCTGAGTATATCGGTGATTTTAAAATTAAGAGTATCGGCCCGGGCTGTTTCGATGATAAAGAGCTGCGCGAGGTGATCCGAAGCATTACGATTAAAAATAACTCTGTCGCTGAAATTGGCGACGGTGTGTTCCGTGATCTGAAAAAGCTGAAAAAGGTGCGGATCGGCGATTCCGTGACAAAGATCGGAGCCAACGCTTTTGCGGGCTGTTCCAGTCTGTATGATGTGTACTTTACGAGACCTTCGGCAGGGCATGCGGCGCTGAAGATCGGAACAGATGCCTTTGTCACAACAGGAGATCATCTGACGTTCCACGGTGATATTGTGGAAGGGTATGCGCCTTTTGTGCTGGCGATGGATCCGAATAATGTGTTGAGAGACCCGGATCATCCGAATTATCCGCCGGTTAATATATGCTACCAGAGTCTGTGGGACAGTCAGGAGGGCGGGCGTCTGACAGTTATGCCAGACAAATCTACCGGTGAGGTGACGCTTTTAGACTATCCGAAGATGAAGGATCTGGAAAATATTGCAGCTGACGATGAACTGCAGGATTTCTGCCGCGATATGGAAGAGTACTATTACTATACGGTCTATAATACGGACAGCAGTGAAATCAATACCATGAGATCGGAGTATGCGGATATTTTTGACGCCAAGCGCACAGCTAAGGGCAGTGTGACGTTAAACGGCGGCGCGGGTCCGACGATTCTGGCGGCAGATTACGATAAAGAGCTGCTGGACAGATACGGCCCCTGGATCAATCCTGTTTACTGCAGCGGTTCCTGGCTGGATTACAGAACCGGGCAGGGAACGGCGAAGGGATCCATTGTGGATTTCCTCTTTGAGCCGATGATTGTGGAAGCGATCGACAATCCGACTCCGTATTTTGAGGCTTATCCTTATGATTTCATGGAGAACTATAATAACTGGCTGACTATGGAGCCAGAGGAATACGGCGCGCTGCGGGAGTATCAGCAGGTGCCCGAGAAGGTGTGGAATTTCATCCATGCGACCCAGGATATTTATGTGCCGGAAGGCGTGGACTCCATAGATGTAATAACATATATGGAGAAGAACCGTGACAACTACAACAAATATATCAAGGACCGTCCGGCGGATACCATGTACACGACAACGCTCGGCGGTGCGGTTCCGGGCCTGTTCAGCGGGTATTATAGAGATTTCGAGGAGGACGATGACGAAGACAGGGAGAAAGAGGTAAGAGGCAACGATACGATACAGAGCGTGATTCTGAAGAATGTCAAAACCCTGCCAGACTATGCGTTCGACAGTTGCGAACAGTTGTCCAGACTGGAAATCCCCGCCGTGACAAAGGTAGGTAAACTGCCTTTCCGTGACTGTGAGAACCTCATTAATCTGACAGGCAGTGTGGACTATCCGGCGGAGAGAGGCATTCTCTACGAGAGACATAAAGATGCGGACGGCAATGACAGATACAGGATTATCCAATGTCTTCTTGCAAGAGGAAGAAGCGGCACCGGCAACGAGGAGCTGGCTGTTGCTACGATCTCTTCAGCGACAGATAGTCTGATTCCGTTCCTGTGCGAGACCTGCGATACGGATAAGGATGGGACTAACGTTCTTCCTGCCATTGCAGAGGGCGCTTTTGAGGGATGTAAATACATTGCCAGTGTGAATCTTACCGATGCGGCAGGTTTGAAGACCATACCGAAGAACGCTTTTAAGGATTGCAATAAGATCGGACAGATGATTTTACCCGGCTCGGTTAACAAGATTGCTGACGATGCGTTTACACGCACTGCTACATCGGGTACGACTCATATGAATGTGACGATTTACGGCAGAGAGGTGGATATTGCGGACAATGCATTCACACCGAGAAGCGATTTTACAATCTATTCCTATGAGGACTCGGCGGCAAGGCGGTATGCGGACAGATATCAGATTGATTTCCAGCCGTTGAACGCCTGCAGAGTATGGTTCTATGACTATGACGGCACGCCTCTTGGCGGTGCGGTGACAGTGGATACAGGAACCAGAATAACGGATATTCCCGATGCGGCGAAGGTGGTTCTTGAGAAGAACCACAGGCCCGGCTATGATTTTGATAAGTGGCTGAGCGATGAAGGAAAGTCTCTGGATGATCCGATTGAAAACGATATGACTATATTCGTTGCGCAGTATACCAGCAACGGAACGATGGTAGATGGAAAATGCAGTGTACAGTTTGTTCATGGCCGTACAGGACAGGTGTTCAGCGGCAGGGGCGCAGACGACAATGACAGATATCTGATTGTGCCCGGAACAGCTTTCTCGGATCCGATTAACGGTGAACTGCCTACACCAGTGCCTTCGCCGAACCCGACGGAGGACGGCTACACCTTTATGAACGAGTTCAGGACGGACGTAGGTGAGAAGTGGACGCCGGATACCATTATCAGCCGGAATATGACAGTGCTTGCACTCTTTGAGCGGTCTGGCGGCGATGGAAATATCAGCGGCGGCACGACGAGTAACGGTTCCACCAGCGGCGGCACGACGAGCGGCGGCTCATCGAATAACAATAACAGCAGCAAGGGATCGTCATCGAACAAGAACAGCAGCAGTTCAAGCAGCAGTTCTACCAGCAGCAGCTCCACAAGCACAACCTCCACCACAAGCGGTGCAGGCCAGTATACCGTGTTTGTTGAGGGCGGAAGCGGTTCCGGCAGTTATGCGCCGGGTACGACGGTTATTATTTCCTGTTATGTGCCGGCAGATGGTATGAGATTCGAGAAGTGGACAACAGATTCAAACGGCGTGGCTTTGGCCGGTCCGACTATGACGACGACCACCTTCACGATGCCTGCCAACAATGTATCGGTGAAAGCGAATTATGTGGAGGCTCCGAAAGCGCCTGAGGTAGCGGTGAACACCGGCGGCGGCACCGGCAATGGCGGCAGCGGCGGAAACAGCGGCACAACCGACGGCAACGGAAATACCAGAGTAGACATAGAGAAGCCGGGCATTTCCAACAGGGATCTGGCAAACGCGAATACGAACGGTTCCTCGGATAACTTCATCGTTAAGATTTCCGAGACCGATGAGGCGACGCGCGCAGTTGCGGCAGCCCTCACAAACAAGTACGGTACGCTGGATAATATCCTGTACTATGCAATGGATATCAGCCTTTATGATTCTACCGGAACCACAAAGATCACGGATACCACGGGATTGTCCGTAGACATCACGATCCCGATTCCGGATTCACTGGTGGCTTACGGCGGTAACAATATGGCGGGTGCGGTAATTAACGGCGATCAGTTAGAGAGCCTGAATGAGAGTTTTACGACGATAAACGGTGTACCTTGTATCCGTTTCCGCGCAACGCACTTCTCGCCCTATACGGTTTATGTGGACACTGGAAATCTGGTGGAGGGTATGCTTGACGTAACGCCCAAGACCGGCGATCCGATTCATCCGAAGTGGTTCTTATCGCTCGGGTTAGCCTGCCTTTCTATCATTCTCTTTATGAAGAGAGACAAAAAGGTGACAGCGAAGGCATAAGGAACATGAGACCAGAGGAGGAATCCTATGGGGAAAAAGTTAAGAAAGCTGATCGGCACGCTGTTTTTAGTGACAGCCATTGTCGTGACACAGATTCCAGTATCAGATGTGGAGGCGGAGGATTCCTCCGCCGCATCTGATTTTCAGATGGATGGAACTACATTAGTGAAGTATAATGGCACGGCTGAGAACGTGTCTATTTCCAATCAGGTAAAAAAGATTGATGCGGAAGCTTTCGCGGGGAATGACCATGTGCGCAGCGTAACTTTAGGTGACGCGGTGGAGGTGATCGGAGCGAGGGCTTTTTCCAAATGCAGTAATCTGGAAAGCGTTTCCATTCCAGACAGTGTGGAGCTCATAGAAAACGCTGCATTTTCCAGCTGTCCTTCCCTGAGACGCGTTTCCATCGGAAAGGGACTTAAAAGTCTTGGAAACGGGGCCTTTGCAGGGGATAACAGTCTGGCGTCTGTGGATTTTGACAGCGATAATCCGTATTTTGTCTGTGATGACGGTGCGATCTACAACAAAAAGGGGTGGGATGTTTTATACCAGGTGCTTGCAGGCAGGAGTGCGGATTTTTACAGCATGCCGTCCTCAGTGAGCAAAATCAGACCCTATGCTTTTTGGGGAGATTATAATCTGCGGTCTGCCAGCATCAGCAGCAATGTGTCGGAGATTACGGGGTATGCGTTTTCAAACTGCAAGAATCTGAAAGAGGTTATCATTCCGTATTCCGTGAACAGCATTGAAATGAAAGCTTTTGAGGACTGTGTCAGACTCCGCGATATTACAATCCCGATTTCGGTCAGCACAATCCATGCAACGGCCTTTGACGGCTGTACGAAGCTGGAGATTCATGCGGAGGCCGGTTCCTATGCGAAGAGCTTTGCGGAGACACTGGTTCTGGAGGACATTGAGGTGTCGGAGTATGAGGAGGCGCCTGTTCCGGGAAGGAACAGTGAGAATGATGGAGAGGGAGAAAATGCGCCCATTGTGGGGCCTGTGGACTATTACCATGAGGTAACCCATATGAATGCAATGGAGGCGGAGGAGGATGATCCCAGCGTGAAGGCGAAATCCCGGGTAGTCGGGCAGGAAGTCTATGTGCTGGTGGACAATGCCAAAGCAACCGTGAATGTGGGCGGCACCGGGGAGATTCTGGGCGGCGAGCCGGTTGTGGAGGAGCCTGATCTGGATACGGTTCCCGGCCTGGAAGGTTCAGAGGATGCAAAAGGCGGCTCTTTCCCGAAATATACCGTGGTAAACGGTGAGATCATAGCGGCCCAGGCTTATTATGATGATGATATGACTTCCTGCGAGATCCCGGGCGGCATCCGCAGGATCGGTGAATTTGCTTATGCGCGGTCAGCGCTGAATACGGTGAGGATTCCCGATGGCGTGGAGGAGATCAGTTACGCAGCATTTTATCATTGCGATGCCTTGACTAATGTGGTCATTCCTGCCAGTGTGAAGGAGATCGGTGTTTCCGCCTTTGACAAGACGCCGTGGCTTTCCGGCTGGAAGTCTAATGTAGGCGAGGCCGGGGAATTTCTGATTGTGGGTGATGGCATTCTTCTGGCTTACAGAGGAAACGGCGGTGCAGTGTCGATTCCGGATTCCGTGAAAGTGATCGGCCCGGAAGTGTTTAAGGGACTGAACAGTGTGGAAAGCGTATTTATTCCCGACAGTGTTTCCGTGATCGGGGAGGGCGCGTTCGAGGACTGTGTGAACTTGACGGCGATGAACGGCGCGGAGGGCGTGCAGCAGATTCGTGACAGGGCTTTTGCAGGCTGCCCGATCAGGACAGTCACCATTCCCGCTTCTGTGGAGCAGATTGGTCTCAAGGCTTTTGACAATGAGAAGATAAAAGATGGCGTGATCTATTTTGCGGGAGATAAGCTTCCTGCCCGGTCTTATGAGAATGCATCCACGAAGCTTTATCAGGACAGCTACAGGGGACAGGTGTTTACAGGAACCCGTGTCGCCGTGATTCCGGCGGGTGTGAAGGATCTGACAGGCACCTGCCTGTCGAGGGCGGGCGGCGAGTTTGCGGGCGTAATCTGTAGAAAACAAACGGCTGCGGCTGACCAGGCGGAGGAGGAATCTTCTGACGAGGATGCAGAGAATACGGATGTGCCTGAGGAGGATGACGGAACCGCAGACAGGGAAGCGCGTACAGAAACAGGGGACGCATCGGACGAGACCGACAGGGCGGATCGGAAAGATGAAAGCACTCAGACAGAATCAGCAGATCAGCCGGAGGAAGAGGGCGGTGTGCTCACCATCCTTGCAAGGCGCGGAGGCGGCCCTGGTCCCGGAGAGACTGTGGAGATAGACGGTCGTTCCTATACGCTGGAAGAGGGACAGGATAAGCTTTTGGATGTGGAAAGCGAAAAACCGCAGACCGGCATTACCGTAAAGAACAGCAGTTATTCCATACCACAGGACAGCATTGTGACGGCGGTTATGGAAGGCGGCGAGGGCTGCTACCGCATAGATCTGGCTGACAGCGAAGAGGCGAAGGCGAAGATCGGGGATGTATATAAGTCGATTTACGGCAGTAAACTGCCCCATTCCCTGCACGCCTATGAGATCACCATGACGGACACGACGACCAATGTGCCGATCACGGGACTGGGCAAACAGCGGGTGGAGATCACCATGCCGCTTCCATCGGGCGTATTGCAGGAAAATCTGCATGTGGTATGTCTGGATGAGGACGGACAGCTGGAGGAAGTGGACAGCCGGATCGTTTCTTTGGACGGCAGGGACGCGGTGGCATTCCAGGCGGCACACTTCTCGGCCTATGGTATCTACAATTACGGTACAGGTCCGGCAGTGGCGGATGTGAGGGACGGGCAGGCAGTATTTGTCTCTCTTGGCAAAAAGGACGCCTCTCCCGACACAGGAGACTACAGCATACATCCGAAATATGTCTTAGGCGCAGGATTGTTCTTTGCTGCAATGGCCATGTTCTTCTATCGGAAGACAACATGGATAAAGTGGAGAAGAAAGCTGCGCAGGATTGGAAACAGGAAATAAAAAACGGCAAAATGCGCATAAAATGACTCCCGGCATACTATATATGTAAAGCCGGGAGTTTTTTTGTTCGATGGACAGGGTAAAGAGACAGCTTGGATGCAGTGAAGAGTTACAGTACAGTGTGGCCACGGAGGAAGTCTGCGTGGCCGTTTTAGATACAGGGATTGGCAGTCACCCGGATTTTGAGGATCGCGTGATAGCTTTTCAGGATTTTGTGAATGGCAGACAGGGTTTCTATGATGACAGCGGACATGGAACCCATGTGGCCGGATGCATCGGCGGGAGCGGACGCCTCTCCAATGGCAGGTTCAGCGGGATTGCTCCCACATGCAGACTCTGTGTGGGGAAAGTTCTTGATGAGAAGGGAGAAGGAAGCATAGAGAGTATGTATCATGGCCTTCTCTGGGTTTTGGAGAACCGTCTGCGGTATCGGATCCGGGTGCTCAATATTTCTGTCGGTATCGGCGAGGATGGGAACAGGGAGCGGGTGGAGGAGCTTTCAGGACTATTGGAGACAGTCTGTGAGCAGGGGGTAGTGGTCGTCTGCGCCGCCGGAAACAAAGGACCTGGGGAGGGGACGCTGTCTCCGCTTGGGGAAAGCCGCAGTGTCATTACCGTAGGCTGCAACGAGGGCGGATATTTCGGCTTGAGAAAAGATCTGTGTGAGAACTATTCGGGCAGGGTGCGCGAGGGTTTTCCCTACAGAAAGCCGGATCTGGTAGCGCCGGGCACGGATGTGGTTTCCTGTAACCTGACGTGGCGGAAGAACAGGCGGGGCGTATACCGGGATCCGTACACGAAAAAGAGCGGAACCTCTATGGCTACGCCCATTGTATCGGGCGCGGCGGCGCTGTATCTACAGAAATATCCATACAGCAACAGCGCCCAGGTGAAGAGACAGATGGTTTACACGGCCAGAGACCTGGGGGAAGCGTGGTACAGGCAGGGCTGGGGGATGCTGGATATAGAAAAATTGTGCAGTTATTATTGACAGAGGAAGGTATATTGTATACAATTATACGAGGTGAAAAGAAAAACGGGCGTTGTGTTCACGATCCCGTTCATGCGCCGTTAAGAAAAGAAAAAATAAGGCGGTGCAGAAGTGAGGAATGAGATGACGAACTATGACAAGAAATATGAGTCAACGGATAAGTATTCCCTGCGCGGACGCGTGTTCCAGAGGCTGAGGGAAGATATCCTGAGCGGCAAGTACAAGGAGCACGAGGAATTAAAGGAAGTGGCCATCGGTGAGGAGCTTGGCGTGAGCCGTACCCCGGTCAGAGAGGCATTCCGGCAGTTGGAGCTGGAGGGACTGATTCGGATTGTCCCCAACAAAGGCGCTTATGTGACGGGAATCACAGCCAAGGATGTGAAGGATATTTATATGATCCGCTCTTTGCTGGAAGGGCTGTGCGCCCGACTGGCGACTGAGAAGATATCGAAGGAACAGATGGAGGAGATGGAGGAAAACATCTATCTCGCCGATTTCCATGAGGAGAAGGGACATTTAGACCAGATCGCGGAGCTGGACAACCGTTTTCACGATATTCTCTATGAGGCATGCGATTCCAAGCTTTTGGAGCACACTCTGAAGGAC
The DNA here is from genome assembly GCA_910579285.1 of uncultured Lachnospiraceae bacterium. Classification (GTDB taxonomy): domain Bacteria; phylum Bacillota; class Clostridia; order Lachnospirales; family Lachnospiraceae; genus UBA3282. The sequence continues at coordinate 78,799 of CAJTTT010000005.1, read as the reverse complement.
TTCCACCGCTATGTGCTGCGCGTTAGACAGAAGACGCTGGCAACCAATACGAGAGGACGGGCTTCCAACGACGAACACAGGCATATCATGGAGGCGATAAAGGCGGGGGACGCCGCACTTGCGGAGAAATTGGCAAACCAGCATATGATTAACGCCTACGACAACATGGTGAAAAACGGCCTGAAGGAAATTTACGGGGAAAACATGGGAGAAACTGCGGAAGATAGAAGCAACAGTAAATAAACGGTGAAAAAGACAGCGGATGGATTGGACAAAACGCATGTAACTGGCATAAAAATTTTGACGGCGCGAAGCAGGCGGCGGGAAAGGCGGAATGCAGATGGAAAAAATCAAAATGACAACACCCCTGGTGGAGATGGATGGGGATGAGATGACAAGAATCCTCTGGAAAATGATTAAGGAGGAGCTGCTGATTCCCTATATCGACTTGAAGACGGAATACTATGATCTGGGGCTAGCCTGCCGCAATGAGACGGACGATCAGGTGACCATTGATTCCGCTGAAGCCACAAAAAAATACGGTGTAGCCGTAAAGTGCGCCACCATCACGCCGAACGCGGCCAGAATGACGGAGTACCATCTGAAAGAAATGTGGAAAAGTCCAAACGGAACGATCCGCGCCGCTCTTGACGGTACGGTATTCCGCGCGCCGATTGTTGTAAAGGGAATTGAGCCGTGCGTGAAGAACTGGGAAAAGCCCATCACCCTGGCCAGACATGCCTATGGGGACGTCTATAAGAACACGGAGATCAAGGTGCCCGGTGCGGGTAAGGCGGAGCTGGTGTTTACCGCCGCAGACGGAACCGAGATGAGGGAGACAATCCACGAGTTTACCGGCCCCGGCATCCTGCAGGGCATTCACAATACGGACAAGTCCATTGCCAGCTTTGCAAAGGCATGCTTCAACTATGCGCTGGATACGAAGCAGGATCTCTGGTTTGCCACGAAGGATACGATTTCCAAAAAGTATGACCACAACTTTAAGGATATTTTCCAGGAGATTTACGACGAAGAGTATAAGGACAAATTTGAAGCTGCAGGCATCGAGTATTTCTACACGCTGATTGACGATGCGGTTGCACGCGTGATGAAGGCTAAGGGCGGCTTTATCTGGGCTTGCAAAAACTATGACGGCGATGTGATGAGCGACATGGTGTCCTCCGCATTCGGCTCCCTGGCTATGATGACTTCCGTCCTAGTATCTCCCGACGGCGTGTACGAGTACGAAGCGGCACATGGCACGGTGCAGAGACACTATTATAAACATCTGGCGGGAGAGGAGACCTCAACCAATTCTGTGGCCACCATCTTCGCATGGACGGGCGCACTCAGAAAGCGCGGTGAGCTGGACGGGAACAAGGAGCTGATGGCTTTTGCGGATAAGCTGGAAAAGGCCACGATTGCCACCATCGAAAGCGGCAGGATGACGAAAGACCTCGCGCTGATTACGTCTCTGAAGGACGTGACGGTTTTAAACAGTGAGGACTTTATCAAGGAGATCAGAAAGACCCTGGAGGCATGATAAGGGGCACTGCCGGACAGCAGGTCACTGAAAATAAAAAATGACAAAAATAGAGACGGGACGCAGGATAGAGTCATGGGAGCGTCCCGTCTTTCTGCATTTCTATGTTCTATTCCTCTAGCGACAATTCCTCCCACTTTTCATACAGCCTTGCAAGCTCATCCGCATTTTCTTCTTTCTCACGGTTCAGCTCCTGCAGCTTCGCCACATTCGTACAGACATCGGGAGAGACCATAAGGCCGTCGATTTCCTCATTGCGCTTTTCCAAGGTTTCAATCTGCGCCTCGCATTTTTTCAGGTCATTTTCCCGCTTGCGCTGGGCGGCCTGCTGTTCCTTCATGGCTTTCCAGTCCTGCTTAGCCCCGGAGGGCGCATCACCTGTTCCGTTTTCTGTGACAGCGGCTGTTCCCTGCCGGGAATCCGCAAGAGCGGCATCGATTTTGGCGAGCTGTTCTTCCTTTTTCTCCAGATAGTAATCATAATTCCCCAGATAGTTTGTAAGCGTCCGGCGGTTCAGGTCAAGAATCCGATGGGCCGTTCTGTTAATGAAGTAGCGGTCGTGGGAGACATAGAGAACGGTCCCTGTGTAAGCGGACAGGGCGTCTTCCAGTATTTCCTTTGACATAATGTCCAGATGGTTGGTAGGCTCATCCAGAATCAGAAAATTGGCTTCGGACAGCATGAGTTTGGCCAGGGAAAGTCTGCCACGTTCCCCGCCGCTTAAGGTGCTGATCGTCTTAAAGACGTCCTCCCCTGTAAAGAGAAAAGCGGCAAGCGTGTTTCGGATCTCCGTGTTATTCAGATTCGGATAGTCGTCCGATATTTCCTGAAACAGTGTCTTTTCGGGGTGGAGCACATGGTGCTCCTGGTCGTAGTAGCCGACTGCCACATTTGTACCCAGACGAACCGTTCCGCAGTCAGGCGGCAGAAGCTCGTTGATGATTTTCAGGATGGTCGTTTTTCCAGTGCCGTTGTCTCCGATGATGGCCACATGTTCCCCTTTTTTCAGCTCGAAAGAAAGATTGTCGAAGAGGGAGAGCGGACCGAAGGACTTGGACAGTCCGTCCACCTGCAGCACATCGTTGCCGCTCTGGAATTTGGGCTCCAGCGTCAAATGCATATCCGCCCGAACTTCTGTCGGTTTTTCCAAAACTTCTATCTTTTGCAGCATTTTTTCACGGCTTTCCGCCCGTTTGATAGATTTTTCCCGGTTAAAGGATCTGAGCTTTTCAATCACCGCTTCCTGATGTTTGATTTCCTGCTGCTGTTTCATATAGGCATTGTAGGCGGCAGCGCGCAGCATTTCCTTCCCGGCGGCGTAGGCGGAATAATTGCCGGAAAAGACAGTGGCTGCCGTATTGTCCAGTTCGACCACCTTATTGGCGATCCGATCAAGGAAATAGCGGTCGTGGGAGACGATAATCACCGCGCCCTTATAATTCAGAAGATATGTCTCCAGCCATGCGATGGACTGCAGGTCCAGATGGTTGGTAGGCTCATCCAGAATGATCAGATTGGGTTTCAGCAGAAGGAGCTTTCCAAGCGCAACCCTTGTTTTCTGACCGCCGGACAGGGTGGACACGGATTTGGCAAATTCGTCTTCCGAAAAACCGAGTCCCTTCAATACACCCACAAGCTCGCTCTTATAGGCGTAACCGTTGGCGGACTCGTAAGCGTGGGTCAGGGAAGCATAGCTGTTCATAAGCTTATCCAGAAGCCCGCCGGATGCGGTCTTCATCTGTAACTCTATCGCATGCATCTGCTGCTCCATATCCAGAATCTCCTGCTTGACGGAGAGGAGTTCCTGATAGATGGTGTTTTCCCCGGACACAGCTTCATGCTGGGAGAGATACCCGACGGTTTTGTCCTTTGCAAAGGTCACAAGGCCCTCGTCCGCGGCCAGTTCACCCATAATGATGCGCAAAAGCGTGGTTTTCCCTGCGCCGTTTATGCCCACGATCGCGGCTTTTTCGTTGTCCTCTATGTGAAACGATACATTCCTGAGTATGGGAACCTCGTTAAATGATTTATGGATATTGCTGACAGAAAGAATCATCTTAAGTTTACCTGGCCTTTCCTGGTTCATATACATTGTTCAGTTTACAGACCGGGGCGTCCTATGTCAATCTTTTAAATGAATTGGCATGACCATTTTCCAAGGGGTTTGGCATTTCGGATGGAACCGTAAGAACCGCAGGCAGGAATTGACAAAAATTTAACATAAGCGTAAGATGAAAGAAGAATTTAACGGAGGATATGGTCGTGGAAGAAAAGGAAATTTCACAGGCTGTTGTGGGGCGTCTGCCAAGATATCTGCGGTATCTGGGAGAACTCCGGGATGAAGGGATCGAGCGTGTTTCCTCCCAGGAACTATCTGATATTATGCAGGTGACGGCTTCACAGATCAGGCAGGATTTGAATACCTTCGGTGGTTTCGGGCAACAGGGATATGGTTACAATGTCGGGTATCTCTATGATGAGATCGGAAAGATACTGGGTTTAAACAGGGAACACAGACTGATTATCGTGGGCGCAGGGCATCTGGGGCAGGCGCTCGTCAATTACTCTAATTTTGAACGCCGGGGTTTTCTGTTCTGCGGACTGTTTGACAGTGATCCGAAGGTCTGCGGACAAAAGATCCGCGGCATTGCGGTGCGTCCGATGGAAGAAATGGCGGGTTTTATCCGGGATCATAATATTGATATTGCGGTGCTTACCATACCCAAGAATGCGGCGGTGGAGACGGCTGAACAGCTTGCCGCCTGCGGGATCAAGGGTATCTGGAATTTTGCGCATGTGGATCTGCGTCTTCCGGGACATATTCAGGTAGAGAACGTGCATCTGTCGGACAGTCTGATGAAACTGTCCTACAATCTCTCCTCGGCGGAGGAGGAGACATAATGCGGCAGGCAGAAAGAGGTGGTGGCAATGGCCAGATCGGATGAGGTGTTTAAGCCGGCGCTTGTTGGAAAGAAAATCCCGATACTGACGCTGGACAATAAGTGGCACAAGCTTTTTACGCAGTCTGAGTTTACCCCGGAACTGAAAGGGCTGGAAAAGAATTTAAATGATCTCCTAAAACGGCAGGCGAAGGTCAATACGGAGAGCAAAGAGGTAAAAAAGCTCAAAAAGAAGCTGATGGATGAGGTAGTGATCCTGGCTGATGCGATGGGAGAACATCCCACGAAAAAGCAGGATAAGGAGATGGCAGACCACAAACGTCTCATTGAAGAGTGTAACGAAAAGATGGACGCCTGCGAGGAGGAAATGGTAGAGCTGCCCAGACAGATCAACCAGATCAACAATCAGCTCATGCTCATCACGATGGACGTCTGTTACCGAAAGCTGCAGCAGAATACAAAGGAGCTTGCGGAGATTGAGGAGTGGATCAGCGGCATCCGCCGGGAACTCAAAAAGAAAGTGGTGCGCAAGCAGGAAAAAGAGGCGGTCAATAATAAGCTCTACGCATATATGCACGATATTTTTGGCGCGGAGGTAATCGAGCTTTTTGATATGCAGTATGACCCGGAGGAAAAATACCGCAGAAAAGAGACTGCCGCGCAGGCGGTAAGCCCGGAAAAGCAGCCGGAAGGGCAGGGGAATACGACGGAAAAGAGGGAGAAAACGGAATCGGCAGGACAGCCGGAAAAGAGCGTGGAGCCGGAAGGCGGGAATACATAGACGCTGAAGTCTCAAGACTTTGGCGTTTTTGCTGGATGTGAATAAGATAGAGTAAGGGGAGAGTTTGTCGGTATGTTGGAAAACTATCAGAGAGTGTATGCGGCGGTAGACCTTTCCGCAGTACTTTACAATATGGATCGGATGCACGAAACGCTTTCACCGCAGACAGAGATGATCGGCGTGATAAAGACGGACGGCTACGGCCACGGCGCTGTGCCGATCGGCAGGGAACTGGAGAAACTGTCCTATGTGTTCGGCTATGCGACGGCCACGGCGGAAGAGGCCTTTCTTCTGCGGCGGGCAGGACTGGAAAAGCCGGTACTGGTTTTGGGCTATACGTTTCCCTATTCTTATGAGGAGCTGATTTTGCAAAAGATCCGTCCCGCAGTTTTCAGGAGGGACGCGCTGGAGGCTTTGGACGCTTGTGCCGCAAGGCTTAACAAAAAGGCGCTGGTGCATGTGAAGGTGGATACAGGCATGTCACGGATCGGCATCAGGACGGATGAAGAAGGGCTGGCCTTTATGGAATGGATATCCAGCCTTAAGAATATTGAGGTGGAGGGCATTTTTACGCATTTTGCGAGGGCAGATGAGAGGGACCAGAAAGCGGCTCTTGCGCAGCTTGCACAGTTTACGGCTTTTGTGGCGGAAGCGGAACGGCGGACGGGGAGTCGGATTCCTTTGAAGCACTGTTCCAACAGCGCGGCAATCCTCACGCTGCCGCAGGCGAACCTTTCTCTGGTGCGCGCGGGCATAACCCTGTATGGTCTTTCCCCTTCCGGGGAAGTGAAAAGGGACATTCTCGCCCTGCGTCCTGTTCTTTCCCTGAAAAGCCGCCTGGTTTATGTGAAGGAGATCGAGGCGGGAACGCCCGTCAGTTACGGGGGCACTTTTGTGTCGAAGGAGCGGATGCGGATTGGCACTGTGCCGGTTGGCTACGGGGACGGGTATCCGAGAAGTTTATCCAATAAGGGCAGTGTGCTGATCTGTGGGAAACGGGCGCCCATCCTTGGGCGGATCTGCATGGATCAGTTTATGGTGGATTTATCGGATATTCCAGAGGCGCAGGAGGGGGAGGAAATCACCCTGATCGGCGCAGACGGCACGGATAAGATTACAATGGAAGAGATCGGGGAACTTTCGGGAAGATTTAACTATGAGCTTGCCTGTGATCTCGGGAAGCGGATTCCGAGAGTGTATGTGAAAGAAGGCAGAGTTGTCTGCACGAGAGATGATTACGGGGAGAGCCTGTAGGGGAGCCGTGAGGGGAAAAGCATCATTATCCTGTATACGACCGAAAAAGACGGCAATACTATTGCTGGTAACAGGAAAACAGTAAGAGTAGCGAAAAGTCAAAGGAAGTGTAAGGTAATGAAAAGAGGAGATATTTATTATGCGGATCTTCGTCCGGTAGTTGGATCTGAGCAGGGCGGGGTGCGCCCGGTGCTGATCATACAGAACGATGTGGGAAACCGGCACAGCCCGACGGTGATCTGTGCGGCGATCACATCGAAGATGAACAAGGCGAAGCTCCCCACCCACATAGAACTGAGTGCGGGAAAATACGATATGGTGAAAGATTCGGTGATTCTCTTAGAGCAGCTGCGCACGATAGATAAGCAGCGCCTCAAAGACAGGGTATGCCATCTGGATTCAGATATCATGCGGGCGGTGAACGAAGGTCTGATGATCAGTCTGGAACTGGGTACATAGGATAAGAGGGGGATTTGACACAAAGGACAATACTTGATATGATATCTAGGTCAAATTTTATTTCATAAAGAAGGAGAAAAATAAATACTATGGAAGACGGAGGCTCGGGCAGTAACAGCATCCTGTGGTTTGTGGTCATGCTGATTCTGGAGATGGTTTTTTACGGTTTCAGCACGGCGATGCAGAACCGCAGGGGAATGGACAGAGAGGACGGCACAGCAGGCGGAGAGGAAGCCGAAGAGCAGACGGCAAAACAGAAAAAGAAGCAGGCCAGGCTGGCTTATATGATGGAACAGCACGCGGCCTATGCTACGGCCACACAGCTTGGCGTGGTGACCATCAATTTATTGCTGGGGGCATTTATCCTGTATCGGCTGAACAGTTATTTTTCGTTTCTGATATCGGATCAGGTGCGCGCCCGCTTTGGTGCGCCTGCCGGGTGGCAGATGCAGACGCTGGCATTGGCAGTGCCGTTTCTTGTAACTGCGTTTCTTTTGTACATAATTATGACAATCGGCGTTATGGTGCCGAAAAAGGCGGCGGCGAAACACCCCGATAAATGGCTCCTTGCGCTGGTCAACCCGTTTTACTACTATGTGCGGATTATTTCCCCCTTCAGCAGTCTGATTTTTGTCACGTCAAAGATGGTATTGCATCTGCTTGGCGTGCGGGATGCAGATGACAGGGAGGATGTGACGGAGGAGGAAATCCTCTCAATGGTGAGCGTGGGGCATGAGCAGGGAATCCTGCATGCCAGCGAGGCGGAGATGATTACGAATATCTTTGAGTACGGGGACAAAGAGGCCAAAGATATTATGATCAACCGCAACAATCTGATCGCCATAGACTGCACCATGACGTTACAGGAGGCGGCGGCCTTCATTGTGGAGGCGCACAACAGCCGTTTTCCCGTCTATGATGGAACCATAGACCATATTATCGGCATACTGCATCTGAAGGATGTGATGCGGATGCAGATGAATGAGAAGATGCGAAGCCGGCCCATCGGAAAAATCAAAGGGCTTCTGCGGGAGCCGCGGTTTATCACCGAGAAAAGAAAGATAAACGATCTCTTTCAAGTGATGCAGAAGGAGAAAATCCAGATGGTCATTGTCATTGACGAGTACGGACAGACGGCAGGTCTGGTGGCGCTGGAGGATATTCTGGAGGAGATTGTCGGCAATATTCAGGATGAGTACGATGAGGACGAAACTTATATCAGGGAGAGCGGCGCGGATCATTATGTGATTCAGGGAATGATGCCGCTGGAGGAACTGGAGGAAAAACTGCAGGTTTCCTTTGAGGATGAGCCATTCGACACGGTGAACGGTTTTGTGATCTCACGACTGGAGCATATCCCCGAGGAGGGGGAGGACTTCGAGTTTGCGTACGGAGGATATACGTTCCGTATTATGGAAGTGAAGGACCGCATGATCCAGACCGTGTCTGCAAGGAAAAACAAAGAAGAAGCAGAAACATAAAAGTACAGAAAACGGTGCATAAAGAAAGGACGGAGAGAAATGTCAGGACATTCAAAATTTGCAAATATCAAACACAAGAAAGAAAAGAACGATGCGGCGAAAGGGAAAATCTTTACGATCATCGGCAGGGAAATAGCGGTGGCAGTGAAGGAGGGAGGTCCCGATCCGGCGAACAACTTTAAGCTGGCTCAGGTGATTGCCAAGGCGAAGGCAAACAATATGCCCAACGACACCATCGACAGGGGCATCAAGAAGGCAGCCGGAGAAGGCGGAAACGTGGATTACAAGTATGTCACCTACGAGGGATATGGTCCAAGCGGCGTGGCAATTATTGTGGATGCGCTGACGGATAACATCAACCGTACAGCCGCCAACGTGAGAAGCGCTTTTACCAAGGGTAACGGCAGCATCGGCACACAGGGCTGTGTCTCCTTTATGTTTGACAAGAAAGGTCTTATCATCATCGACAAGGAAGAGTGCGATATGGATGCGGACGATCTGATGATGACCGCTCTCGACGCAGGCGCGGAGGACTTTTCCGAGGAGGAGGACAGCTACGAAATCTATACAGATCCCGACCAGTGGAGCAGTGTGGACGCGGCATTGAAAGAGGCGGGCGTGACGCCTGTTTCCTCCGAGGTGACCATGATTCCGCAGACGTGGGTGGAGCTGACTGACGAGGGCGCGGTCAAGAACCTGCAGAAGACGCTGGATCTTCTGGACGATGACGATGATGTGCAGGCGGTATACCATAACTGGGACGAGAGCGAAAAGTAACAGCGCGGTAAGAAATGCGAAAGACATTGCACCAGCGGAGGATAAAATGAGTAAACCATATAAGAAAGAGACCATTTGCATTCAGTCGGGCTGGAAGCCGAAAAAGGGAGAAGCCCGGGTGCTTCCGATTTACCAGAGCACGACGTTTAAGTACGATAATTCAGAGCAGATGGGACGGCTTTTTGATCTGGAGGAGAGCGGTTACTTTTATTCCAGATTACAGAATCCGACCAACGACTTTGTGGCGCAGAAGATCTGTGAGCTGGAGGGCGGCGTGGCGGCCATGCTGACGTCCTCAGGACAGGCGGCAAACTATTATGCCGTTTTTAATATCTGTGAAGCGGGCGACCATGTGGTGATGAGTTCCACGGTCTACGGCGGCAGCTTTAATCTGATCACCTGCACCATGAAGAAGATGGGAATCGAATGCACCGTAGTAGATCCCGATGCGCCGGCGGAGGAACTGGAAAAAGCTTTTCAGGAGAATACCAAATGCGTGTTTGCGGAGACCATCGCGAACCCTGCGCTGGTGGTGCTCGATATCGAAAAATTCGCGGCGCTGGCCCATGCCCATCAGGTGCCTTTGATTGTGGATAATACGTTTGCCACGCCAATCAACTGCAATCCGTTTGCGTGGGGGGCGGATATCGTAACCCATTCCACCACAAAATATATGGACGGACATGCTATGGCTGTGGGAGGCTGTATTGTGGATTCCGGCAATTTTGACTGGGCGTCTTACCCGGAAAAGTTTCCCGGGCTGTGCAGGCCGGATGAATCTTATCACGGCATAGTCTACACGGAGAAATTCGGGAAGGCGGCTTATATCACAAAAGCCACAAGCCAGCTGATGCGTGATCTGGGCTCCATCCAGTCACCCCAGAATGCATTTTTGCTGAATGTTGGACTGGAAACGCTGCCTCTGCGCATGGAGAGACACTGTTACAATGCGCAGAAATGCGCCGAATATCTGCAGGCCCACGAGAAGGTGGCCTGGGTCAATTATCCGGGACTGCCCGGGAACAAATACTATGAACTGGCGAAAAAATATATGCCGAACGGAAGCTGCGGCGTGATTTCCTTCGGTTTGAAAGGCGGCAGGGAAGCGGCAGCCAGTATGATGGATCATCTGAAACTGGCGGCGATTGTGACACATGTGGCGGATGCAAGAACGAGCGTTCTGCACCCGGCGAGCCATACACACAGACAGATGAACGATGAGCAGCTGAAAGAGGCTGGGGTCGCACCCGATCTGATCAGACTTTCTGTGGGAATTGAGCATATCGATGATATTGTTGCAGATCTGGAGCAGGCGCTCATGGAGACAAAATTATGAGTTATCGGAAAACCTGGTTTGATTATGTGCTCTGGGCGGTTTACGCAGGAATCTGCGTGATGCTTTTAGCTTATGTGGGAAATCACATCTATGTCTTTTATGTGGGGACGTCTCTCGCAAAGCTTGGCACATTTCTGCCGTTTCCGCTTCTGTTATGTCTCTATACGGGGATACGCCTCTCTTCCCAGGCACTGCGGAAAAAGTATCGGTTTTCCGCCCATACTGCGGCTATGGCGGAGTCCCTCGTGACTTCCGTATGCTTTGTTTTCGGCCTTATTCTTAGGCTGAGAGAGGGGATTCTCATGGCTTCGGTCTACGAAGCCGCGCCAGCTTTTGAGCCAGGGGAATACTACGAAATGGCGATGGTGCGGGCAGGGGCCGCCAGCCCGGCGCTTGCGCACGGGATGAGCGACCTGTTTGTGCGCTGTCTCAGAGTGGCTTTCTCCTTTCTGGGAAACAGTATGATGGCGGCGATGCTGTTCCAGATCTTTTTGCAGATACTTACCCTGCTGTTTGCCTATCTGGCTGTGAGGAAAGCGGCGGGCCGGTTCGCGGCCTGCACGGTACTTTTGCTGTTGTCTTTCTCCGATGCGTTTATCCGTAAGATTTATCTGATTGACCCGGAATGTATGCTGCTTGCAGTTCTGCTGGCGGCGCTTTGGCTGGTTCTTAGTTTCGTGAAGGCATCGCTTACGGGCAGGGGCGGCCGTGCCGGTCTGGCGGTGGCGGTTTTCCTCGGGATTGCGTTGGGAGTTTTATGCTACCTGGAATGCGGCGCCTTGATTTTGTTTCTGTTTCTGGCAGGACTTTTTACGGGGAAACTGGGCGCGGAAGGAAGCCGCAGACGCATGGCAGGATGTCTGTTTCTGACGCTGGCAGGCAGTGCGGCCGGTTTCCTTGGTGCGGTTGGGATTGACGCCTCCTTCAGCGGCGTCAGCTTTGAGCAGGGGCTTATGTCCTGGCTCATGCCATATCTGTCCCTTGGTATGGGAGCGCGGATATTCAGCGTAATCGGGATTGAGTATCCCTTTTTCGCGATGCTCTTTCTCCCGGCATCCTTTTTGGTGTTTGAGTTCCTGCGGGGAGGACGGGATCAGGACTTTTCTCTGTGGCTACTGCCCTGTATCCTTCTGTCTCCCGTCTTTTTGATGGATTTCAGTATTGTCGGATTCGGCGGCGTAGTGCTGTTCTTCTGGAGTGTGATGGCGGCGCTTGGCTTAAAGAATACGGTGTTTGGCGGACAGGCGGAAGCTTTGCGGGAAAAGATCGAGGAGATCAATGCATCCGTTGCGCCTATGCCGGCTGTTTTGACACCTGCGCCTGCGGCAGCGATGGTGGTTTCAGAGGAAGCGCCGGTTTCGGCCACGGAGGAAAAGCCGCGTTTTCTGGAAAATCCACTGCCCCTTCCGAAAAAGCATGTGAAGCGGGAAATGGATTACGATTACGAAGTGGCGGAGGCAGACATGCACTATCAGATGGAAGTCGCCGAAGGGGACGATTTCGACAGATAACAGGTATATATTTCGCGGAAAGAAACGATACTAGGAGAGAACCGAAAAAAGGTTCTCTCCTTTTTTCGGGTACGGGCGGAGGCCGTTTTATTGACCGTGCGCACATCGCAGTAACGCCTAAAAGCATTTTATATCATTTCATAAAATAGAAAATAGGCAATTGCGAAACTCCTTCTTCATTGCTGAAATTGCACAAATTGTATAATCAACGCAGACGCGCTTTCGCTCCACTCCGAGCGTAGCAGACGCTAAACTCGTGGAAAACCTCGTTAAGCGCTGACGCTCTGCAAGGGTCTGCTTATAATTATACTATTTGCACAAAAAAAGCCACGATTTGATGAGTTTCGCAATTACGAAAAGAGAGAAGGGAGAGCACATATATGGGAAACAATAAGAATACAAAAAACAAGGACAGCCAGAACAAGGATGAGAACGAAAAGGATAAAAAGCGGGAGAGCGAGAAACAGAGGGACGAACGGATTGAGAAAGTAGGGCAGGTGACGCTTGACGAGAATGCCCTGCACCATAAAATACATCTGCTTACGATCATCGGGGAAATCGAGGGGCATGACAACTTAAGCAGCAATGCGAAAACTACAAAATACGAGCATATCCTGCCCCAGCTTGCGGCGATTGAGGACAGCAGTGAGGTGGATGGCGTTCTGATCCTCCTGAATACAATGGGCGGTGATGTGGAGGCAGGACTTGCCATTGCAGAGATGATTGCATCCCTGAGTAAACCGACGGTTTCCCTGGTTCTGGGAGGAAGCCATTCCATCGGTGTGCCGATCGCGGTGAGCACCGACTATTCTTATATCGTACCGACGGGAACGATGGTGATCCACCCGGTGCGGCTGAGCGGCATGGTGATCGGGGTACAGCAGACCTTTGATTACTTTAAGCAGATCCAGAACCGCATTACAGGTTTTGTCTGTGAACACTGCAAGGTGCCAAAACCGCGTCTGGAGGAACTGATGATGGAAACCGGGATGCTGACAAAAGATGTGGGAACGGTGCTCGTGGGAAGAGAGGCGGTGGAGGAAGGCATTATCTGTGAGGTCGGCGGCATCAGCGATGCCATCGGCAAACTTCATGCTATGATAAAGTAGGGCAGAATGAAAGTTATCGAATAGGGAAGGCTGTATTGGTAAAGCACCAGACGGCGGGGGCAGAGAGGCTCCCGCCGTTGTCGTTAAAGTAAGGGATGACAACCCAAAATGAAAATGCTATACTAGAATAGGTTTTTTGTTTTGACAGAAATATGGATACATGTAGGAGGCAGTCATGGCGGCTCAGGGTACGAGAGGGTCATCCGCAAAGAAACAGAATACGGGAAGGAGCAAGGCGCGTACAGCGAATACCCGGGCAAAATCCCGGAGTGCAAGGCAGGACACACCGATGGATCCTGCTGTGAGAAATGAAATTCTGCTGATTGTGCTGGCGGCTCTCGCCCTTATTTTATTTTTGTGTAATTTCGGGCTGGTAGGTAAGGCGGGCGATGCAGTCAGCAGTGTGATGTTCGGTGTATTCGGTCTGCTTGCATATGTGTCGCCGGTTATCATTTTTCTGATGATCGCTTTTGGCATGTTAAATGCGGGGAACCGTATCGCCACGAGAAAGCTTGTGGCGGGCATCGTATTTTTCCTCCTTCTTGGCATGAGTTTTGAATTTTTCAGCGCGAATCCCGCCGAGGCGGAGAGCTATCAGATCGCTGAGATTTATGTCCGCTGCAGTGAGGGACATAAAGGGGGCGGCATACTGGCCGGATCCCTGGCGTACCTGTCCTGCAAGTTCCTTGGCACAGTCGGCACGGTACTGCTGATTCTTGTTCTGGGTATCATCTGTCTGGTGATCATCACGGAAAAGTCCTTTATCGGCGGTGTGGCGGCCGGCGGGCGGAAGGTATACGAACGCTCCAGGGAGGACGCAGCCTATCGCAGGGAGCGGGCAGAAAAGCGGCGGGAGGCCCAGTCGGAAAGACGGGAGCGCGAGGCCAGAGAACGCAGACAGCGGGAAGAAGAACTGGAAAATGAAAGGCTTCTGCGCATGGACAAGAAAGTGTCCGGCGTCATGCTGGATACCGCTCTTGGCAGAGAGCCGGAAAAAGCGGCGGCCGAGAAGGTGCGGGATGATATCCATGAAATTACGCTCACTTATGAAGAGGAGGATGTGGAAGAGCTGCCCCAGGTAAGAGAGCGGGAACAGCATTCTTACCATTATATAGAACAGGAATCGGATGCGCTTAGCGAGATCCATCTGGAGGAAGAGTCTGAGCCGGAGCAGGAGTCTGTTGTGATGCCGGAGCCGGCAAAGAAGCCTATGGACTCCTACCAGCCGATGACAGGCAATCAGATGGCTCCAACGTCCGGCAGAGAGCGCGTGTCTGCGGTCAGCCGCCCGGCGAAGCAGGCGGAGAGGCCGGCAGCTTCTGCCGCCGGGAAGAGCGGGAAGGATCACTACCGTTTTCCCACGCCGGATCTTCTGGCGCCGCAGAAGAAAAAGAAGGGAACGGATTCCGACCTGGAGCTCAGAGAGACGGCTGCGCGTCTGGAGCAGATCCTTGGCAATTTTGGCGTGAAGGTGAGCGTCACACAGTACAGCAGAGGGCCGTCTGTCACCCGCTATGAGCTGCAGCCGGAGCAGGGCGTCAAGGTCAGCAAGATCGTTGGGCTTGCCGATGACATCAAGCTGAATCTGGCGGCCACGGATATCCGTATCGAAGCGCCCATTCCCGGAAAAGCGGCTGTGGGTATCGAGGTTCCCAACAAGGAGAATACGGCGGTGCCTTTCCGGGATCTGGTGGAATCGCCGGAGTTTGATAAATTCCCAACAAATCTGATCTTTGCGGTAGGTAAGGATATCGGAGGAAAGACCGTGTTTGCGGATATTGCAAAAATGCCCCATCTTTTGATCGCCGGGGCAACCGGGTCTGGTAAGTCTGTCTGCATCAACACCATTATTATGGGCATTCTGTTCAAGGCGCATCCGGCGGATGTGAAGATGATTATGATTGACCCCAAAGTAGTGGAACTGAGTGTTTACAACGGCATTCCCCATCTGCTGATCCCGGTGGTGACAGATCCGAAGAAGGCGGCGGCAGCCCTGCACTGGGGTGTTGCGGAAATGACGGAGCGTTATAAAAAGTTTGCGGATTTCAATGTCCGGGATTTGAAGGGCTACAATAAAAAAGTGGAGAACATGCAGGCTTCGGGAGACCCCGATGCGCCGGAAAAAATGCCGCAGATTCTGATCATTGTGGACGAGCTGGCGGATCTGATGATGGTGTCACCGGGAGAGGTGGAGGAATCCATCTGCCGTCTGGCACAGCTTGCGAGAGCATGCGGCATCCATCTGATCATTGCCACGCAGCGTCCTTCCGTGGATGTCATCACGGGTCTGATCAAGGCGAACATGCCAAGCCGCGTGGCCTTTGCGGTGTCCAGTGGCGTGGATTCCCGCACCATTCTGGATATGGTGGGGGCGGAGAAGCTTCTCGGTAAGGGTGACATGCTCTTTTATCCGCAGGGATATCCGAAACCGGCACGCATGCAGGGACCCTTTGTCTCCGATGATGAGGTTTCCGATGTGGTGGAGTTCTTAAAAGCCTATGTGCCCGAAGGGGCATCCGGGGAAGCTGTGGAGGAGCAGATCAACAGCATAGCCGTTGAGTCGGGCCAGACAGGAACGCCGGGCGCGGCGGGGGATGCGGATTCCGCGTACGACGAATATTTTGCGGAGGCAGGCCGCTTTATCATTGAGAAGGACAAGGCATCTATCGGTATGCTGCAGCGCATGTTTAAGATCGGCTTTAACCGGGCCGCACGCATTATGGATCAGCTTTGCGACGCCGGGGTTGTAGGAGAGGAAGAAGGAACCAAACCGCGCAAGATTTTGATGAGCGCGGCGGAGTTTGAACAGATTCTCGGAGGTGAGTGAGATTACTGGAAATGCGGTATTCTCTGTGCAGACTTCTGAAAGGAGAGGCATATGAAGACAGATATTGAGATCGCCCAGGCGGCGGAGCTTACACCGATAACGGAGGTGGCGCGGCAGATCGGCATCGAGCAGGATGATCTGGAGGTTTACGGCAGATATAAGGCGAAGCTTTCAGAGGAATACATAGAGAAAATCAGAAAGAACCCGGAGGGAAAACTGATTCTTGTGACGGCCATCAATCCCACCCCGGCTGGGGAGGGAAAAACCACGGTTACAGTCGGATTGGGGCAGGCCTTTGCCAGACTTGAAAAAAAGGCTGTGATTGCCTTGCGGGAGCCTTCTCTTGGACCGTGTTTCGGCATCAAAGGGGGCGCAGCCGGAGGCGGGTATTCCCAGGTAGTGCCGATGGAGGACTTGAACCTCCATTTCACGGGAGATTTCCATGCAATCACATCCGCCAATAATCTGCTGGCTGCGCTTTTGGACAATCACATCCAGCAGGGGAATCTGCTGCGGATAGATACAAGACAGATTATCTGGAAGAGATGTCTTGACATGAATGACAGGGCGCTGCGCAATATTGTAGTCGGTATGGGCGGCAAGGCAAACGGCGTGGTGAGAGAGGATCACTTTGTGATTACAGTTGCCTCCGAGATTATGGCGATTCTCTGTCTGGCAGCGGACTTTAAGGATCTGAAAGAACGTCTTTCCCGGATTATCGTTGCCTATGATGATTCCGGCGAACCTGTGACGGCTAAGGATCTGCAGGCAGTGGGCGCGATGGCGGCGCTGTTAAAGGACGCCATGAAACCGAATCTGATCCAGACGTTAGAGCACACGCCTGCCCTTGTGCACGGCGGTCCTTTCGCAAATATTGCACACGGCTGCAATTCCGTGATGGCAACTAAGACCGCACTCAAAATGGCGGATTATGTCATTACGGAGGCCGGATTCGGCGCAGATCTGGGCGCGGAGAAATTTTTCGACATCAAGTGCCGTATGGCCGATTTAAAGCCGGACGCAGTGGTGCTGGTTGCCACCGTGAGAGCGCTGAAATATAACGGCGGCGCAGCCAGGGAGGATCTTTCCAGAAAAGATATGAAGGCGCTGCAGGCGGGCATCGTGAATCTGGAAAAACATATAGAGAACATCCACAAATACGGAGTGCCCATCGTGGTTGCACTGAACGCATTTGCCTCAGATACGCAGGAGGAAATCGACTATGTGCAGAAATTCTGTGAGGACAGGGACTGTGAGTTCTCTCTCGCGGAAGTCTGGGAGAAAGGCGGAGAAGGCGGAGAAGCTTTGGCGGGGAAGGTGCTCGATACGCTGGAGAAGAAGGTGAGTCTTTTTGCGCCGCTCTATGAAGATGACATGTCTCTGATGGAGAAAATCCACACCGTTGCATCGGAAATTTACGGTGCGGGCGGCGTAACCTACACGGCTGCGGCAAAGAGGCAGTTGGAGAAATTACAGAACGCCGGATTCGGCAGGCTGCCTGTCTGCATTGCAAAGACACAGTATTCGCTCTCGGATGACCCGAAGCTTCTGGGGCGTCCCATCGGTTTTGAGATGCATGTGCGGGAGGTTTATGTGTCTGCGGGCGCGGGCTTTGTCGTAGTGTTGACGGGTGATGTGATGACCATGCCTGGACTGCCCAAGACTCCGGCGGCCTATCGGATTGATGTGGACGATGACGGGAAGATTGTAGGGCTGTTTTAGCGTGAAAAAAGTTTCACGCATGGATTTGAAATTGCGGAAAGAAAGGGTGATAAAAAATGCCACAGATGATAGATGGAAAAGCCATTTCGGCACAGATCAAAGATGAAGTGAAGGAACAGGTTGCTGCGCTCGCCGCGCAGGGGAAAAAGGTCTGCCTGGCAGTGATACAGGTGGGGAATGATCCCGCATCCAGCGTTTATGTGGGAAATAAGAAAAAGGCCTGCGCGTATGTGGGAATTGAGTCTCTGGCCTATGAGCTTGCGGCGGAGACGACCCAGGAAGAGCTGCTTTCCCTGATCGGGGAATTGAACGCCAAAGATGAGGTGAACGGCATTCTGGTACAGCTTCCCCTGCCTGCGCATATTGATGAGGACGCAGTGATCCAGGCCATTGACCCGAAAAAGGATGTGGACGGTTTTCATCCCCAGAGCGTTGGGGCGCTCTGTATCGGACAGCCGGGTTTTGTTTCCTGCACGCCTGCAGGGATTATCCAGCTTTTGAAGCGCTCAGGAATCGAGATTGCCGGCAAAGAGTGCGTGGTGATCGGCAGAAGCAATATTGTCGGCAAACCGATGTCGCTTTTGCTGCTTAAGGAGAATGGTACGGTGACGGTGACCCACTCCCGGACCAAAGATTTAAAGGAAGTGACGAAGCGCGCTGACATACTCATAGTGGCGGTCGGAAAGCCGAAAATGATTACCAGAGAGTATGTGAAAGAAGGCGCGGTGGTGATCGATGTGGGCATTCACCGAAATGAAAACAATAAACTGTGCGGGGATGTGGATTATGAAGATGTTGCGCCGGTCTGCAGCGCGATTACCCCGGTGCCTGGCGGCGTAGGGCCGATGACCATCGCCATGCTTATGTATAACTGTTGTGCAGCAGTTCAGCCAGCAGGCGTGAGCTGAACGTTAATGATAGCAAAGAAGGGAACGGCCTATGAAGTGTCCTCATTGCGGACATGAAATGCCGGACGGTTATCTGCTCTGCGAAAAGTGCGGAGAGGAGATCCAGATCGTGCCGGATTTCGAACCAGAAATAGAAAACAGCATAACGGAGACGCTTTCCACGCTGGTTTCCCAGCAGGAGGAGCCGGACGGTATGGAAGAGATCGAAGGCGAGGCGGAGACAGACGCCAGAGCATGGGAGAGGAGACGGAAACCGCAGGTGATTCTTGCGCTGGTGATTCTTATTCTCGCAGCGTTTATTTCCTATGCCCTCTATGCTTATCATATCCATACCGTGGATTATCAGATTGATAAGGCGGCGGCCTATGCCGAGAAGGGAGCTTACAGCGAGGCGATTGCCTGTCTGGAGTCGGCCTATGCGGATTACCCGGAGGAGGCGAGGATTCTCTTTCTGGAGGCTGATTATTACTATCTGCAGCAGATGGATAACTACGCGCTGTCGGCCCTTATGAAAATTATTGACAAGGAGTCCTCACCGAGATATCCCGATGAGGACGTGGAGGAGGCATACGGAAAGATTATCACGATCTATGCCAATCAGAAAGAGTACGGACTGATTAACGATCTGCTGGCAGCCTGTGATAACGAGCGGATCGTGAGCATGTATCAGGGCTATCTGGCTATGGAGCCGGAATTCAGCTATGTGGAGGGAAGTTATGCTGAGGTCATTCCGCTAAAACTGAGTTCCAATACGGCTGGGACGATTTACTATACGATGGACGGGTCACAGCCCAACAAGAACAGCCAGATCTATACATCGCCTCTTTTTCTGGAGACGGGAGAGTATACGGTCAGCGCCTTCTTTGTGAATGATTACGGGATTGAGAGCAATATTGTCACAAAGACCTATGTGATTAACCTGGCCGTGCCAAACGCCCCGGAGGTGGAGCTTTACAGCGGTGAATACACAGAGGCGATGATGATTGCGGTGGATTCCGTGGAAGGCTGTAAAACGTTCTATACCACGGATGAGTCGGAGCCGACTGCGGACAGCGTGCCCTATACAGGGCCGATCCCCATGCCCCTTGGGAAAACGCTGTTTAAATTTGTGAACATCAGTGAGGAGGGGATTGCCAGCGAGGTGACAACGCGCACCTTCACACTCAGGCTGCGGGGTGCCATTGCGCCGGACACTGCTGTGACCAACTTGGTCAATCGGCTGGTGGAGACCGGGTATCTGGAGGACGCGACAGGGAAAAACCCGAGGCAGAGTGGTGTTTTGAGTTATCAGTTCAGCTCTGTGCTCAAAGTGGGGGTGGAAGATTATTACACCATCAACGAGTATTATGATGACGGGACGGGGCTTTTAAGCCGCACGGACAAGGTTTTTCTGGTGCAGGTTTACACAGGGGCTGCAGCCCAGCTCGGTTACGATGAGGCGGAGGAATTTATGGCAAATCCGATATAGAACTTGCAAAATGCGGTAAGTTTCGCTATTATGGAATAGTTCGGGTAAGATAAAGGAAACGAGTAACTGTATCATACATAGCGGTTATGAAAAGGAGTGTTGGGATGTACAGGATTATAAGAGCAGAAGAACTGGCAGCAAATATCTATCTCATGGATGTGGAAGCGCCCCGTGTGGCGAAAGCCTGTCAGCCGGGACAGTTTGTCATCGTCAGAATGGATGAGGAGGGAGAACGGATTCCCCTTACCATCTGCGACTATGACAGAGAAAAGGGAACCGTCACCATTGTATTCCAGGTGGTGGGAGCGGCTACGGAAATGATGAGGCATTTAAAGACGGGAGACAGTTTCCAGGACTTTGTAGGACCGCTTGGCTGTCCTTCCGAGTTTGTGGAGGAAGATATCCAGGCGCTCAAGGAGAAAAAGATTCTCTTTGTTGCCGGGGGACTTGGCACCGCGCCCGTCTATCCGCAGGTAAAGTGGCTGCATGAGAGAGGGATTGACGCGGACGTGATCGTTGGAGCGAAGACGAAGGATCTGCTCATTATGGAGGAGGAGATGAAGGCGGTGGCCGGAAATCTCTATGTCACCACCGATGACGGCTCTTACGGCAGAAGCGGCATGGTGACGAAGGTGATCGAGGATCTGATCGAATCAGAAGGAAAATCTTATGATGTATGCGTGGCGATCGGGCCTATGATTATGATGAAGTTTGTCTGCCTGACCACGAAAAAATATGACCTGCCCACCGTTGTCAGCATGAACCCCATTATGGTGGACGGCACAGGCATGTGCGGCGCCTGCCGCCTGACTGTTGACGGGGAAGTGAAATTTGCCTGCGTGGACGGCCCTGAGTTTGACGGCCACAAAGTAGATTTCGATCAGGCGATGAAGCGTCAGCAGATGTATAAGACGAAAGAAGGAAGAGATTACTTAAAGGCGAAAGAGGGAGACACGCATCACGGCGGGTGCGGGAACTGTGGAGGTGATAGATAATGCAGGCAGATGTGTTAAAAAAAGTTCCTGTCCGTGAACAGGATGCGAAAGTGCGTGCAGCGAATTTCGAGGAAGTATGTCTCGGCTATGATAAAGAGGAAGCGATGTGCGAGGCAGCCCGCTGCATCAACTGTAAGAATGCACAGTGCATTAAGGGATGTCCCGTAGCCATCGACATTCCCGGTTTTATAGAGAAGGTGAAGGAGGGCGACATCGCCGCCGCTTACCAGGTTATCAGCGAATCTTCTGCCCTGCCCGCTGTCTGCGGCCGTGTGTGCCCGCAGGAGAGCCAGTGTGAGGGAAAATGTATCCGCGGCATTAAGGGAGAACCTGTCTCCATCGGCAAGCTGGAGCGTTTTGTGGCTGACTGGGCCAGAGAGAACGGCGTGAAGCCCGAGGGTGCGGCGGAAAAGAAAAACAAAAAGGTGGCAGTCATCGGTTCCGGCCCTGCCGGATTAACCTGTGCGGGCGATCTGGCAAAGATGGGCTATGACGTGACGATTTTTGAGGCGCTCCATGAGCCCGGCGGTGTGCTTGTTTACGGTATCCCGGAGTTTCGTCTGCCGAAGAAGGCAGTTGTGGCGAAGGAAATTGAGAATGTGAAGAGCCTGGGCGTGAAGATAGAGACCAATGTGGTGGTAGGAAAATCCGTCACCATCGACGAGCTGATGGAGGATGAGGGATTTGACGCCGTGTTTATCGGTTCCGGCGCGGGCCTCCCGAAATTCATGGGGATTCCCGGAGAACAGGCGCTTGGCGTATTCTCCGCCAATGAGTATCTGACCAGAAGCAATCTGATGAAGGCCTTTGACGAGACTTCCAATACACCTATTATGCTCGGGAAGAAGGTGGCAGTTGTGGGCGGCGGAAACGTGGCGATGGACGCTGCGAGAACCGCACTCCGTCTTGGCGCGGAGGTGCATATCGTGTACCGCAGGAGCGAGGAAGAACTGCCCGCGCGTGTGGAGGAAGTGCACCACGCGAAAGAGGAGGGAATCATCTTTGACCTTCTGACCAATCCGACAGAAATTCTTTCGGACGAAAACGGCTGGGTTTCCGGTATCAAGTGTGTGCGCATGGAGCTGGGTGAGCCTGATGCATCCGGCAGACGCCGCCCGGTGGTGATCGAGGGATCTGAGTTTATGATGGAGGTGGATACGGTGATTATGTCGCTCGGTACGTCCCCGAATCCGCTGATCTCGTCCACCACAGAGGGACTTGAGGTAAATAAATACAAATGCATCGTGGCGGAGGAGGACTTCGGCGCAACCACGAAAGAGGGCGTCTATGCGGGCGGTGATGCGGTAACAGGCGCGGCCACCGTAATTCTTGCTATGGGAGCCGGAAAAGCGGCTGCAAAGGGAATCAACGAGTATCTTTCGAAATAGAGACTGTGCTATGAAATCTGCCTGTCGGAACGTGACGGGCAGATTTTTTCTAAGGAATTCTTAATAATTTGCGACACAGAATCTTTAAGAATATCCGTTATGATGGTAGGCAGAACAGGAAAACAGGCCGCCAAAGACAGAAAGGTGTGGAGAATATATGAAATTGACTGATCCAGACAATGAAAAAAAGGGGAGAGAACGGGAAGAGGAGGAACAGAGTTTTCTGCAAAAACCCATAATGACGAAAATTCTTCTGGGAGTGATTGCCGTTCTTCTGATCTGCATTCTCGTGCTGCTCACCATAGTGGCCAGCAATCGGAAGAACAGCGAGGATAAGACGGACCAGGATCTCCAGCAGAGCATTACAGATTACGCAAAAGAACAGCAGGATCTGGAAGAACAGGTTCTGGAAGAGGAGGAGCCTGCGGCAGTTGAGCCGCTGCCCGAAGAAACCGAGGAGGAAGAGGAGCCAGAGGAAGAGGACGAGGAAGAGCTGGTTTCTGCCGACAATGAGAAAACGGCCATCGTAGTAGATATCGAGGACGAGAACGATGAGGCGTACACGAAGGAATATATTTTAAAGGAGGCCTATCCCTTTTTTGCGGACAACAACCAGGAGGCCATCTGGGATCTGGCCCATCTGAAACGCTATGTGAAGCTCTCCAAAGGGCTTGAAGGAAGCGGGGATTACTATTACCAGGGCGACGTAAACAGCGAAGGAAAACCCCACGGCACAGGGCTTGCCATCTATGAAAAGAACAGCTACTATTTCGGAGAGTGGAGCCACGGGGTGAGAAACGGCAAGGGCACCTGGTTCCGATTCTACATCAACCAGAAGAACAAGACGAACGCTATGGGAATTTATATGTCCCACAGCTATTCCGGGGAGTGGGCCGGCAATCTGCCTAACGGTCAGGGGGCGGAACACTATGATGTGGACATCTCAAAGCTTGCACCGACACAGGGCAGGATTTTGCAGAATGTGGTGGGTTCTTTTAGGAACGGCCTTTACGACGGGGATCTGTATGCCAATACCGTGGACTATATCGGCAATGTGCAGGAGTGGGACGGCATCGCCGAGGAAGGCGTATTCAAACTGTGGCGGGATATGAGCGCCATAGGCGAGTGCTCTGTGTGGCGTTACAGGGACGACCATTCCGTCTGCCTGGACATAGATAAGTCCGAAAATAAGAATCAGGGCATCAGAGAATTATTAAAGTGAAATAAAAAGGAAGACATCTCAAAGGAATAGCGCTTCTGGATATTAGAAACCGGGAGCGTCTGTTCCTGTCTGCTTGGCAGTTTCTTTTTTTTCAATGACATCCGATATTCTTTTGCACTGCATCCATAATTTTTATCAAACATTTGATTCAGATAGCGGCTGCTTGAAAATCCACATTCCAGACAGATATCCAAAAGACTGAGATCTGTCTGCGACAGGAGGCGCAGTGCATGGTCAAAGCGAATATCATTCAAATATTCCTGAAAAGAGATGCCCAGTGTTTTTCGAATAAAATGGGAGGCGTGACAGGGTGTGATCTGTTCCATCTCGGCAATGTCTTCCAGAGAAACCAGCTCCTGGTGGTGCTGCGCGATATATTCGGTGATACGGTTGATGCGCAGAGAACTGTTTTGGGCGGTGCGGTATTCCCGCTCACTGGCAATGGTGTAAGGGCAGCACTCCAAAAGCAGATGCAGGATATGCAGGATAATGGAGGAACATTCCAGTTCCCGGAAATTCTGTGTGCTAAAATAAATTCCTGCACAGGATTGTAACTGCTTTGTCAGACAGGCATACAGATGCCCGCTGCGAATGACATTGCTCTCAAAATGAAGGTAGGTAAGCTGGTAATTCAATCTGCGGTAAAAGTCTGTAGGAATCTGAAATGCGAGAATCAGGTTTTTCTCTCCCGCGTTCCAGAACGAATGTACTTGATGCTGATTGATCAGATAAATATCTCCTTTTTTCAATTCATACTGTTCGTGTTCCAAATACAGACGAAGATTTCCGTCAAGCAGAACGCCGATTTCCAGATCATCATGGCCGTGAGGAGTGCGTGCCGTCATTTCAACCATAAAAATTTCCAGATTATTCATAGTCGTATGTCGAACGATTTCCCATTCTTTTTGTGTCCCCATGATAGAAGCTCCTTTTCGAATGCTTTACTGACAATGGCTGCTTTACTGCGATCCTTTACCATTAAGTATAGATAGGAAATAACAATAAGACAAGTATAAAATCGCAAGATTATCACTTTTGGATTTGATATAAATAGTATAAATATATTAAGAAAAACCTGTAAACTGCACGGTATCATAAAAGGATTCCGGCAAATAAAAGAAAGAGAGGAAACAAGATGAGCAAATTCAGATTTTCAGTGGGTCCGTGGAATGTGCATACGGGAGCGGATTCCTATGGTCCGGCAACAAGGGCGGATATTCCCGTGGAGGAAAAGTTTAAAAAGTTTGCTGAGATGGGATTTTCCGCAATCCAGTTCCACGATGATGACGCGGTGCCGAACATCAATGATTATACGGAAGAAGAGATCAAAGAGAAGGCTCGCGAATTAAAGAAAACCTTAGACAAGTACAATCTGGCGGCGGAGTTTGTAGCGCCCCGTCTCTGGATGGATGAGCACACTGCTGACGGCGGCTTTATGAGCACCTCAGAGAAAGACCGGGAGTATGCGATGTGGAGAGCTTACCGATCCATTGACATTGCCAACGAGCTGGGATGCAGCATGGTAGTTCTCTGGCTTGCAAGGGAGGGTACTTTGTGTGCGGAATCAAAATCTCCCGTCTGGGCGACAAAAATGTTGATTGAAGCCATAAACAAAATGTTGGAATATGATCCGAAAATCCGCATCTGTATAGAGCCGAAGCCCAATGAGCCGATTGACAGAAGTATCTGCGGCACTATGGGACATGTGATGGCGATTTCGGCAGCAACCATTGATCCCTCGAGAGTCGGCGGCAATCTGGAAAGCGCACACGCTATTCTGGCAGGATTAGACCCTGCGCATGAAATTGGTTTTGCCCTGGCAATGGGTAAGCTGATGACTGTACATCTGAATGACCAGAATGGAATTAAATACGATCAGGACAAGTCTTTTGGCGTGGAGAATCTGCGCGCGGCTTTTAACCAGGTGAAGGTACTCAAAGAGAACGGATATGGCGATCACGGTGAGTATGTGGGACTGGATGTGAAGGCCATGCGGACAACGAGAGATGAGGACAGCTATAAGCATCTGGAGAACAGCTTGAAAATTTTCAAAGCGCTGGAGGATAAAGTGGATCGGTTTGACTATGCGCTGCAGAAAGAATTGGTGGAAAAGCGTGATTTTGAAGGTCTGGAAATGTATGTTATGAATCTGCTGATGGGAATTGACTGATTCGGGGAGGAAGGCCGTTGAAAAAGAAAGTAATTGTGGCAGGACATATATGTCTGGACATAACCCCCGTATTTTCGGGAAAAAAGGCGGCACAATTCGGGGACATTCTGACTCCGGGCAAGCTGGTAAATGTGGGACGGGCGGATGTACATACAGGCGGCGCCGTAGCCAATACGGGACTTGCCATGAAGTTTTTTGGAGCAGATGTTTCCCTGATGGGAAAGATTGGCGGCGACCCCTTTGGGGAAATGGTCTGCAATGTGCTGAAATCATATGATGCAGAGAGCAGGATGCTGATATCGAAGCAGGAATCTACGTCTTATTCGGTTGTACTTGCCGTACCCGGAATTGACCGGGTATTTCTCCACAATCCGGGAGCAAACGACAGCTTTCGGGCAGAGGATATTCCGCAGAATGAGCTGGAGGAAGCCGCGCTGTTCCATTTCGGCTATCCACCCTTGATGAGAGCTATGTACGAAAATGAGGGTGCGGAGTTGATAAAGCTGATGAAACGGGCAAAGGAATATGGGGCTGCCACATCGCTGGATTTTGCTGCCATTGACCCGGATTCAGAAGCCGGCGGCGCAGACTGGGCACACATTTTGGAGAAAGTGATTCCGGATGTGGATATTCTTGTGCCGAGTGTGGAGGAACTGTGCTTTATGCTGGACCATGAAAAGTTTTTCTTCTGGCAGAAGAAAGCGGATGGCCGGGATATCACAGAGATACTGGATATAGAAAAGGACGTGAAGCCTCTTGCGGACCGATGTATGGAACTTGGTGCGAAAATACTGCTGATTAAATGCGGTGCGCCGGGAATTTATTATCAAACCGGCGGCATACAGACACTGGAAAAAATCGGTGAAAAGCTGGAGCTTGATGCACAACAGTGGGCGGACCTAAGCGGGTTTGAAAGAAGCTATGTTCCTGAACGGGTGCTGTCAGGCACCGGCGCGGGAGATACCAGCATTGCAGCGTTCCTGACTGCAGTGTTGGATGGGTACACCCCGGAAATGTCCATGCATCTGGCAGCGGCGGCCGGCGCTTCGTGTGTAACGGCTTACGATGCATTGAGTGGTTTAGAACCGTTTGCCAGGCTGGAGTGCAAGATCGGGAACGGCTGGAAAAAAACGGTTGATAACAAAATGCGGATATGACAGATTTAGATGGGAGGAGGAACAATGCTCGTTACTTTAAAAGAAATATTGAAAATCGCGGAGGAAAAGCAGACTGCTGTAGGCGCATTTAACGCTGCCAATCTGGAGAGCCTTGAGGCTGTGATTATGGCTGCCGAGGAATTAAATATGCCGGTAATCCTGCAGTTTGCACAGTGCCATGAGTCCTGGGTTTCACTGGATCTGATCGGACCTGTCATGGTGGCGGAAGCCCAAAAAGCGGCTGTACCGGTCTGCGTCCATCTGGATCACGGTGAAACACTTTCCTATTTGGAGAAGGCGTTGAGAATCGGCTTTACCGGGGTTATGTATGACGGTTCGGTTCTGCCTTATGAAGAAAATCTGAAAAATACAAGAAAAGTAGTGGAAATGGCAACTGAGACCGGGGCGTCTGTGGAGGCGGAGCTTGGCAGCATGGGAAAACGGGAATCCGGCGCAGGGGATAGCGATGGAGATGACACGAAGATTTACACAGATCCACAGCAGGCAAAAGAGTTCGTGAGAGTGAGTGGAATCGATGCGCTTGCCTGCTCCTTTGGGACGACCCACGGGATTTATCTGTCCACGCCGAAGCTGGATTTTGATGTGGTAAAAAATGTGCGTGCCATGACGAATGATATCCCGATTGTCATGCACGGAGGCTCCGGGGTGAGCCGGGAAGATTATCATGCGGCAATCCGGGCCGGTGTGAGGAAGATTAATTATTTTACCTATATGGATAAGGCAGGCGGAAATGCGGCAGTGAACTATCTGCATTCTCTGGATCAAAATGAGCCTGTGTTCTTTTCCTCCATATCTATGAAGGCGCGGGATGCAATGAAAGAAAATGTAAAAGAAGCGATGAAAATGTTCGCCATTGTAAACGCATAATGTATCTGACGATACCGCTGGAATTATCTTCCGGCGGTATTGTTAAAATAGTTGCAATTTGTACAAAAGGATAATAAAATAGAACCGTACAGATGATTTTGTGTGCAGATTTTCCAATTCGTAAGATAAGGAGGGTGTGTCTATGCCCCAATATCAGAGCAGCGAAGCAAAGGCGGAGGATAACAAATCCTCTGCATACACACTTCTGGCGGTCGGCGGAGTAGGTTTCCTTGCGGTGTTACTGATTTTTTTCAATGTAATACCGATTTACAGAAATGCGGGGATTACCAAATATCTGGTCTGCGGCGTTATGGGTGCGATGTTTGTTCTTTTTATCGTGTTTGGCTTTGTGTCCATGCGGGATTCCAAACTGCTTTTGGTAAAAGCGAAATCAGAGAACTCCCTGCGCTCGGAGATTGCCAGGTGGTGTCAGGAAAATCTGGATCGTTTCGCCATAGACGCAGAAATTGTGGAAGAGGGAGAGCAGCTTGAGGAGCTGACGGAGGAGGAAAAATACTACAGGCGCACAGAGCGGATGCGGGCGGCCATTGACGATAAATTTATGAATCTGGATGAGGCGTTTGTGGACGATTTTGTGGACGGGTATTATCAGGAAATGTATGAAGATAACGGTAATCACAGTCGGTAAACTGAAGGAGAAGTTTTTTCGCGAGGCGGTGTCCGAGTACGAAAAACGGCTGGGACGCTACTGTAAACTGGAGCTTTTCGAAGCAGCCGATGAAAAAACGCCGGACAAAGCCTCGGAAATCCAACGGGAGCAGATCCTGCAAAGGGAGGGGGAGCGCATCCTCAGGCTTTTGCCGGAAGGCGCCTATGTGGTGACGCTGGAGATCGAAGGGCGAAAGTTTACTTCCGAAGCCTTTGCATCTAAGATAGAGCGGCTGGGAGTAGGCGGTGTAGGACATATAGCCTTTGTGATCGGCGGTTCTCTCGGTCTGCACCATGCGATAAAGGCGAGGGCCGATCTGCCGGTCAGCTTCTCGGATATGACATTCCCGCACCAGTTGATGCGGGTTGTTTTGTTGGAGCAGATTTACCGGGCGTTTCGGATCATAAACGGGGAACCGTACCACAAATAGCGTGAGAAGAACTTCTAGCCACTCACAGCAGAGGCTGCTTCGTGGAGAAGTTCTAAGTCTCACGCAGGAGAATGCCCAAAGTACGGGCATTCTCCGCAGACTGCGGCATTTATGGGAATGAATACACAGTTGGGCACATATAGTATAACATGAGAAGAGAGAACAGACGCCAACCATTTTCGCCGTTTACCAGATCGAAGGAGCTGATCGTGGAATCCCTGAAGCTGCCCAAGGATACTATGCTGGGAGCGGCTATTGTGACGATTACGGGGAATCGTGAGGCTTTTATCGAAAATTATAAGGGGATATTGGAATACACCACCGAGTCTATTGTGCTGCAGGGCAAGAACGCTAAGATCTGCTTTGAGGGGAGCAGCCTTTCCATCGACTATTATACCAATGAAGACATGAAAATCAGCGGAAAGATCGATGCGCTCCGCTATATCTGAGCGCACAGTGCAGGGGAAGATATATGCTTCATTGGATCCAGTATTTAAGAGGGTATGTGACCGTTAAAGTGTGGGGCTATTCTGTGGAGCGTCTTTTAAATCTTTGCGGCAATCACGATGTCCTGGTTTGGGATATAGAGGATCATGGCGATTACCATACGATGCGCATCAGCATAGCGGGTTTTTTTGCCTTGAAGCCTCTTCTGAAAAAAACAGGGACGAGGGCGGCTGTTCTTGGTAAATACGGCCTGCCTTTTTTTGTGTCAAAAATGTGCAGAAGAAAGCTGTTTGTGGCGGGGCTTGTGTGCTGCATTCTCTTCTGGTGTCTGGCGTCCCGCTTTATCTGGGATATTCGGATTGAGGGAAATTTTGCCCTGACGGAAGATGTGCTGATGGATTATCTGGAAGAGCGGGGCGTACATACTGCCATGAAAAAGAGCGAGCTGGAGATTGGGACATTGGAGCAGGCGCTGCGGGAAGATTATGACCTGATAACATGGACCTCCGCACAGCTTCGGGGAACCACGCTTGTGATTCATATAAAAGAAAACGAGATGCCGGTCTATGACGACAGAGACAGTGGCAAAGACGGGCA
Organism: uncultured Lachnospiraceae bacterium; assembly: GCA_910579285.1. GTDB lineage: Bacteria > Bacillota > Clostridia > Lachnospirales > Lachnospiraceae > UBA3282. Next base: position 48,759 of record CAJTTT010000005.1, on the reverse strand, counting down.
GGGCATGGATTTGGTGGCTGAGAAAGCGGGTGTGGTGACCTATATCATCACAAGAAGCGGTGTGCCGCAGGTTGCCTGCGGGGACAGCGTGGAAAAAGGGGATGTGCTGGTGAGCGGCGCGGTTCCCGTCTACAACGAGGATACCACTGTGCGCAAATACCAGTATGTGGAGGCTGATGCGGACATTACCCTGGCTTATGACCGAAATCTTACACTGGAGGAAGAAATAGCTTACGATGAGAAATGCTATACGGGGGAGGCTGTTGAAATCCCGGTAATCGGCACGGGAGAACGGGAGGTCGCTTTCCGTCTCAGAAAGGTGCCCTATACTTTTTATGATACAAGCGAGGAGAAAAAGCAGGTGCAGCTTCTGGATCATCTCTATCTGCCGCTGTATTACGGAAAAAGAACGGTGCAGGAATATGAAATTGTGCCTAAAATGCACACAGAAGAGGAGATGAAGATGCTGCTGGAGGAGCGGTGGCGAAAAATTATCTCAACTTTAAATGAAAAAGGGGTACAAATTGCTAAAAAAAATGTTACAATAAAAAAGAATGATGAAAAATGGGTGCTGTTTGCTCATATGCAGCTTGAGGAATCGGCGGTTAAACTGGCGCCGACCGTAACGGAGCCGGTGGATGACTCTTCGGAAGAAGAAGCTTCGGAGGAAGAGTCGCAGACAGATTAGCGCAGGCTGTGATTTTTGAAAGGCAGGGAATGGACGCGTTTACAGTCAGTATTGATGTGCCGGTGGAGCACATGAGAAACCTTTTCGGGGAGTTTGACTCCCACATCAAGAGAATTGAGAATGATCTGCATGTGATGATCATAGACCGGGAAGGCGCCGTTCGGATATCCGGGGCGCGTGAAGCGGTAGAGCAGGCAGCCAGGATTGTGAACGAACTGCTGGCTCTGTCAAAGAGAGGTGCAATTTTGGAGGAACAGAGTGTGGATTATGCCATTGAGCTTGGTAAGGAGCATAAGGAGGACATGCTGCTTGCTATGGACAGCGACTGCATCTGCCATACCGTAAGCGGTAAGCCGATCAAGCCAAAGACCTTGGGGCAGAAGCAGTATGTGGACGCCATGCGTGACCATATGATCGTTTTCGGGGTGGGGCCTGCCGGTACAGGCAAGACCTATCTGGCGATGGCGATGGCGGTGACTGCTTTTAAGAACAACGAGGTGAGCCGCATTATTTTAACAAGGCCTGCTATTGAGGCGGGAGAGAAGCTTGGGTTTCTTCCAGGCGATCTGCAGAGCAAGGTAGATCCGTATCTGCGGCCTCTCTACGATGCGCTTTATCAGATTATGGGCGCGGAAAGTTTTGCAAGGAACATGGAAAAGGGGCTGATTGAGGTGGCGCCCCTGGCATATATGCGTGGACGGACACTGGATAACGCCTACATTATTCTGGATGAGGCGCAGAACACGACCCCGGCGCAGATGAAAATGTTTTTGACCAGAATCGGGTTCGGCTCCAAGGTGGTGGTTACCGGGGACGCTTCCCAGAAAGATCTGGCGCCGGATATGAAATCCGGGCTTGACGTGGCAGTGAGAGTGCTGTCGAAGGTAGAAGATATTTCTTTCTGTAACTTGAGCAGTAAGGACGTGGTCAGACATCCGCTCGTCCAGCGGATCGTGAAGGCTTACGATGATTACGAGGCAAAAGAAAAACGACGCAGTGAGCAAAAAATAGGAAACAGGAATTATAGGCGTGGAAAATAATAGTAATCTTCAGAAAAACAGCAATATCATTAAAAGAATTGTGATTTTTATGTTTATGTTTGCGCTGGCTGGCGTGGCTGCATGGCTTGGCAGTGTACTTTACCGCAGTCAGACGGATCAGATGATCCGAAATATCGTTATGATTCTCGCCGGGAGCGGGATCGTCATCTTTTCCTATGTGATGAGTGAGACAAACGGCTTTTTTGTCTATCGGAATGAAGGCCGTTATGGAAGATTTGCCCTCACTTATCTGGTGAGTCTGGCCTCTTCGGTGTTTCTGCCGTTTCTTCCCGTTACGGGATGGCCCTTTCTGGTGCTGTTCGTGCTGCTTGGCGTGTTTTCAAACGGCATGACAGGACTTGTGTCGGGAAGTCTGTGCCTGCTTCTTGCCGTGAATTTTGCAGGCTGCGACTATGCGATCTTCTGGCTCTACTTTATCAGCGGTATGGCTGGGATACTGGTGTTTGCCACATTGGATGAGGAGTTCCGGGTGGGGATTCCGATGTTAATTTCACTGCTGGTTCTTGCGCTTAGTCTGACGGCAAATGTGATCCTTTTTGCGAAGGAGCGGCTTTCTCTGGCTCAGTTTATGATACCCGGCATCAATCTGATGGTGTGCTGCATCCTGCTTCTGGTCAGCCTGAAGATGGTCAGTACCACGGTGATTCACAGGTACCGGGATAAGTACATGGAGATTAATGACCCGGAGTGCCCTCTGTTAGTACAGCTCAAGGAGTTTTCCAAGGAGGAGTATTATCACGCAATTCACACCGCCTATCTGGGAGATAAGGTTGCCAGAAGTCTTGGCATTGACGATGCGGCGGTGAAGGCGTGCGGATATTACCACAGAATCGGAAAGCTGACCGGGGAAAACACATGGGAAAATGTGTCTGCAATATGCGACAAATATCATTTCCCGCCGAAGACAAAACAGGTTTTGAAAGAATATGTGGACCCGGATGCAAAGATTGTTTCCAAGGAGACGATCGTTGTTCTGCTTGCGGACTGCATTGTCTCTTCCATTCTGTATCTGTTTGCGAAAGACCCCAAGGCGGAACTGGACTATGAGCAGTTGATTGACACTGTCTTTAAGAAGAAATTTGAGACGGACGAGCTTTGGGGAAATGAGATTTCCTTAAGACAGATCTGTGAGATGAAAAAAATATTTATCAAGGAGAAGCTATATTATGACTTCTTACGTTGAGCGTGAGACGGAGCAGACTTTTTCTTTCAGCGAGAAGGAATTGCTTGACCTTGTCATGGCGGCTGTTCTCGACAGCGAAAACTGCCCTTATGAAGCCACGGTAAACCTTCTGCTGACAGACGCTGCAGGCATAAGGGCGTACAATAAAGAGTACAGAAACATAGATTCGGAGACGGATGTGCTCTCTTTTCCAAACCTGGAATTTGAGACGCCGGGAGACTTTTCCGGCGCGGAGGAACAGGAGGCGGACTGCTTTGACCCGGACAGCGGAGAGCTGGTTCTGGGCGACATTATTCTGAATGCAGCGCGGGTGAAGGAGCAGGCGGAGACGTACGGGCACAGCGAACGCAGGGAATTTGCTTTTCTTCTGGCCCACAGCATGTATCATCTGTGCGGTTACGACCACATGGAAGCGGAAGAGGCGGCTGTGATGGAGGAAAAGCAGGAGCGTGTGCTGCAGGAGCTTCAAATTACAAGAGATGAAAGGTAACACAAATATATTGAGGTAAGAATGAATATACAATGGATGGCGAAAAATCTGAAAAACAGGATCGTTCTCTCAGCGGGGATCGTTTCTTATATGCTGCTCCTTCTTTTGCGGATTCCCCTTTCGAGGGTGATCGGTGACGAAGGCGTGGGACTTTTTGCTCCGGCTTTTGAATTGTTTGTATTGACTACACTGGTCGTATCATACGGTATGTCGGGCGCCATGTCAGGCATTATCCGTTACCGGGTAAAGCGGGAGCGGTATCGGAACGCGGGCAAGGTTTTTAAGACCGCATTTTTTATGAATCTGTTTCTCGGCGTGGTGATGGCGCTTTTTCTGCTATTGTTTTCTTCATGGATAGCGGAAGTGCTTGTTTTGGAGCGTTTGAGCCGCATGGCGGTGATGGCGGCGGCTCCCTCTGTGTTTTTTGCAGCGCTGATCGGTATTTTCAGAGGCTTTTTTAACGGTTACGGTATGGGAGTGCTCACAGCGCATTCCCAATATATTGAGAAGACGGCCATGTTCGTGGGCGCACTTTTGTGCGGCAGGGCTTTTTACGCGTACGGGCAGAAAGTGGCGGCGCTCTATCAGGTGGAGGCGCACAGCTATGCCTACGGTGCGCTCGGCGCAATGCTTGGAGTCTTTCTTTCCCAGGTGATCGCCATGCTTCACCTGCTTCTGGTTTATATCATTTATTCGGGGACTTTTAAAGGGCGGCCGGGACAGGATAACAGCAGACGCGCTGAGAGCCGCTTTGAGATACAGCGGATGCTCCTCCTCAATCTGGTGCCGCTTGCGGCAGCGGCCGTGCTCACCAATCTGTTTATGATTGCAGATCAGCGCTTTTTTAACCACTGTATGAATATGACGGAGCAGGGAAGTGTGCGTACAGCTCAGTGGGGCTGTTATTACGGCAAGTTTGCGCCTCTTATTGGTATATGCGCAGCGTTATCCTGTCTGTCCGTACACGGACTGACGGGTAAAATCTGTAATGCCTATGAGCGGGAGGAATACCGCAGTATGCGGGAACGGATGGGCAGGGCAGTGCGCAGTGCTTCCATGATTTCCTTCCCGGCGGCAGTTTTTCTGGCTGTCCTTGGGAAACCGCTGTCTGTTATTTGTTATGGAAGAACGACGGCGCAGTCTGCTGTGCTTGCAGGGTGGATTTCAAAGGGAGCGGTTTTGGTTACGCTGTTTACGTTCAGCTTCCTGTTTGGACAGCTTCTGTATAAATTGAGAATGGCCAGAGAACTGCTGCTTGCATCGGCGGCTTCCCTTGCCGTACATCTTGCCGCTGCCTATTTTATGACCCAGATGGGACATATGGGCGTGGACGGGTTGTTTTGTGCACTGATTCTGCTTTTTGGCGTCTATATGGTTCTTGCCTTTGTTTTCCTGAACAGGCGCATAAAATACATGCCGGACTGGTTCGGCGGCGTTTTGTTTCCGCTTGGGGCCGCAGCAGTTTCCGGGCTTATCGTGTATCTGATCAATATGCTGCTTTCGAGTTTTGCGGGAGCGGTGGTGTGCATCGTCGTTTCCCTGCCTTTGGGTGTGTTTTTCCATATTCTTTTCCTCCTGGTTCTCCGGGTGATCGGTGAGGTGGAACTGCAGGATATGCCCTTTGGCTTTCTATTTATTGCGCTTGGCAGAACAATAGGCATTTTGTGAGATTGTTGTATAAAAAAAAGGAATTGGCTGATACTGATTACAGGAAATCCGACAAGAGAGGTTTAAAACGGAATGAAGCTTGTAAAACGTATCAGTCTTTTTATGACATTATCTGTGGTCATGTTAGGTCTTGGCGGCTGGGGTGCACTGAAGGCAGAAGACTTTTTCTACCCGCACCGCTATCGTCATGGCGTAGAGCGGGACGGTGTGGAGACGCAGGAGAGCGTCCGCGCGCCGATGCCGCAGCCTGTAGAAACGGCTGGTGAGCAAAGCATTGAGGAGCCGGAGGAAAAACAGATCATTGAAGCTTCGGCGGCACAGGAACCTGTGGTGACAGCGGACACGCGGTATCTGTTAGAAATGGTGGATTTGTCAAAGGGAACCGTCACAGAGAGCGAGGAGGCGATTCCTGTCATGTACATCGGCTTAAACCGGGAAGAACTTCTGAAGGCGTTATCCGCCTATGAGGACAACCCGCCTCTGACAGAGCTGGAACAGGGATTTGAAACCATTGAACTGACCGCTTTTTCCAAAGACCGGGTGGCGGTCTGCAAGTATTATAAAGAAAAAGCCCCGCAGGGATTTTATCTGATGGTGGCGGATCATTTTATTGTGGTGTATGAGGAGGACAGAAGCTCCCTCTACATGAATACAGATGTTTTGCTGGAACGTCTGCCGGACTCCCTGCAAAGGGAAATCATGGAGGGAAAATTCGTGGCGAGCGAGGAGGAACTGTATCTCTTCCTGGAATCCTACTCCAGTTAACATTGTGGGAAGGGAAGGAACTTATGAGCAGACAGATTGCGGTGATCGGCGGCGGTGCAGCTGGTATGATGGCGGCGGTGCAGGCGGCGGCCAGCGGCGCGGCGGTGGCCGTGTATGAGAAAAACGACAGAGTGGGAAAAAAGATTTTGTCCACAGGGAATGGCAGATGTAATTTTTCCAACGAAGCGATGGGGGAACAGTTCTATCACGGGAGCGGGACGGCTTTGCTGGGCGGAGCGCTTTCCGCATTCGGCGTGGCGCAGACGAAAGCGTTTTTTGCATCCCTCGGCATGCGGATCAAGGAACGGGACGGGTATCTGTACCCGGCCAGCGACCAGGCCTCCACGGTGCTCGATTTACTGCGCTATGAGCTGGACAGACGGCGGGTGGCGGTACATACGGAGGAAGCTGTGCGGACGATTTCCTTCGATAAGAACAAGGAAAAATTTCTGATCGGGCGTCAGGGGAAGAACGGCTGTTATGATGCGGTCGTTCTTTGCTGCGGCGGACAGGCTGCGCCAAATACGGGATCCGATGGAGACGGTTTCCGCCTGGCCGGGCAGTTTGGCCATCGGATTGTCACACCGGTGCCGGCCCTTGCGGCGCTTTGCTGTGAAGAAAAGTTTTACAAACAGGTGGCGGGGGTTCGGTGTGATGCCGTTCTTACCCTTCTGGCATCGGGACAGACGATCGGCAAAGAGCGGGGAGAACTGCAGCTTACGGATTACGGGCTTTCTGGCATACCTGCCTTTCAGCTCTGCCGGACGGCGGCCTATGCGCTTCTTGGAAAGGAGCGTGTCACGGTGCGCCTGTCCTTTCTTCCCGATTTCGATGAGACGTCCTGCGGGCTGTTTTTCAGCGAACGCCTGAAGATGCACGGAGAGGATGAGATGGATGTGTTCTTGACTGGAATAGTCAATAAGAAAATCAACCGTCTGTTAATAAAACTGGCAGGCATCCGGGAGACCCAGCGGGCAAAGGATGTTTCCGCGGAGGCTTTTCACCGTCTTCAGAAGCTGTATCTGGGTTTGGAGACTGTGATTACGGGAACAAACGGTTTTGACCGGGCGCAGGTATGTGCTGGGGGCGTGGACTGCAGCGAAGTGACACAAAATCTGATGTCCAAAAAACAGCCGGGGCTTTACTTTGCGGGAGAAATTCTGGACATCGACGGACTCTGCGGCGGTTATAATTTGCAGTGGGCGTGGAGCAGCGGGGCGGTCGCCGGCCGGGCGGCTGCCCAAAATCGGGATAGAGGAAGGAGCAGTCAATGATTCGTATCAATCAGATCAAACTACCGCCGGTCTGTGAGGACGAGGAGGCGGAACTGAGAAAAAAGGCAGCCAGATTTCTGCGGGTGAATCCAGCCTCTTTTTTGTCTTTTTCTATCGTCAGAAAATCTCTCGATGCCAGAAAAAAGCCGGAGATTTACGCGGTGTATACGGTGGATGTGAAGGTGGCGGAGGAGCAGGCTGTTTTTCGAAAGATCCGAAGCAGAAACGGACAGATTCAGATGGTAAATGAACAGCCGTATCGGTTTCCGATGCCGGAAAACCCGCATTTGGATGACAGCAGAACGGATCCGGCAGAAGAAGAGGCGGGGATCCTGCAGACGCCGTTGTCCTGCGGCCGGCCGGTGATTGTGGGGACCGGCCCGGCCGGGCTTTTCTGCGGATATATGCTCGCGAAGGCGGGATGGCGGCCCCTGCTTCTGGAGCGGGGAAAGGAAGTACATAAAAGGCAGGAGGACGTGGAGCGGTTCTGGCGGGAGGGAGTGTTAGATCCCGGTTCCAACGTACAGTTTGGCGAGGGCGGCGCAGGCGCTTTCTCTGACGGCAAGTTGACTACGACAGTCAAGGATCCAAAAGGACGGATGCGGGAGGTTCTGCGTATTTTTGTGGAGGCTGGTGCGCCGAAAGAGATTTTGTATGAGGCAAAGCCCCACATCGGCACGGACATTCTGCTCCATGTGGTGGAACATCTGCGCAGACAGATTACAGACTGGGGCGGAGAGGTGCGCTTTGGCTCACAGGTCACAGCTCTTCTCACAGAGGAAAACCGGGTGACAGGCGTGGTGGCGAACGGGGAAGAAATCCGAAGCGGTATGGTGATTCTGGCCATTGGCCACAGCGCACGGGACACCTTTGAGATGCTGCATAAGATGCGTGTACCGATGGAAGCCAAGTCTTTCGCGGTCGGGCTGCGCATGGAGCATTCCCAGGAGATGATCGACAGATTACAGTACGGAGACTGTGGCATCGCCCTTCCGGCGGCCGCGTACAAGGTGACGGCACAGACTTCTTCCGGCAGAGGCGTATACTCGTTCTGCATGTGTCCCGGCGGATTTGTGGTCAATGCCTCCTCAGAGCCGGGCCGCACGGCGGTTAACGGTATGAGTTACAGCAGAAGGGACGGCACAAACAGCAACAGCGCCATGATTGTCACCGTGTCCCCCGGGGATTACGAGGCGTTTGGCGGCAAAGGCCCTCTTGCCGGGATTGCTTTTCAGCGGCACCTGGAGGAGCAGGCTTACCGTGTCGGCCAGGGAGCTGTGCCTGTGGAGCGTTACGGGGACTTTTGCGAGGCGGTCTGCGCCGGGACAAACTATGCTGGGGCGGCTCCGACTAAGAGCGGCGGCTTTTCGCCGGCAGTCAAAGGCGCGTGGCAGTTTGCCAGGGTACATGAAATTCTGCCGGAATTTCTGAACCGGGCGTTGGTGGAGGGAATTGACCTAATTGGTCAAAAGATGTCCGGGTTTGCCGACGGTGCTGCTTACCTTTCCGGCGTGGAGAGCAGAACTTCCTCCCCGGTCAGAATTCTGCGGGATGAGACGGGACAGTCCGCACTCAGGGGCCTCTATCCATGCGGCGAGGGCGCCGGATACGCAGGAGGCATCACATCGGCGGCGATGGACGGCATTCTCATTGCGGAGAAGGTTGCGTCCGCATATGGGAATATGGTAAGATGACGGAAGCATAGAGCAGTGCATTGCTTGCAGATAGATAGGGCGAATGCTGCAGCGAAGAAAACCGAAGGGTTTTCGAGCCGGCACTGCGGAAATGAGGATAACATAAAATGATAGACAGAAAAGCTTTGATGGCAGATAAAAAGAGAGTTGTGATTAAGATTGGTTCCTCTTCCCTGCAGCATAAGGAGACGGGGGATTTAGACTACACGAAGCTGGACGTGCTTGTGCGGGAGCTGTGTAACCTGCGGAACATGGGAAAGGATGTGGTGCTTGTCACCTCCGGCGCGATTGCCGTGGGCGAGAAGGCGATCCTGCCCAACCGGGAGGAAGACAATCCCATCGCCGTGAAGCAGGCGTGCGCGGCGGTAGGCCAGGCTAGACTGATGATGATTTATCAGAAAATTTTTGCGGAGTACAACCAGGTGGCGGCCCAAATCCTGATGACCAAAAATACCATTGTGGACAATCTGAACCGCTACAATGCCAGAAATACCTTTGCGGAGCTGTTTAAACTGGGCGTGATTCCGATTGTGAATGAGAACGATACCATAGCAACCTACGAGATCGAGATCGGTGACAACGATACCCTGTCGGCTATCGTGGCTTCTCTGGTGGAGGCGGATGCGCTTCTTCTCCTGTCGGACATCGACGGCCTTTACACCGACGATCCCCGCACCAACCCAGACGTCAAGTACATAGAGGTGGTGGAAGAGCTGACAGAAGAATTGATGAACATGGGAAAGGCATCCACCGGGAGCAGTGTTGGCACAGGCGGCATGACCACCAAGCTGCAGGCTGCCAAAATCGCCAGCAGCACCGGGGTGGATATGGTGATTGCAAACAGCAGGGATATCAAGGTAATCCACCGCATCTTAAGCGGCCAGAACATCGGAACGCTGTTTCTTGCGCACAAGGACGAGCAGTTTGATCTGCCGCTCTATGTACAGCAGATGCATGCGCATTGAATGACAACACGCTGGGTAAGCAGGAGTATAAAAAGGAAAAAAGCATATGAACGTAGAACAGATGACGGCGCGAATCAATGAATTGTACCACAAATCCCAAGGAGAAGGTCTCACCCCGGAGGAGAAGGAGGAGCAGGCGGCGCTGCGGCAGGCCTATGTGGCGAATGTGCGGGCGAATCTGAAGGGGCAGCTTGACAATATCTCCATTGTGGAAAAGGATGGCAGCGTGACGAAACTTAGCAGTAAGAAAAGGAACCCCGAAAAACCGTCCTGACGGGAGAGGAAATGGATATGCGTGCGGAGCTGGAAAATTTGGAAGCAGCCTGGAAATCAAAGAGCGCAGAGGATACTGTGGCAAAAGACCAGACTGCGGCAAAGAGACGCATCCGGCGGGCTGCCCTGGAGAGACGGGACAGCCTGACGGCTGAGCAGCGCAGAAGTTACGGTGACAGGATGATAGAAAGGCTGGTCAGTCTGCCCGGCTACCGGGAGGCGGAGGCCATCCTCACTTATGTCAGTTTCCGCAGCGAGGTGAATACCTTCCCTTTGCTGGACAGAGCCTTTTCGGATGGAAAAGCGGTGTTTGTGCCGAAAGTCTCGGGAAAAGAGATGGATTTTTACCGCATTTTTTCCGAGGCGGATCTGACGGAAGGCTATCAGGGGATTTTGGAGCCTCCGGGCGGGCAGTTGTTTGAGGGGTGGATGAATGACCGAATAAGTCAACGAGCGGGCGGACGCCCGGAGAAACCGTTGAGAAACCGGGAGGAGCAGGAAGGCGAATCTGCTGTACTGCCGGTTATGATCTGCCTGCCCGGCGCGGCGTTTGACAGGGCATGCCACAGAATCGGCTACGGCGGCGGATTTTATGACAGATATTTGAGCAGACTTTCAGAAGCGGTGGAGGACACGGAAGGGAAAATGCACCTTCGGGCAGCATATCTCACCGCAGCTTTGGCATATGATTGCCAGGTTTTGGGGGAAATCCCCTGGGAAGTACACGATATTTGTCCTATGTGTGTGGTCACGGAGAAGGAAATCATAGATGGCGGTAAAATGGGAAAGGAAGACTTGCTTATGGAAAATGCATTGACAGAAAAGGAAATCAATGAGTATTTGTCAACCCTCGGCGGACAGGCGCAGGCGGCAAAGGCGGTTTTGCACGGACTGGACACCGTGCAGAAAAACCATGCCCTTGCACAGGCGGCGGACGCGCTCGAGCGGGGGAGCGAAAGAATCCTTGCGGCAAATGATAAGGATTACGCGCGCGCAAAGGAGAACGGAATGGCGGAGGGGCTTCTCGACCGCCTGCGGCTGACGCCGGCAAGGATAGAGGCGATGGCGGAAGGCCTTATGCAGATTGCCGCTCTGCCGGACCCGGTGGGAGAGGTGATGGAAGCCTTTGACAGGCCAAACGGTCTTCACATAGAGAAAGTGCGGGTTCCTATGGGGGTGACAGGCATTATTTACGAGGCCAGGCCCAATGTGACGGCGGATGCTTTCGGCCTTTGCTTTAAGACGGGAAACGCCGTGATTTTAAAGGGCGGAAAAGATGCTTTTTATTCCAATCAGGCCATCACAGAGACGATCCGGGAGGCTCTTGCACAGGAAGGCATTGACAAAAACGCCATTCAACTGATAGAAAACAACGACAGGGCAGTGACCACAGCCTTTATGAAGCTGAAGGCATTTGTGGACGTTCTGATTCCCAGAGGCGGAGCGGGACTGATCCGTTCGGTTGTGGAGAACAGCATGATACCCGTGATCGAAACGGGGACAGGAAACTGTCATATTTATATCGACGAATCGGCTGACCCTGCAAAGGCGGTTCCCATCGTCGTCAATGCGAAGACCCAGCGCATCGGTGTCTGCAATGCCTGTGAATCTCTGCTTGTGCATGAAAAAGCAGCAGAAAAAATCCTGCCGCTCCTGGGGAATGCCCTTTTGGAGAAACAGGTGGAGATCAGAGGCGACGAGACGGTACAAAAACAGATCCCGGGAGCGCAGGCTGTCACCGAGGCGGATTACGGCACCGAGTATCTGGATCTGATTCTTTCCGTGAAAACCGTTGCATCTTTAGAGGAGGCGATCGCTCATATCAATAAGTACAATACAGGGCATTCCGACGCCATTTTGACAGAGGATAAAGCCCATGCACAGAAGTTCCTGCGGGAGGTGGATTCGGCCTGCGTGTATGTGAACGCCTCCACCCGCTTTACGGATGGCTTTGAATTTGGTTTCGGTGCGGAAATCGGCATCAGCACCCAGAAGCTTCATGCCAGAGGGCCGATGGGGCTCAGAGAGCTGACTTCCTACAAATACCAGATCACGGGAGACGGCCAGGTGCGCCCATAGTCTGTTGATAAAGGCAGAATTTGTGTAATAATATGTAGGTTATGTGTAAATTTTACGTTTTTCCTTGTTTATTATGGAAATTTTGAAACAAATATGATAAAATCATAGACACTGTCCGATTCTCTCATTTTTCGGCTGGCTGCCTTCCTTGCATTGCATTGGTGCTGACTATATATTGTCATCAAAAATGCGGGGAGAGGTTGAAAATGTATCAAGTAAAAGGAGAAGTTAAGGATGAAAAAACAGAAGAAATTAAGCGTAATGGCGCAGCTTTTGATGCTCTGTGTGATCCCGCTGGTGGTTATGGTTACTTTTGTTACGGTGTATGCAATCGGTACCATGAGAAATATGGTGCACGATGCCACGATGGACGGGCTTGAAAACCTCTGCCGGAGCGTATATGCAGCTTATGAGGCGCTCGACCCGGGTGAATACCGAATGGAGGGAGACACGCTTTATAAAGGCGATTACAGCGTTTCTGAAAACGTGGATATCATTGACAGTTTTGTGGACGGCAGCGATGCGGATGTGACTCTCTTCTTTGGGGATACCAGACGCGCCACTTCTTTGCGGGATAAAGACACCGGGGAGCGGATCCTTGGCACGAAAGCGTCTGACGCGGTGATACAGGCTGTTATCAACGAAGGAAAAAATTATGAGACGGACAGCGTTGTCATAAACGGGGAAACTTACTATGCGTTCTATATGCCGGCGCTTGATGCCAGCGGGAAATGCGTGGGTATGGTGTTCGCGGGACAGCCTGCCACGGAGGCCAATGCCAGAATCAACCGGAGTTCACTGATGATTCTTGGAATTGCCGGTTTTGTTCTCATCGTTGCGCTGTTAGTATGTGCAAAGATTGCGAGCGCGATCGCAAGAGTCATTGTCCAGACAGAGACACTTCTTTCTTCACTGGCGGATGGCGATCTGAATCTGACCGTAAACGAGAGAATTTTGAGAAGATCCGATGAAATCGGCGTTATGGGACATGCCGTAAAGAGACTGTTGGATGAGCTGCAGAGCATTATCGGCAGCATTAAGAAAAATACCGATACGCTGATGCGGCAGGGAGACAATCTGGAGACTATGGCATCCCAGACCTCGACCACGGCCGATGAAATCAGCAGCGCGGTGGAGGATATCTCCAAAGGAGCCGTCGCTATGGCGGAGGATATCGAGTCCGCTACCGGACAGATTGCCAATATGGGCGCTATCATTGAAAAGATTGCGGACAGCGTAAAGGAGCTTGACAACCTTTCGGAGCAGATGCACGAGTCGGATGTGGAGGCTTCCAGAATTATCAACGAACTGAGTGAGTCCAATGACAGGACAACGGATGCGATCAAAAAGATCGAGGTTTCCGTACATACGACCAACGATTCTGTCACCAGAATCCAGGATGCCGTCAATCTCATCGCATCGATTGCCAGTGAGACCAGCCTGCTTGCCTTGAATGCAAGCATAGAGGCAGCCCGGGCAGGAGAGGCCGGCCGCGGATTTGCCGTAGTGGCAACCCAGATTTCCAAGCTGTCTGAGGATTCCGCACAGTCCACGAAGACTATAGAGGATATCATTCACCAGTTGACGGTCGACTCTGAAGCGTCTGTCCAGATTATGAATGAAGTGAATGAGATTATTTTGGAACAGCAGCAGAAACTGGTGCAGACAAGGGAGAAATTCGATGTCGTGAGCACTGGCATCGAGAATTCCAGAAAGGAATCCAGTGTGATCAGCAGCCAGGCGGATGAGTGCAACAGCGAGAGAGGAAAAGTTGTGGACGTGATCCAGAATCTGTCCGCAGTGTCCGAGGAGAACGCGGCTTCCACGCAGGAGACGACCGCATCCATGCAGGAGCTGAACGCTACCATCAATCTGCTTGCAGAAGCGGCAGGCGAGCTGAAATCGATGGCGCAGATTCTGGAGGAGAATGTGGCTTTCTTCAAGCTGTAATTTACATCAGAGAAAACGGACGGGGAGACCTTTTGCGGGTCTCCCGTTTTTGTGTCACCTGCCTGCGCAAAGAATACCATCATCTGCAGAAAAATTCCTGGCTGATGGAAATATCGGCTTGACAAATCACGATGGTTCATATTAAAATATGAACAAGTAAACATATAATACTGTGTGAGAGGAAGGAGGACGCTTGTGGAGAAAGCGTATAGAGATGAGGCGGTCTATGGACTGGCGGAGCTTTTTAAGATATTTGGTGACCCTACCCGGATCAGAATTTTGTATGCCATGCTTGATACGGAGCGGTGTGTGAACGATATTGCCGGGATTTTACAGATGAGCCAGTCTTCCGTCAGTCATCAGCTTCGGATTCTGAAGACTTCCAAGCTGGTCAAGAGCAGACGGGAGGGCAAGTCGATTTTCTATTCTCTGGATGACGAGCATGTCCGGGCTATTCTCAATATGGGAATGGAACACATTATGGAAGGAGCGGGGAAATGACAAAAACTTATAAGATTGAGGTGGACTGCGCAAACTGCGCGGAGAAGATGCAGGAAGCCGCAAACAGGACGGAAGGTGTGGCGGAGGCTGTGGTAAGTTTTATGACGCAGAAAATGAAGGTGGATTTCGTGGAAGGTGCGGATGAAAAGGGCGTTATGAAACAGGTTCTGAAGGCGTGCCGGAAGGTGGAGCCTGACTGCGACATCGCATTCTGATAGCAAAAACAGGAAATAAAACAGAAGGAGCGGGCGGCCGGCATGGTCTGCCGCTCTTTTTTTCTCTTATTTTCCCATAAAAGAAAAGGTTGACGAAATTGGCGGAAATCAGTAGTATGTTTAGATAGGGGATTTATGAATTTTTATATTTTTTGGAGGATAACTGTTTTGACAAAATACAAGATGACGCTGGTCTGCATGCTTTTTGCTTTTCTGCTCACAGCCTGCGGAGAGAACGAGGAACTGACAGCTTATCAGGAGGATATGAATACCTTTTTTGAGCGGACGGCTGAGTACAACGATAAGATGAATGCCATTGACCGGGAATCCGATACTGCGGTGATCGAACTGCTTGGGTATCTGGACGCTTTTGCCGAAGACATCCAGTGGATGGCGGAACTTGAAGTGCCGGAACAGTTTGCAGCGGTGGAAAGCCTTGCCGATGAGGCGGATGAAAATATGAAAGAGGCGGTTGCTCTTTTCCACGCGGCTTACGGCGGGGACGCCTACGATGAGGGATCTGAGCAGGCGGCGCTGGAATATTATGACAGAACCAATATACGCATCCAGTATATCATCACGATTCTGCACGGGGAGATTCCCGAAGGGGAGGGCGTCACCTACACGGAGGAAAGTCCGCTCCTTGGCGGAGGCTATCTGAATCGGAAGGATGAGGATGGTGAGACGGAAGAGTCCGGGGAGCCGGAGGATGCGCAGCCCGAAGAGAATGGAGGGGACGAGCCGGAGGATGATTTTGACACTGACGATACGGTTTTCTACGAGGAATAGAGTGAAAAGAGCTTCTAGCCACTCACAGCAGAGGCTGTTTCGTGGAGAAGTTCTATATTTCACTCAGGAAAATGCCTAAAATACGGCATTCTCCGCATAGATTTGAGAGGTAGAGATATATGAACAGACAAGAATTTCAGACGTTACTAAAAAATACGCCCCTGTTTCTGGATGGCGCCACCGGCTCCAATCTGCAAAAGCAGGGCATGCCGGCGGGTGTCTGCCCGGAACAGTGGATTTTGGAACACAGAGATATTATGATCAGGCTGCAGCGGGACTTTGTGTCGGCAGGCAGCGATATTGTCTACGCGCCTACTTTCACGTCCAATCGGATCAAGCTGAAAGAGTACGGCATGGAAGAGCAGATCGAACAGATCAACCGGGATCTGGTCGAAATTTCCAGAGAGGCGGTCGGCGGGAAGGCATATATTGCAGGCGATCTGACCATGACAGGCGAACAGCTCGCCCCTATGGGAAAACTGGATTTCGAGGAACTGGTTGAGGTATATAAGGAACAGATCCACTATCTCATCGAGGCGGGGGTGGATCTGCTGGTGATAGAGACGATGATGAGCCTGCAGGAGACGAGGGCTGCTGTGATCGCGGCGAAGGAGGTCTGTGACCTGGCTGTGATGGCAACGCTTACCTTTGAGGCGGACGGCAGGACGCTGTTTGGCACCGATGCGGTTACCGCGGCGGTTGTACTGGAGAGTCTGGGCGTTGCGGCGGTGGGGACAAACTGTTCCACGGGGCCGGACAAGATGGTGGATACGGTGCGCCGCATGGCGGAGGTTACCAGTATTCCCATTATCGCCAAACCAAACGCCGGACTGCCTTCCCTGGATGCGGAGGGCAATACGGTTTACGACATGGGGGCTGAGGAATTCGGTCGTCATATGCGGGATCTGGTTTCGGCTGGCGCTTCCGTGCTCGGCGGCTGCTGTGGCACAACGCCGGCACATATCCGGGCGGCAAAGGAGGCGGTACAGGATATGGCCGTCATGCACCGGGCAAAGCCGGAAAAACGATTTTTGACGAGTGAGCGGCAGACGGTGGCATTCGGGCTGGAAGATCCCTTTATCGTAGTTGGCGAGCGCATAAACCCCACCGGGAAAAAGAAGCTGCAGGCGGCGCTCAGGGAAGGCTCCCTGGAGATGGTGTCTGACTTTGCGGAGGCACAGGAAGCCTGCGGCGCAAGCATTCTGGATGTGAACATGGGAATGAGCGGCATCGATGAGAAAGCCATGATGTTAAAGGCCATCGAGACGGTGAGCGGGGTTACGAGCCTGCCCCTGTCCATCGATTCCAGCCATGTGGACGTGCTGGAGGCGGCGCTTCGCAGATATCCGGGCCGTGCGCTGATCAATTCTATCTCTGGCGAACAGGCGAAGCAGGACGCTCTGCTTGCCATTGCCAAAAAGTACGGCGCCATGTTTATTCTCCTGCCTTTGTCGGACGCGGGACTTCCCAAGGATCTGGAGGAAAAGACGAACATTATAGAAAGCATACAGGAAAAAGCCTATGCGCTCGGCCTGACAAAAGAAGATATTGTGGTGGACGGTCTGGTGGCTACCGTGGGAGCGAATAAGAACGCGGCCATAGAGACGCTTGAGACGATCCGCTACTGTAAGGAAAAAGGGCTTGCCACGATCTGCGGCCTTTCCAATATTTCTTTCGGGCTGCCAGAGAGAGGTTTTGTAAACACTGCTTTTCTCACAATGGCAATCCGTGAGGGCCTGACAATGGCCATTGCAAACCCTTCGCAGGAGCTTCTGATGAGCTGCGCTTTCGCATCGGATCTGCTTCTGAATAAGGAGGAAGCGGATACCCGATATATCCGGCTGATGGATGCCCTGCGGGAGAAGAAAGAGGCGGCCGGGGAGACCGCGCCAAAGGAGACGGGAATCCGTCTGAACAAGGCGGCGCCAGAGGAGAGCGCTTCCTCGCCCCGTGACAGACTCCGTACCGATGTTCTAAAGGGAAAGCGGGATATCATCGTGGAGGACACAAAGAAGGCGATGGAGCAGGGATTTGAGGCAAAAGCGCTTCTCGATGAGGTTCTTCTGCCCGCCATCAACGAGGTTGGCGAGCTGTTTGACAAGGGAAAATATTTCCTGCCCCAGCTCATTGCCAGCGCGGAGGCGATGAAGGCTTCTATCGAATATATGGAACCTGTTCTCTTACAGGCCAAGTCGGGAACGGATATGCCGACTGTGGTGATTGCCACCGTGGAGGGCGATATCCACGATATCGGGAAAAATCTGGTGGCGCTGATGTTGAAAAATTACGGTTTTCATGTGATTGATCTGGGCAAGGATGTGCCAAAAGAAAGAATCATTGAGGCGGCCAGGGAACATCACGCGCAGGTCATTGCGCTCTCTGCGCTGATGACCACCACCATGCAGCAGATGCGCCATGTAATCGATTACGCGAAGGAGCGGGAGATTGAGGCGAAGATCATCATCGGCGGTGCGGTCATAACGGAGGAGTATGCGCATGAGATCGGCGCAGACGGGTATTCCAAGGATGCGGCCGATGCGGTAAAGCTGACACAGAAACTTTTGGGAATCAATGAGTAACTATTCAAAGAGAGGATAACTATATGATAGGTGCAGATGCAATCGTAAAATGCCTGGAGGCGGAAGGCGTTGAATATGTGTTTGGTTACCCGGGTGTAGCCATATGTCCCTTTTACAACAGTATCCTGGATTCTGACATCCAGACCATTTTGATCCGCACGGAACAGAATGCGGCCCATGCGGCCAGCGGACTTGCCAGAGTATCTGGGAAAGTCGGTGTATGTGCCGTGACATCCGGCCCCGGCGCAACCAATCTGATTACAGGTGTTGCAACAGCCTTTGCGGACAGCATACCGCTCGTATGTATCACGGGGCAGGTGAACAGCGAACTGCTCGGCTCCGATGTGTTTCAGGAGGCGGACATCACTGGCGCGGTGGAGTCCTTTGTCAAATACAGCTATCTGGTGAAAGATGCGGCGGATATTCCGCAGATCTTCAAGGAAGCATTTCATCTGGCGTCCACAGGCCGTAAGGGACCTGTGCTGATCGACATTCCCATAGATATCCAAAATGCGCCTGTTGGGAAATTCAAGTATCCCGATGAAGTCAACATGCGCACTTACAAGCCCACAGTAAAGGGCAACATGGCTCAGATCAAGAAAGTCATAAAAGAGCTGGCAAAATCCAAGCGTCCTCTGATCTGTGCCGGCGGCGGCGTGCTCTTAAGCCAGGCGGAGGAAAGTCTCCGCGCTTTTTCTGAGAAATACCGCATTCCTGTGGTTTCGACCATGATGGGAATCGGGGTCATGCCGACTGAGCACCCCATGTACTATGGTATGGTTGGCAATAACGGCAAGCCTTTCGCAAACCGGGCCATGAATGAATCGGACCTTCTCCTCATGGTGGGCGCGCGGGTGGCTGACAGGGCAGTGAACCAGCCCGATCTGATCACGGAAAATAAAGTGCTTGTCCATATCGACGTAGATCCGGCAGAGATTGGCAAGAATGTAGGACCCGCCATTCCGCTGGTCGGTGACGCGAAACATATTTTTGAAGATATTGCGACACAGGAGTTTTCCTGTGAGCACGAGGAGTGGATACAGACACTGAATACCTACCGCGATACGATGCAGCCGGTGCGCAGGCCGAATCCAGCCTATGTGGATCCGGCGGCCTTCATCACCATGCTTTCCCGTGAGATGGATGATAATGCGGTATATGTGGCGGATGTGGGCCAGAACCAGATCTGGTCCTGTGGCTATCATATCGTAAAGAAAGGACGTTTTTTGACCACAGGCGGCATGGGAACTATGGGTTATTCCATCCCGGCGGCTATGGGCGCGAAGCTGGCTGACAAAGGCCGTCAGGTCATAGCGGTCTGCGGAGACGGCTCCTTCCAGATGTCCATGATGGAGCTGGCTACCATGCGGCAGTTTGACGTGCCCGTAAAAATCATTGTCCTGAAAAACAATTATCTTGGCATGGTGCGTGAATACCAGCACTATACCTACAAGGATAACTATTCCGTTGTGGATCTGTCGGGAAGCCCGGATCTGGAAAAACTGTCCGCCGCCTTCGGTCTTAAGTTTATGCGGCAGGAGACGATGGAGGGTGCGCAGGACACGATCAGTGCCTTTTTGGAGAAGGATGAATCGGTGCTTCTGGAATGTCTGATTGATCCGATGGATCTGGTTAAAGGGTGAGAACCATTATATTTATGGAGGACAGTGTGAAAAATCACACACGCTCCGGAATGGAGACAATATGAAAAAAATATATTCCGTACTGGTAGAAAACAGATCTGGCGTACTCTGCAAGGTGGCGGGACTGTTTTCCAGAAGATGTTTCAATATTGATTCCCTGGCTGTGGGGGAGACGGAGGATGCAAGCGTATCCCGTATGACCATTGTCAGCTCCGGGGATGAGCGCACCATTGAGCAGATCGAAAAACAGCTCAACAAAAAAATTGATGTCATCAAGGTGAAGACGTTCGATGAGCCTGCGAGCGTAAGCCGCGAGCTGATGCTGATGAAGGTGAAATATAATAAAAACAACAGGCGGGACATTATGGAGACCTGCGATATCATGCATGCGGACATTGTGGATATGTCCAAAAACATGCTGATCATCCAGATCTGTGATGTGCCGGAGCGGATCAGACTTTTTATCAGTATGATGCAGGGAATCAGTATCGTGGAGATGGCGCGCACAGGCACCCTCGCGCTTCAGAAGTGCCTGGAGGCGGACGAATAGGTTGACTTTTTGCCCTTAAGTTGCTACAATTATTGACAGTGTTTATACCGAAAGGTCAGATTGCAGAAAGATGTGCTGTCTGCAAATGGAAGGAAGGGTGCTTGTATGCAGAAAAAGGTTTTTCAGTTGTTGGTGGATAATACATCGGGCGTTTTAAGCCGCATTGCCGGCCTTTTTTCCAGACGCGGTTACAATATTGAAAGCATTACCGCGGGTGCAACGGCGGATCCCCGCTATACCCGCATTACCATCGTTACTTCCGGGGATGATGAGATCCTGGAGCAGATCGAAAAACAGGTGGCTAAGCTGGTAGACGTGCGTGACATCAAGGAGTTAAAGCCCGGGGAGAGTGTATACAGAGAGCTTGCTCTGATTAAGGTGAGAGTGACTTCCGCCAGAGACCGTATTGATGTGTTTGCAGTGGCAAATGCGTACCGTGCAGACCCTGTGGATGTCTCCCCCGGCAGCATTACCATCGAGCTGATCGGTGATCAGGACAAGATTGACGCCTTTATCGCGGTTCTGGACGGTTATGAGATTCTGGAGGTTGCGCGTACAGGTATTGCCGGCTTGACCAGAGGTATCGACCAGGTCACATATTTATAGTTAGCTCAAGGGATTTTCCCTTTCAGTTATAGAACATACTATTAATCTATCGTTAACGGAGGAAAGAAAAATGGCAAAAATTTTCTATCAGGAAGACTGTAATCTGTCTCTTCTGGATGGCAAGACGATCGCTGTGATCGGCTATGGCAGCCAGGGTCATGCACACGCTCTGAACGCGAAGGAGTCCGGCTGTCATGTAATTATCGGCCTTTATGAGGGTTCCAAGTCCTGGGCGAAGGCTGAGGCACAGGGCTTCGAGGTATATACAGCGGCTGAGGCTGCTAAGAAGGCAGATATCATTATGATTCTCATCAATGATGAGCTGCAGGCAGCTATGTACAAGAAGGACATCGAGCCGAATCTGGAAGCAGGCAATATGCTGATGTTCGCACATGGTTTCAACATCCATTTTGGCTGTATCGTACCGCCCCAGGATGTGGATGTGACCATGATCGCTCCCAAAGGCCCCGGCCATACGGTAAGAAGCGAGTATCAGGCAGGCAAAGGTGTTCCCTGTCTGGTAGCCGTTCATCAGGATGCTACCGGCAAGGCACAGGATAAGGCGCTGGCATACGCGCTGGCTATCGGCGGCGCAAGAGCGGGCGTTCTGGAGACGACCTTCCGTACCGAGACTGAGACGGACCTCTTCGGTGAGCAGGCAGTCCTCTGCGGCGGCGTATGCGCGCTGATGCAGGCAGGTTTTGAGACACTTGTTGAGGCGGGATATGATCCGAGAAACGCTTACTTTGAGTGTATCCACGAGATGAAGCTGATTGTAGACCTGATCTATCAGTCCGGCTTTGCAGGCATGAGATATTCCATCTCCAACACCGCTGAGTACGGCGATTACATCACTGGCCCGAAAATCATTACCGAAGAAACAAAGAAGACGATGAAGAAGATTCTTTCCGATATTCAGGATGGTACTTTTGCGAAGGACTTCCTGCTTGATATGTCTTCCGCAGGCAGCCAGGTACACTTCAAAGCGATGCGGAAGTTAGCTTCCGAGCATCCAGCTGAGGTTGTCGGCGAGGAGATCAGAAAGCTTTACAGCTGGAACGGTGAGGACAAGCTGATCAACAACTAACTGCACTGTCCTTAATTGGAAGTTATAAAAATAAGATAATATGGGGCATTCCGCCGTTTATCCGGGCGGGATGCCTTTCTTCTTTGGGTTATTTTGGTATTTTATTTAGAATTTCTTAAGAACTGACAGCGGTTTCTATTTAGATTTTTCGGTTATGCTGGAACAGTACACAGACAGCGGATGAATGGAGGAACTTACAATGGCGTACCATATTCTGATCGTGGAGGATGACAGGGACATCCGGGAGGGCATTGAAATTTATCTGAAAAACCAGGGCTATGTCGTTTTCCAGGCTGGGGACGGCCTGGAAGGACTTTCCGTGATAGAGAAGGAATCCATTCATCTGGCGATTGTAGATGTAATGATGCCGCGGATGGACGGCATCAATATGATGATGCGGGTACGGGAGCTCGGTTATGAATTTCCGGTGATTATGCTCTCCGCCAAGTCGGAGGAAGTGGATAAAATCATGGGATTAAATATGGGAGCGGACGATTATGTGACGAAACCGTTTACCACAATGGAGCTTCTGGCAAGGGTCAACTCCCATCTGCGGCGTTACAGCCGTTTTCTGGCGATGAAAGATGGGCAGAAAGCGGAAAAAGAGGAGCGGGTTTACACGATCGGCGGACTGGAAGTGCGCGAGGACACGGTCGAGGTATTTCTGGACGGCAATCCCGTGAAGCTGACGCCGACAGAGTTCAAAATACTCCTGCTTCTCATCAAAAGCCCGGGAAGAGTTTACTCCGCGGAGGAGATCTACGAGCGGGTCTGGAACGAGCAGGCGATTAACACGGACACAATCATGGTACATGTCAGAAAAATCCGGGAGAAGATCGAGATGAATCCCCGGGAGCCAAAATATTTGAAGGTGGTGTGGGGCATTGGGTACAAAATCGAAAAACAATGAGACAAAGAAACCTGGCAGGCGGGAGCGGATACCGGGTGTTTTTGCTGCGGCGGTACTGATCCTTTCCGCCTCTTTGACATTTCTCTGGCAATATCCGGGATTTAAGGAGCGGGCGGCGGCAGATGAGCCGAATATTCTTGCCGGAAGCGAGTTCTTACACGAAATCTATCAGGCTAATATTGTGCTCTACAAGCAGTTTTGTGACTGGAAGGCATTTGCCGAGACCGGCGAGGCGGCGTCAGGAGAGGATATATACCTCAGTGCGGAAGTTAAGGAAGCGGAGAATGTGCAGGAATACTATGATTTCGGCGGAGAATACGAAACGCCCCTTTCTTACGCGGGAGAGCAGATGGATGAACTGCTTAACCAGTGGCTTCTTTCTTTGCAGAACGGCCTGGCAAAACAGCTTGACTATGAACTGATGGATCGGGAGAGCGGGAAAACCTTTTCCAATACCGAGCGTGCGCTGCATTATCTTGGAACAGAGGAGGAAACCGTATACCTGGACGACTATTATTCCTATTATTTGAAACTGGACTTCGATGAAAACGGCCTTTTGGAGCGTGTACGGGTGCGGGGTGAGGACGCAGATACCCTTGTGGAGAGTGTGCAGCGCGTGATGCGGAGCCGCTATCTGGAGAGAAGCCTGTACGAAAGTCTGGCTTACTCCGCCTACGGAAACATCAACTGGGAGGACGCTGTCTTTTATAAATCGCCTGATGACGGCGCGGTGATGCAGATGGATATGCAGGTTCTGAACATGCCGAAAAACTGTACCGTCTGCTATGCCCTGACGGAGGCACAGCTGGAAAATGTGAAGGCGTCGTCCCGTCTGTTTCTTTCCATGAGTACGGCGGGTAACTACGCAAATAGCGGCATTCAGAATATTTTCCGCCTGCTGCTTATCATTCTTGGAATGGCAGCCATGCTTCTGCCGTTTTGGAAGAAATACCGACTGCACGCATACAATCTTCTGCCGCTGCATATAGAAGTGCTGACGGTGCTGGTTATTGCCACATTTCTTATTATTGGAGAGCTGTCAGCCGGTTTTGTCATGTATTCCATGTCAGACAGCTGGGAGTACAGCCTTCCCTATATGCTCCGCAGCGCATTTCCGGGGCTGACGGCGGTGGTGGGAGCAAAAACCATTGTGTGGGTGATCAATCTGCTGTTTCTGACGATGGCATTTACACTGTGGTTTACCTTGATCACCGCATACGCGCAGGTCTATGTGTTCGGTATCCGAGGGTATATGAGAAAACGGTGCCTCTGTTACAGAGTGTTCCGCTGTATGCGGGTTTCAATCAGAAGAAAACGGGCGCGCATCAAGCGTGAATTTCTGCATATGGATTTGGAACAGAATCTGAATGTGCCGCTGTTTCAGCTTCTTTTGGCCAATTTTTTGATCCTTGCGGCAATCAGTTTCTTCTGGTTGTTCGGTGTGGTTTTACTGATTCCCTATACCGTATTTCTCTATGGTCTTTTGAGAAAGTATATCCGCATCATACAGGGCCAGTATGGGGAAATGCTTAAGGCAGCCCATTCGGTGGCTGATGGAAATTTGCAGACAGAAATCGCGGGAGACTGGGGGATGTTTTCCACTTTTCAGGAAGAACTTTCGGCGATTCAGAGCGGCTTTTCCAACGCGGTGGAAGAGGAGGTAAAAAGCCAGCGCATGCGTACGGAGCTGATTACCAACGTCTCCCACGACCTGAAGACGCCCCTCACCGCCATCATCACTTACACGGAACTCTTACGGGAGGAGGGTGTCACGGAAGCGCAGCGGAAAGAATACCTGGGGGTACTTCACAGAAAATCTCTGCGTCTGAAGACGCTGATCGAAGATCTGTTTGAGGTGAGCAAGGCAAACAGCGGCAATGTGGCTTTCCATACAGAAAAGGTAGATATCTGTCATCTGGTGAGGCAGATGTATCTGGAGTACGAGGACAAGGCGGAAGAGTCCGGCCTGATCTTTCGATTCCAGTTCCCGGAGCAGAAGGTATTCCTGATGCTGGACGGGGAGAAAACCAGCCGTATTTTTGACAATTTATACACAAACATTATCAAATACGCCATGCCCGATACCAGGGTATATGTGAAGGTGGAATGCATGGCGGAGGATGTCCGCATCGAACTGAAAAATATTTCGGGCTATGAGCTGAATATTCCCGCCGAAAGTCTGACAGAACGCTTTATCCGGGGAGACAGCGCAAGAAGCAGCGAGGGAAGCGGCCTTGGACTCGCCATCGCCAGAAGCTTTGTGGAATTGCAGGGCGGAAAGATGGAGCTAGAGATCGACGGGGATCTGTTTAAAGTACATTTAATCTGGAAGATGATCTAATGGTGTTTTTGAAGGGATTGCATCTGTACGGACAGACCGAATTGTGATAAACTAATCAGTAAGTGCAGAGAAAAGAGGAGGAAACTGTTATGGGAATGACGATGACACAGAAAATACTGGCGGTGCATGCCGGTCTGGATCAGGTGACGGCCGGACAGCTCATCGAAGCGGATCTCGACTTGGTGCTGGGCAACGATATCACCAGCCCTGTGGCTATCCACGAAATGGAAAAAATGAAGGTGGACGGTGTGTTTGACAAGGACAAAATCGCGCTGGTGCCGGATCATTTCGTCCCCAATAAAGATATCAAATCAGCGGAACACTGTAAATGTGTGCGGGAATTTGCGAAAAAAAACGAGATTACCAATTATTTTGAAGTGGGGCAGATGGGCATTGAGCACGCCCTTCTCCCGGAGCAGGGTCTGACCGTGGCGGGTGACGTGATTATCGGCGCGGATTCCCATACATGTACATACGGCGCACTTGGCGCTTTTTCCACAGGTGTCGGCAGTACGGACATGGCTGCGGGAATGGCTACCGGCAAGGCGTGGTTTAAGGTACCGTCCGCCATCAAATTCAACCTGACGGGCAAGCCTTCCGAGTGGGTCAGCGGCAAGGACGTGATCCTGCACATCATCGGCATGATCGGCGTGGACGGCGCGCTCTACAAATCAATGGAGTTTACCGGGGACGGCATTGCGAACCTGACGATGGATGACCGCTTTACCATCGCCAATATGGCTATTGAGGCGGGCGGAAAGAACGGTATTTTCCCTGTGGATGAGCTTGCCGCTGCCTATATGAAGGAGCACAGCACGAGAGAATATAAGGTTTATGAGGCGGATGAAGATGCCGTTTATGATGAGGAGTACACCATTGATCTGAGTACCCTGCGTCCCACGGTGGCATTCCCCCATCTGCCGGAAAATACAAAGACCATTGACGAGATTGCGGAGGAGATCAAAATTGACCAGGTGGTGATCGGCTCCTGCACCAACGGCAGACTGGACGATCTGCGGATTGCGGCAAAAGTCCTGAAGGACAGACATGTGGCGGAAGGTATGCGCTGTATCGTGATTCCCGCCACACAGAAAATCTACTTGCAGGCTATGGAGGAAGGTCTTTTAAGGACCTTTATCGAGGCTGGCGCTATTGTCAGCACGCCTACCTGCGGACCGTGTCTGGGCGGTTATATGGGTATTCTTGCGGAGGGAGAGCGCTGTGTGTCCACCACCAACCGCAACTTCGTTGGACGTATGGGACATGTCAATTCTGAAATTTACCTGGCGAGCCCTGCCGTGGCGGCAGCCAGTGCGGTGACGGGGACGATTTCCTGCCCCTGCCAGCTTGCGTGAAAGCATTGAGCAGTGCGCAGACAGCAGAATAAGCGCGGGGAAGCTTGCTCACCTGAGCGATTGTTCTGATGGATGCATAGGGCGAAAGCCCGCGAACGAAAAAACTGAAGGTTTTTGAGTGTGCACTGCGAATAATATATTAAGGAAAGGAAAACGAGTATGCAATCAGCAAAAGGAAGAGTGTTTAAATACGGAGATAATGTAGATACCGATGTAATCATCCCGGCGCGTTACTTAAATTCCTCCGACCCGGCGGAACTGGCAACGCATTGTATGGAGGATATTGACAAAGAGTTTATCAATCATGTGAAAAAAGGCGACATCATGGTGGCCACCAAAAACTTTGGCTGCGGCTCCTCGAGAGAACATGCGCCCATCGCCATCAAGGCGGCCGGCATAAGCTGCGTGATTGCGGAGACTTTTGCCCGTATCTTTTATAGAAACGCCATCAATATCGGCCTCCCTATTGTGGAGTGTCCCGAGGCTGCGGCAGCGATTGAGGCCGGAGATGAGGTGGAGGTGGATTTCGATTCCGGCGTAATCACAGACCTGACAAAGGGGACGACCTATCAGGGACAGGCTTTCCCGGAATTTATGCAGAAGATTATCGCAGCGGAAGGGCTGGTTAACTATATCAACACCACGCAGAGCCGGAATGCATTATGATCTACAGGGTAGGTGACGGCGACAATCCCGCCTATGACTATAGCAGTCAATTAAAACCAGCCAAAAATGCGGAAAGTCAGGAAAAGTTCAGTCTGGATCGGGAGCAGAAACAGGATGTTCCGAAAAAGAAAGCAGATAAGGCTGAGAATAAGAAACAGCATCAGAAGCCAGGCATTGATATCAGAACCCAGGGCGGCGTAAAACTGGAGCTTTCCGGCGTCCGTGAAGATGACCAGGAACAGACGGCAGAGCGCGCTTCGGGAGCTGAAAGTGCAGGCGGTGGTCTGTTTGATGCTGTACTTTCGCTTTTTCAGAGTCTTTTCCAGGCTGTCGGGGATTTTTTCTATAAGGTCTGGAATGATCCACCGCCGGAAACAGTTTCCGAAGATGTGACGCCAGAGGAAGCAGAGCGTTATACGGAGGAATACTATGCCATGAAAGGCATTCCCCTGCCGGAGTCCCCCGTCAAAGAGGAGGACGCCGGGGAACAGGAAATTCCAGAGGTCAATCTGGCGGAGAGGGATGAAAAAATCCGTAAACATCTGCGTTCCGGGAATCTGGACCAGGTGATCAGTCTGCTTACAGACGGTGGAAAGCGGTCTGTCGCCAAAAATTCTACGCTGTTAACTTATTATGATAAGAATGGGAAACTGACGCAGTTAAATGCGTCAGACAGGGAGCGCATCCTGCATGGGGACCGCCATGTGAAAAAACTGTAATATGCTAATATGGAAGAAATGAAAAGCCAGGGAATGCGGAGCGCTCCCTGGCTTTCCTGTGTAAATGGTCATAACACCACAGCATTTTTTCCGTTTCTTTTACCACAGTAAAGATTGTAATCAGCTCTCGTGATGGTCTCTTCCACAGGTTCCCTGCCGTCATAAAGGGCAACGCCGAGCGTGAGGGAACAGTGAATCCATTTGTTGTTTAACTCAAAGACACGGTTTGCCACATTTCTGCGGATATTTTCTGCAATGCGGAAGGAACTTTCTTTTGAGGCGTTGTTGAGCAGAATCAGAATTTCTTCCCCGCCCCAGCGGCAGACATATCCCTGTCCTTTAACCTGGCTTGACGTGATGCCGGCAATTCCCTTTAAAACCACATCTCCGAAATCGTGTCCATAGGTGTCGTTCACATTCTTGAAATTATCAATATCACACATGATCAATGCAAAATTGGAGGCCGACTCCACGGCCTGATTGAGAAAGATATCCATGCTCCGCCGGTTGTATAACCCGGTAAGAGGGTCTGTGCTGGCCAGTTTATCCAGAATCGCATTCTGGTGCTTCAGCTGGTTGCTGGAAAGCTTCATTTCAAATACGAAGACCAGGGAAAAGACAATCAAAAATACAAACGCACAGAGGGAATTAAACACATAGAGTGACATTTCCAGAGCAATATTGTCAATCTGGACCAGCGGTTCTCCGAAAAAGGAGAGGAATTTGCACGCCAGAAAGGCAACAGCCGAAAAAATAGCTGATAAAGTGGCTATGGTAAATTTCCTCCGCCTGATATTGAGTGTGTAACAGATATAAAAGCCCACCGGGACTATGGCGATGATATACTGCGCAAACCCAAATTTCCAGCCAAGGCAGATGGTAGAGGCGAAGGAATGAAGAATCACTTCAATATAAGTAATAAAGTAAATTGCCAGATAATGCTCCCGCTTGCCCCACATCAGCCAGAAACAGGCCGCGTAGGTCAGTACGCTGAAAATATTGAAATAGAACAGAGGCATGATTTGAAAAACAGCAAAAATGACAAGCAAAAGAACATGCACGGATGCGATGGAAGCGATCAGTACATGGAATTTCCAACGGTTGGTGATCAACGTTTTGCCTGTCAGAATATCTTTTAAATTGTTGATGCCCTTTTTCAGGCGGATATTCCATTGCTTTGCATTCATAAGCCGGATTCCTGTTTGCAGGGTTTTGTACATAAATTAATGTACTTTATTATACTCCTGCTTCGTCTATTTGTAAATCTTTTCAATGGCAGTTGATGTGCAGTTCATACCGTAAATTGAGCGAATTGTGACATTTATAATATCCGGCTTTCTGCAGCAGGCGAAAAGAAAACACTTGTTCGATGAATAATAATCTGGTATACTTTCTGATATGGATAAGAATGCATTTGAGAGCGCAAAACTAAAAGTACTGTTAAAACAGAACGATCCCCACGGCTTTGGAACTCTGCAGGAGAAGACCGTCCATGCGGTGATGAAGCTTTATTACGAACCTGATGAGGACTGCCATGAAGTGCCTGTGGAAGGATATATTGCGGATATTTACAGGGACGGACATATCATAGAGATACAGAACGGGAATTTTGGAAAGCTGCGTCCGAAGCTTTCCGCATTTCTGCCGCTTTACCCGGTCACCGTGGTTCTTCCGATTCCTCATTTCAAGTGGCTGATCTGGATGAACGAGGAAAGCGGCGAACTTTCCGACAAACATAAGTCCCCGGTAACGGGAAACGCTTACCATGCTTTTGCAGAACTATATCGGATTAAGCCCTTTTTAAAAGATCCGAACCTGTCCTTTGCGTTTCCGCTGATTGATATGGATGAATACCGGCTCTTAAACGGCTGGAGCCGTAACAAAAAGCGCGGCTCTACACGTTATGACAGGATGCCCCTTTCTCTCTATGACGAGATCCGGGTGGAGCGGCGGGAAGATTTTATGCAGTTTGTGCCGATCAACCTGCAGGAGCCTTTCACAATTACGGATTTTGCGAAGGCGGCGGGGATCCGGCGGGATCTGGCCGCGGATGCGGTACCGATTCTGATGCATCTGGATATTCTGCGAAGGGACGGGAAGCGTGGGCGTGAATATCTGTATCGGGTGGAAGAGTAACTGCGGACAGCAAATGGACTTGTATGTTTGCGGCCGGCACACGATCTGGTATTTTGCCTTTGCAAAAGC
The DNA here is from genome assembly GCA_910579285.1 of uncultured Lachnospiraceae bacterium. GTDB lineage: Bacteria > Bacillota > Clostridia > Lachnospirales > Lachnospiraceae > UBA3282. The sequence goes on along the minus strand of CAJTTT010000005.1, from coordinate 18,503 downwards.
ACCAGATGTATGGTAAACTCAATCGTGTATTATTGTTTTTTGCCGTTTCACGTTAGCATCTGATCTTATATCCTGAACGATGAAAAAGAAATTATTTAAAATATTACTCAATTATTCTATTCTTATTATATGTATTATGGGATTTGCGGGCGGCGGTATGGGAATCATCGCCACATTATGGAAATACATTGTAAGTCAAATATCCCGCACAAGCTGATGAGACATCAAATTTGCAGCGCATTGCTCGCGGAAATAAATTTCATAACGAGAGGTAATTATGGCTAAGACAGATACAAACACATACGACGCCTCCAGCATCACAGTCCTGGAGGGGTTAGAGGCAGTCCGGGTTCGTCCCGGCATGTACATCGGAAGCGTCTCCACCAAGGGACTAAACCATCTGATCTATGAGATCATGGACAATGCGGTGGATGAGCATCTGGCGGGTTTTTGCAGCACCATCCGGGTGACGCTTGAGGCGGACGGTTCCGCCACCGTTTCGGATAACGGGCGGGGCATTCCCGTTGGCATGCACGAGAAGGGCATCAGCGCGGAACGTCTTGTGTTCACTACGCTTCACGCGGGCGGTAAATTTGACAATGACGCCTATAAGACCAGCGGCGGACTTCACGGTGTGGGTTCTTCGGTGGTTAACGCGCTGTCCACCTATCTTCATGTGACGGTTAAGACCGGCGGACAGATCTATGAGGATCATTATGAACGCGGCATTCCCACATTGGAATTGAAGGACGGCCTGCTTCCCGTTGTGGGAAAGACGAGGGAGTCCGGCACCACCATCAATTTCCTGCCGGATGACACCATCTTTGACAAAACCCGTTTCAAGGAGGATGATGTGAAGAGCCGCCTTCACGAGACGGCCTATCTGAACCCGGCGCTTACTATTATTTATGAGGATAAAAGGGGCGCGGAGACAGAACATATCGAATACCACGAGCCGGAAGGGATCGTAGGTTTTATCAAGGACATGAACAAGTCCAGGGAGAGCATCCACGATGTCATTTACTTTAAGGGGGAAGCGGAAGGAATCACTGTGGAGTGCGCGTTCCAGTATGTGAATGAGTTCCATGAGAATGTACTTGGCTTTTGTAATAATATATATAACGCTGAGGGCGGCACCCATCTGACTGGCTTTAAGACCATGTTCACAAACGTGATCAATACCTACGCCAGGGGACTTAACATCTTAAAGGAAAAGGATGTGAACTTTACCGGCGCTGATGTTAGAAACGGTATGACGGCAGTGGTTTCCATCAAGCACCCGGACCCCAGGTTCGAGGGACAGACCAAGACCAAGCTGGACAATCAGGATGCGGCGAAGGTGGTCAGCAAGGTGACGGGAGAAGAGATCGTCCGCTTTTTTGACCGCAATCTGGATACATTGAAGAGCATTATCGGCTGTGCGGAAAAGGCGGCAAAGATTCGGAAAACCGAAGAGAAGGCAAAGACCAACCTTCTGACCAAACAGAAATTTTCTTTCGACTCCAACGGGAAATTAGCCAACTGCGAGTCGAAGGACGCTGCGAAATGCGAAATTTTTATTGTGGAGGGAGACTCTGCGGGGGGCAGCGCCAAAACCGCCAGAAACCGCATGTTTCAGGCGATCCTGCCAATCCGGGGTAAGATATTGAACGTGGAGAAGGCCAGCATAGACAAGGTGCTGGCAAACGCTGAGATCAAGACCATGATTAACGCTTTTGGCTGCGGCTTCTCGGAAGGGTACGGCAACGATTTCGATATCACGAAGCTGCGTTACGACAAGATTATCATTATGGCCGATGCGGATGTGGACGGCGCACATATTTCCACCTTGCTGCTCACGTTGTTCTATCGGTTTATGCCGGAACTGATCTACGAGGGGCATGTCTACATCGCCATGCCGCCTCTGTACAAGGCCATGCCGTCCAAAGGGGCGGAAGAGTATCTCTATGACGACAAAGCGCTCGAAAAATATCGGAAACGGCACAAAGGCCCTTTCACGTTGCAGCGTTATAAGGGTCTGGGCGAGATGGATGCGGAACAGCTCTGGGAGACCACCCTTGACCCCGAAAAGAGGATGTTAAAGCAGGTGGAGATCGAGGACGCCCGCATGGCCAGCGAGGTGACGGAGATGCTGATGGGCACGGAAGTGCCTCCCAGAAAGGCGTTTATCTACAAGAACGCGCAGGAGGCGGAACTGGATGTCTGACCGGGTGAGAAAGAACGGTGGGAAGTTTCCAAAATGGATTTTTCTTCTCATGTTTGTTGTTCTCTCACCGTGGATTGGCATGTTTATTGATTTTCGTATTATCTTTCCTCCTTCCGCAGCGGCGCAGGGTCACGGCATACCGATCTTTACCATTCTAATACCGCTTATCGCCATCGGGCTTTCGGTTATCTTCCTGTTTATCGCCGGAGCTAAAAAAGCATCGGAAATGGCAGCATGCAGAGGAAAGCATTATGAGTATCTGAAATTATTCTGGCAGGGTAATGATATGCCGGGACCGGTGCTGACGTTCCATGAGATTGATCTGGACGCAGGCAGATGCAGTATAAGGTGCATTCAGGTCTACCGTAACAGGTATGTGGAATGCTTTGCCAATCATGGCGTATATACTCCAGTTCCGCCTGTGCAGTCCATGAACGGTTCTTTTCGGCAAAGGGCGTTTGTCACGGTCAGGCAGGAGTTTGAAGAGATCTGGAACAGCAGGTGCTATCTGGGGCCCCTTGATGCAACAGGATAATATTTTATAAATAAAGAGGAAGTACTTTTATGGAAGACAGAATTATAAAAACGGAATATTCCGAGGTTATGCAGAAATCTTATATCGACTACGCCATGAGCGTTATCATTGCGAGAGCGCTGCCGGATGCGAGGGACGGCTTAAAGCCGGTGCAGAGACGGACACTCTACGATATGCACGAGCTGGGAATCCGTTATGACAGACCTTACCGAAAATCGGCCCGTATCGTGGGAGATACGATGGGTAAATACCATCCCCACGGCGACAGCTCCATCTATGAGGCCCTGGTTGTCATGTCACAGGACTTTAAAAAGGGGCTGCCTCTGATCGACGGCCACGGCAATTTCGGCAACATCGAGGGGGACGGCGCGGCGGCCATGCGTTACACGGAAGCCCGTCTGGAGCGGATCACCCAGGAGGCTTTTCTTGCGGATCTGGATAAGGATGTGGTGGACTTTATCCCGAATTTTGATGAGACGGAGCGGGAACCGAGCGTACTTCCCGTGAAGATTCCGAACCTTCTCGTAAACGGCTCCGAGGGCATTGCCGTCGGTATGGCGACGAATATCCCGCCCCACAATCTGGCGGAGGTGATCGACGCAGCCAAAGCCTATATGCTGGATGAAAACATCACCACGAGAGAGCTGATGCGCTATGTGAAAGGCCCCGACTTTCCCACGGGCGGCATTGTCATCAACCAGGATGACCTTCTGGAAATCTATGAGACAGGAATGGGTAAGGTCAGGCTGCGCGGCAAGGTGGAGGTGGAAAAGGCCAAGGGCGGCAAGACAAACCTTGTTATCACAGAGATTCCCTACACCATGATCGGTGCCAATATCGGCAAATTCCTGATGGATGTGGCTGCTCTTGCGGAGACGAAAAAGACGCAGGACATTGTGGATATCACAAACCAGTCCTCCAAGGAGGGCATCCGCATTGTGATTGAGCTTCGCAAGGATGCCGATGTGGAAAACTTTAAAAATATGCTCTACAAAAAGACCCGTCTGGAGGACACTTTTGGCGTCAACATGCTGGCTATTTCGGATGGCCGCCCGGAAACAATGGGGCTGAAGGCAATCATCCGGGAGAGCGTCAATTTCCAGTACGAGGTGGCAGGGCGAAAATACCGAAACCTTCTGGAGAAGGAGCTGGAGCGCAAGGAGATTCAGGAAGGGCTGATCAAAGCATGCAACGTGATTGACCTGATTATCGAAATCCTTCGAGGCTCCAAGGACCGCGCTATGGCCAAGGCCTGTCTCGTGGAAGGAAAGACCGAAGGCATTAAATTCAAATCCAAGGAATCCAAGGTGATGGCGTCACAGCTTATGTTTACGGAAAAGCAGGCCACCGCCATTTTAGAGATGCGTCTCTACAAGCTGATCGGTCTGGAGATCGAAGCCCTCATAAGTGAACATGAGGACACAATGGCCAACATTTACCGCTATGAGGACATTCTGGCCAGAAGAGATTCGATGGCACAGGTCATCATAAACGAGCTGGACGAAATAAAAGAGAGATACAAGCGGAAGAGGAGAACACAGATCACCAATGCCGAGGAGGCTGTCTATGTGGAAAAAAAGGTGGAGGAGATGGATATCGTCTTTTTGATGGACCGTTTCGGCTATGCCAAAACCATTGACACCGCCGCCTACGAGCGAAATAAGGAGGCCGCGGACGCAGAGAACCGCTTCGCCTTTGTCTGCAAAAATACGGGGAAAGTCTGTCTGTTTACCAATACGGGACAGCTGCATACCGTGAAAGCCGTTGACCTGCCCTTTGGCAAATTCCGGGATAAAGGCGTACCCATCGACAATGTGAGCAATTTTGATTCCTCGAAAGAGGCCATTGTCTATGCCGCGAGCCAGAGCGATTTGAATCTCTACCGTGTGATTTTTGCCACGAAGCAGGCGATGCTTAAGGTAGTGGACGGCGGAGAGTTTGACGTGGCTAAGCGCACCGTGGCGGCCACAAAGCTTGGGGACGGAGACGAGGTGGTGAGTGTTGTGGCGTTCAAGGAACAGCGCAACATGATACTGCAGTCCAAAGCCGGTTATTTCCTCCGTTTTCCTGTGGAAGAGATTCCCGAAAAGAAAAAGGGAGCCATCGGCGTGCGGGGCATGAAACTTTCCGCCAAGGACGAGATAGAGGCGGTGTATTATTCCCAGAATGCGGTGGAACAGACCATCGAGTACGGGGACCGAACGCTGGAGTTAAATAAAATCAAGCTGGGACATCGGGACAGCAAAGGCGTGAAGATCCGGCTCTGATGAGAAGGGAACCGGCTTTTGCTGCCAGGGAAGTCCATGAGAAGTGGAGGTGTAGAAGCAAATGAGAGTGATAGCGGGAACGGCTGGAAGCCTTCGCTTAAAAACCCCGGAGGGAATGGATACCAGACCGACCACGGATCGGATCAAGGAAACCCTTTTTAACATGCTGCAACCCTATCTTGGCGGCGCAGTGTTTGTGGATCTGTTCAGCGGAAGCGGCGGCATCGGCATTGAAGCTTTAAGCCGCGGAGCAAGACACGCTTATTTTGTGGAGAATGATAAAAAGGCGCTCTCATGCATACAGGAGAATCTGCAGTTTACCCGCCTTGCCGGACAGGCTGTCGTTCTCAAGACAGATGTGCTTTCCGCGCTCTATGGCATCCATGAAAAAGAGGCGGATATTGTCTTTATGGATCCGCCCTACGACTGCGGCCATGAGGAGCGCGTGCTGGCAGTGCTTAAGGATCTGCCCTGGGTGACAAAACACACGCTGCTTGTGATCGAAACTTCCCTCCACACGGATCTTTCCCGGGTGGAAGATCTGGGATTTTCTGTGGAAAAGGAGAAGCGGTATAAGACGAACCGGCACGTTTTTTGTCGGAAGATGTAGTACTCCGCAGTATTTTTCCCAAAAAATTACAAAAAATTAAAAATAAGTAAAGACTTTTCGGCAATTTTGTTTTAATATGATATCATGGATTTAGACTACACGATCGGATTTCTTTGACAAACATGTGAGGGCTTTCTATGAAGGCAGCAATCTATCCGGGCAGTTTTGACCCGGTAACATACGGACATCTGGATATTATCAGACGTGCTTCTGAAATTTTTGATGAATTAACGGTAAGCGTATTAAACAATAAAACAAAGACTCCATTGTTTTCTGTGGAAGAACGTGTTAAAATGTTAGAGGAAGCGACCCGCGATCTTCCTAATGTGACGATAGATTCTTTCAGCGGTCTGTTGATTGACTATGCCGCCAGAAAGGATATTCATGTAGCGATCAGAGGGCTGCGCGCCATTACGGATTTCGAATATGAGCTGCAGATCGCGCAGACGAACCGTAAATTTTCCGACGGGAAATTGGATACGGTGTTTTTGACGACCAGTCTTGAATATGCATACTTAAGTTCTTCCACCGTCAAGGAAATTGCAAGCTTTAACGGGGATATCTCGGAGTGCGTGCCTGATTTTGTCGGGCGGCTGCTATATGAGAAATATAAAGAGACAGGAGCAGGCAATGAGCAGTAGAATTGAACAACTGATCGATGAGATTGAGGACTATATTGACGGCTGCAAATTCCAGCCGCTGTCCAAAACCAATATTATTGTAAATAAAGAAGAGATCGATGAGCTTTTGCGGGAGCTTCGCATGAAGACGCCGGACGAAATCAAGCGTTACCAGAAGATTATCTCCAATAAGGAAGCGATCCTGAATGACGCCCGCTCGAAAGCGGAGGCGCTCATTAAAGATGCAACGGTACAGACCTCAGAACTGATTAACGAGCACGAGATCATGCAGCAGGCTTATGCGCAGGCCAATGAAGTGGTGCGCATGGCGACAACGCAGGCGCAGGAAATTTTAAATAACGCGACTATGGAGGCCAATGGCGTCAAAACTTCCGCTATGCAGTATCTCGATGAAATGCTTTCCAACTTAGAAAATGCCATGACAGCTACACTTACGGCTGCTACGGAGCATTATGAAAGCTTTTTTAACACGATTGGCGGCTACAATGAGATTGTGAAGGCGAACCGTGCTGAACTGCGTCCCGTGGAGGTAGAAAAAATGCTTAAGGAGGCCGAGGGAGAAGCGGAGCCCGGGCCGGAGCTGGATCTGATGTAGTGATATGAGACCGCAGAAAAATGAATCGCGGATTGAAAAATGACAGTTGAGCCGGTTTCCTTATGAAGCCGGCTTGTTCTTTTTAATAATAGGAAATTGCGACAGTGTAAAACATTCAGGGAGAATGCGTAGCATTCTCTGAATCGTTGCTGCCTGGCGATGATTTTTTATAAATTTCGGAAGAATATGGAGCCTATGAAAAATAGTTACAGACAGTTTCTGCTGAAAACAAACATAACTGCGTTAACGTGTCAGACAGTAAAGCATTCGCTGTGCCTTACTCTTTCCATCGGCCTGTCTCTGTGTCTCTCCCTCTGCATTTATAGGGAAAGCCGGCAGAAAGCGGAGGCAGCGGAACCCATTCCAATGGCGGAGGAGACCGCAGCGGTGGAAGAGATACAGGAACTGCCGGTTGAGAAACTGGTGATCGTCATTGACCCGGGACACGGCGGTGAGGAGGAAGGCGGCATGTACGATTCCTTTATGGAGAAGGACATGACCCTGGTCACAGCCAATGCCATGAAGGAGGAGCTGGAAAAGTTTGAGGACGTCACCGTCTATCTGACGAGGGAAGATGACCGAAAGCTGTCTCTCGAGGACCGGGTAGCCTATGCCAAATCCGTGCAGGCTGATTTTCTGTTCTGCCTCCACTATAATCTCTCACAGGATCACAACACGCTTTTCGGGGCGGAATGCTGGGTGTCTGCGTTTGGAAAGCATTACAGTGAAGGATATGCCTTTGCCGACATTGAAATCGGGGCGTTGGAAGACCTTGGCCTTTACTCGAGAGGCATCAAGACGAGACTTGGAAAAAAGGGGACGGATTACTACGGTATCATCCGGCATGCCGTGGAAGAGGATCTGACCTGCGTACTGATCGAACATTGTCATATGGATCACGAGAACGACCGCCCTTTCTGTGAGGGGCGCGAACAGTGGGAGGCGTTTGGCCGCCTGGATGCCCAGTCCGCCGCCAAATATTTTCGGTTAAAATCAGATGTCCTCGGCGTAGATTACAGCAATTACCCGGTATTGGATGTGCCGGTGCCCACAGGCGTTATGCGGCCCGATACAACGGAGCCGGATATCTGTATGATCGAAGTCAAGGATCAGGAAATGGAGACGGGAAATGTTACCGTAGAGTTGTCCGCCGCGGATTATGACAGTGGGATGCTGTACTATGATTACAGTTACGATGGCGGAAACAGCTATCTCCCGCGGCTTGCCTGGGGAGATAAGACAAAGGACACCATCACGTTTACCATGAATGTGCCGCCCCATATTGTACCCCAGATCGTGGTGCGTGCCTATAACGGCTATGATCTGTTTACGGAGAGCAACCTGGTATCTCTTCCCTCTATGGATTATAAAACCGAGGAGGAGATCGCCGCAGAGCTTGCCGAACAGGAACGGATTGCGGCGGCGGCAAAAGCCGCGGAGGAAGAACGGGCAAAACAGGATGCCGTTTCAGCGGAAAATCAGGTGAAGAGACAGAACGGAACATCTGGGAAAGAGGAAGAGAAAGAGCCAACGATCAGCTATTTCCTGACCGTATGTCTGGTATGCGCCCTGCTTGTGCTCGGGCTTGCACTCTCCATGTCAATGATTCTGCGGCGGGGAAAACGCAGGCGGCGGCGCAGACGGCGGAGGCGGAAAAGACGCTGATTGCGCCAGACAGCGGAAGCATAAGCATAATAGCCCTTGATTACAGCGGACGGCGGCATGGTTTGCGCACAGTCTGCTGTGCGAAGTTCAGAAAGGCTGCCACAGCATATAAACAAGGGCGGTAAGGGCGGTCTGTACCAGTTTATGACACACATAGGCGCGAATGGACAGACCTGTGCCCCGGATCATACTGTAGGTCTGCGTTATGCATGAAAAACCGCCGAAAGGCAGCATTATCAATACCAGACAAGGGTGGCTTGATCCACAGCGCGCGATTCCGCCCGTAATTTCCAGTATACAGTAGTAGGCATGTAAAAGCGTTTCCGGCAGATGCGCAAAGGGGACGAAGAGAATATTCAGGAGATTGAAAAACACCATATATCCGCCAAGCTTTGCAATGCCCGTAAGCCCGGAGAGAACGGCGTGATCGGTGGCGTCTAAAAGCCCCTCCGCCTGCGGAATTTTTGTTTGATCTGATATTGACTGAAATGCTTGCGAGACTGACTTGGTCAGTCGATCAAAAACCGCTGAGAACCGCATCACAAACAGGCCGTAAGCAAGCGGGATTCCGTACATAACGAGAACAGGCGCAGGCAGCTTTTTCAGCGAGAGAGTGCCTGCCACAAAACTCAGAAAGTAGATCGGGCCGATGTTATTGCAGAAGGCCAGCAGACGGTTCCCTTCCTTGACAGAGAGCCGTCCCGTCCTGCACAGTTCGCCTGCAATCCGCGCGCCCATAGGGAATCCGCAGAGGAATCCCATGAGCAGGGTGTAGGAACCGTTAGGCGAAGTGCCGTAAAGAAAATGCAGGGCCGGATGCAGCAGGCGCACAAATCCTTCTGTCAGGTTCATGTTGATTAAGATACCCGACAGAATCATAAAGGGCAGAAGCGTAGGTATCATTTTCTCAAACCACAGATCCAGTCCCGTCAGCGCATACTGCAGCGACAGGGACGGATAGCGAAGAAGCAGAAAAATCAGATAAACGCCGATGGCGGTATAGAGAAAACGGAAAAAGCTGTGCCACATCCTGTTAAGCGTTTTTTGGATATCAGTCATATTTGCCTCCACACCGACGCACCTCTGACTGGTTTGCTGACAGACATACGCCGGTGACTGACGAAAGCATTTGCTGTATATATATTCGGAAGAAGCATAGAGACATGACAAAAACAAAAGAAACGGAAAGGAACAAAAGAATGATAGAAGCGGTTATTTTTGATCTGGACGGCTCTCTGGTGGATTCCATGTGGATCTGGAAATCCATTGACATTGAGTATCTCGGAAAATTTGGGATTACGCCGCCGGAGAATCTGCAGGCCTGTATTGAAGGCATGAGTTTTTCCGAGACGGCGGCTTACTTTAAGGAGCGCTTTTCCCTGCCAGACGACCTGGAAACCATCAAGGCGGACTGGAATCGGATGGCTAGGGATAAGTATGCCAAGGAAGTGCCGGTCAAGGAAGGCGCCAAAGAGCTTCTGTCATACTGTAAAGAACACGGCATCAAGGCCGGTATTGCCACAAGCAACTCCAGAGAACTGGTGGAAAGTGTCGTGAGGGCGCATCAGATGGAATCCTGCTTCGGCTGTATTATGACAGCATGCGAGGTGGAGAAAGGAAAACCGGCGCCGGACATTTATCTTGCTGTTGCAGGCAAGCTTGCCGTTGAACCGAAAAACTGCCTTGTCTTCGAGGACATCATACCGGGCATTCAGGCGGGTAAGGCGGCGGGGATGCAGGTATGCGCCGTCTATGATAAATATTCCGAATATCAGGACACGGAGAAACACCGTCTGGCGGATTATTATACCTATGGGTTCGGGGAACTGATAGATGAAGGCGTGCTGGCTTGAAATAAGCCGGAATGGAGGATGAAATGGCCTTTTTACCGATTACGAAAAATGATATGGAAACACAGGGCATAGAGCAGCTTGATTTCGTCTATGTGATCGGTGACGCCTATGTGGATCACCCTTCCTTTGGCCATGCCATTATCAGCAGGGTATTGGAGTCCTACGGCTACCGCGTGGGCATCCTTTCCCAGCCGGACTGGAAAGAGGAAAACAGCATAACGGTTCTTGGGCGGCCAAGGCTCGCCTTTATCGTTACCGGCGGCAACATGGATTCCCTGGTGAATCACTACTTTGTCTCCGGGAAACACAGGCCTTCGGATGCCTACACCCCGGGCGGAGAGCCGTATAAAAGACCGGATCACGCCACGGTGGTATACGGCAATCTGATCCGCCGTGTCTACAAAGATGTGCCCGTAATTATCGGCGGCATTGAGGCCAGCCTGCGGCGGATGGCCCATTATGACTACTGGTCGGACAGCTTCAAACGGTCCATTCTGCTGGACAGCCAGGCTGACCTGATTTCTTACGGGATGGGAGAGAAGTCCATTGCGGAAATTGCAGAGGCGCTGGAAAGCGGCATTGCCGTGAAGGATATCACTTTTATCCCGGGAACCGTCTACAAGACAAAGGATATCAGCGGCATTTACGATGTTGTAAAAATGCCTTCCTATGAGGAAATGAAGGCGCGCCCGGAAAAATACGCCGAGAGTTTTCAGACCCAGTATTGTAATACCGATCCTTTCACGGGAAAAACCCTGATCGAACCTTATCCGAACGGCGTTTATGTGGTGCAGAACCCGCCCCAGCCGCCGCTCACCACAGAAGAGATGGATGCCGTCTACGATCTGCCCTATATGCGTACCTATCATCCCTCCTATGAGGAGGCTGGCGGAGTACCGGCGATCTCTGAGATCAAATTTTCCCTTGTCAGCAACAGGGGGTGTTTTGGCGGCTGCAATTTCTGTGCCCTCACCTTTCACCAGGGAAGGACCATTCAAGTCAGAAGCCATGAATCCATTCTGCGGGAAGCAGAGTTGATGATACAGGAGCCGGATTTCAAGGGATACATCCACGATGTAGGCGGTCCTACGGCCAATTTCCGGCAGCCCTCCTGCCAGAAACAGATGACCCAGGGCGTCTGCAAGAACAGACAGTGCCTGTTTCCGAAACCTTGTCCCAATCTGGAGGTGGATCATTCTGATTATCTGTCTCTGCTCCGTAAGCTGCGTGCGCTGCCCGGCGTGAAAAAGGTCTTTATCCGCTCCGGCATCCGCTTTGATTATCTGATGGCGGACCCGGACGACACCTTTTTTCGGGAACTGGTGGAACATCATGTCAGCGGACAGCTCAAGGTGGCGCCGGAGCATATTTCCGACCAGGTTCTGCCGTATCTCGGAAAACCGCGGAAGGAAGTTTACGAAAAGTTTGTGAAAAAATATACGATGTTAAATGAGCGACTTGGAAAGAAACAGTTCCTTGTTCCGTATCTGATGTCCTCCCACCCAGGTTCCACGCTGAAGGAAGCCATAGAGCTTGCGGAATATTTGCGGGATCTCGGATATATGCCGGAACAGGTACAGGATTTTTATCCGACCCCGTCTACGGTGTCCACGGTCATGTACTATACAGGAATTGACCCGCGCAATGGCAAAAAGGTATATGTCTGCCGCAATCCCCATGAAAAGGCGATGCAGCGGGCGTTGATCCAGTATCGGAATCCCAACAATTATGACCTTGTCCGGGAGGCGTTGATCAAAGGCGGCAGGGAAGATCTGATCGGTTTTGACAAAAAGTGTCTGATCCGGCCAAGAAAGATGGGAAGTGAAAACGCCAAATCCTACAGAAAGCAGAAGAACGGGAAGCGCGAGGGCGGTGTGCAGCAAAAAGCCAGGAGAACAAGCGATGACCATACGCGCTCCGACGACCGAAAGAGCCGCGCGGAAACCGATTCGCGAAAGAAAAAGACGATCCGCAATGTGCATAAGAAGAAAAAATAGCGCAAAGAAAGTCCCGCAGATTCGGAATCATCCGCGGGACTTTTTAATGTTCGCTGTCTGGCGACGATTTTTTATTTTACAGGAAATTGTGACAGCGCAAACCATTTAGGGAGAATGCGAAGCATTCTCTGAATCGTCGCTGTCTGGCGACGATTTGTTAAACTGTCTGGAATTTCCCGATATAAACCGGGAAGGTGTCAGTGCCCTTCATCTCTTTTCCGGCGGAAATTTTCACATCCTTGTCCGTGATGAGATATTCAATATTCGCACCTGCCTCCACCACAGTATCCTGCATAAGAATACAATTTTTCACTGTGGCGCCCTTGGCAATCTTAACGCCGCGGAATATCACGCTGTTTTCCACTTCTCCCTCAATGATACAGCCGGAAGCCACCATCACGTTCTGTGCCTTGGAGCCGTTGATGTAGTGGGTCGGGTGATCTCCTCTGATCTTTGTGTAGACGGGAGAGCCGGAGAAGAGTGCATCCAGATTATAGTCATCCAGAAGCTTCATGTTCTCGTCGAAATAGCTCTTCATATCCGCAATGAACCCTACATAGCCGGTGTATTTGTAGCCTCTCACATTCAGCTTGTTGATCTGCGGGATCAGCACGTCTCTCATAAAGAATTCCTGTCCCCGCACCAGCGCGTTATCCACCATCTCCACCAGAAGATCACGGTTGATAATAAAGATATTCATGGAGAGATTCTTGACGCCGTCCTCCTTGGAATTGATGTAAATCTTTTTGAGCTGATCGCTTTCCAGATCAAAGGTATAATAAAAACTTCTTCCGTCATTTTTGGCATTGATAAATCCGCTCGGAATCGGCTGTTCACAGTAGGCGAGCGTCATATCCGCCTCGTTCTCGATATGATCCTGCAGCATGGCATGGAAGTCAAAATTTACCACCATATTGGTGTCCGACATGATGATGTACTTTTCCTTCGAATCCCGCAGGAAGTCAAGAATATTTGCCAGTGCGCTGGCACGCCCGACATAAGGCTTCGCCTCTTTTTCCGCAAAGGGAGGGAAGATATGTAAGCCGCCGTTTTTGCGGACAAGGTCCCACTCGCGGCCGGAGCCGAGATGATCCATCAGAGAATGATAGTTTTTGTTCACGATCACGGAAATGTTTCCGATGCCGGAATGCGTCATGCCGGATAAAATAAAGTCAATGATGCGGTAACGGCTGGCAAAGGGAATGGAAGCCATCAAACGCACATTCACCAGCTCAGGAACCAGCGCGTCATAACTGTTTGGGAAAATGATCCCGAGTGCACTTGTATTTGATTTTACCATTGTTCTTCGCCACCTTTCATATCATTTTTTACGATCGCATTCGGACCGACAACCGCGTTCTCACCGATGGTAAGGCCGGAACCTACCGTCGCAACGCCGTCCTCATCGCCGGAGGGCATTGCGCCCACAACGGCATTTTCGCAGATCGTCACATTCTCTGCAACGATACAGTGTTTTACCACTGCGCCGGATTTGATTGTCGTGCCGCCCATGATGACCGCATCCTCAACAACCGCATCCGCGTCCACCTTTACGCCTGCAAAGAGAATGGAATGCTTCACGTTTCCTTTGATGCGGCAGCCATCGGAAACCATCGTGTTCACCACTTCCGCGCCCGCACTGATCTTGTGCCCCGTCATACCGACGTTGCGGCTGTGAATCTTCCAGCTCTCGTCGGAAAGGTTAATTCCGCTGCTCTCGGCGTCCAGTACCTCCATATTCGCTTCCCACAGAGAGTGGATGGTTCCCACGTCCTTCCAGTATCCGCTGAAGTGGTAAGCGTACATCTGTCTGTTGTCGCGCAGCAGATTGGGGATGATGTTGTTTCCAAAGTCATTTTCAGAGTTCGGATCAGCCTCATCCTCCTCCAGATATTTTTTCAGGATATCCCAGTTAAAGATATAGATGCCCATAGAAGCCAGATTGGACTTCGGATTCTTAGGCTTCTCCTGAAACTCTGTGATCCTGTCGTTCTCATCCGCTACCATCAGGCCAAAGCGGGGCGCTTCCTCCCACGGCACTTCCATGACGGCAACGCTGAACTCGGCATTTTTTGCCTTGTGGAATTCCAGAAAATCACTGTAATCCTGTTTGCAGATCTGGTCGCCGGAAAGAATAATGACATATTTCGGATCATAACGCTCGATAAAAGATATATTCTGGTAAATCGCATTCGCGGTTCCCTTATACCAGTCAGAGCCGCCAGATTTCTGGTAGGGCGGCAGTACATGAACACCTCCGTAGAGACGGTCGAGATCCCACGGCTGTCCGTTACCGATATACTCATTCAGTACAAGCGGCTGATACTGGGTCAGGATGCCTACCGTATCAATGCCTGAATTGACGCAGTTAGACAGCGGAAAATCAATAATGCGGTATTTGCCGCCGAATGGAACTGCCGGTTTTGCAAGCTTCTCCGTGAGCGTGTACAGTCGGGAACCCTGTCCGCCGGCAAGAAGCATTGCAATCATTTCTTTTGCCATATTGCTTTCCTCCTTTTTACAATCTACCAAAATTATACAACAGTTTTACTAAAAATAATAGGTTTTAATATCAAGTTTTGTGAAAAAACAATAATATTTTTTCTTCGCCGTACGCTCAGTACCCGTCAAAAAGTAATTGTTTACGGACGAGAGATAAAAGTGGTACACTAAAACATAAGCTTAGCACCAATCTGCTATGCCATGAAAAGCAAACAGGAGAGCGGCAGCATATGAATATCGCTATTATCACAGGCGCATCATCCGGCATGGGGATGGAATTTGCAAGACAGCTGGACGGCTGTCTCGGTAAAACGGACGAGATATGGTTTCTTGCCCGCAGTAAGGAGCCGATGGAAACGCTGGCGGCGTCCATGCGCATCAAAACCCGGGTGATTGCCATCGATCTGACAGACGAGGCGTCCTTAAAACAGTTTGAGGAGGTGCTGTCCATCCAGAACCCGAAAATCACAGTGCTGGTAAACTGTGCGGGAGTGGGCATTCACATGCCCTTTGCCAGACAGAGCAGAGAAGAAATAGAAGCCATGATACAGTTAAATATTGTTGCACTGACCCGCATGACCATGCTCTGCCTGCCCTATATGCGAAAGGGCAGCAAACTGTTACAGGTTTCATCGGGAGCCGCTTTCGTTCCCCAGGCAGCGTTTGCGGTCTATGCAGCCTCGAAGGCCTATGTATACTCTTTAAGCCGGGCGCTGGAGCAGGAGCTGAGAGGAAGAGGGATCACGGTGACAGCGGTCTGCCCAGGGCCGGTCAACACGCCTTTTCTCGTCAGTGCCTACGGGGATGTCTCAAAGATGAACCCGTTAAAAAAGCTGACGATGGTCAAAACTTCCTGTGTGGTAAAAAAAGCAATAGACGACTGTAACATGGGAAAAGGCGTTTCCGTCTGCGGACTTCCCATAAAACTTCTGTACCTGTCAACCCAGGGCATACAGAATATCCTGCTGAAATGTTTCCGTCCACAGGCGGACAGCGCCGATATCGGCGGAAGAAGTTGATACGATACTGAATAAAGGAATGGATAAATACAATGAAAAAATTACTTGTGCCAAAAGGAGCGTTCGGCTATCTGGAAAATCGAAAAAAAGTCACTGCACTCCGAACCCTGCTTCTTTTTCTGATTTCCGGCAGTTTTTATGCCGCTGGCATCCTGTTAACGAAAACCAATAAAAATCTGTTGACCATCGTGGCGATTCTGCTATGTCTGCCCGCCTGCAAGAGCACGGTAAACATGATTCTCTTTCTGCGGGCAAAAGGCTGCAGCAGCGCGCTGCATAAAAAAGTATCCGCCTTCGGGGATGACACCATGACAGTCTTTTATGATCTGTATTTTACTTCCTACCAGAAAAACTATCCCATAAGTCATATGGTCCTGAAGGGCAGTATGCTCTGCGGGATCACGGAGAATCCGTCCTGCAGCTGTTCTGAAGCGGAAAAACATCTTTCGCAGATGCTTGTGCAGGAAGGAATCAAACATGTGACGGTTAACATCTTTTCTCAGGAGAATACATATATTGACCGACTGAGTCGGTTGTTAAATATGCAGGTGGAAGATCACAAGGCGCGGGAGGAAATTATCAGCCTGCTGCACACCATTTCCATTTAAGCCGCATATGTTCCGTTCGCGGGCAGTGCTGATCACTGCAGTCCGAGCGGATGCGGCCGTTTAAGAACCAGGAGAGTCGCGATGTATCAGACAATCATTACGGACAGAGAAGCCGGACAGCGGTTCGACAAGTATCTGCACAGGATCCTGCCAAATGCAGGCAGCGGTTTTCTCTATAAAATGCTGCGAAAAAAGAATATCACCCTGAATGATAAGAAGGCGGACGGGAGTGAAAAGACTGCCGTCGGAGACTGTGTAAAGATTTTCTTCGCACAGGAAACGCTGGATAAATTCATGGGAAAGCTGACTGAACAATCTGCCCACAACAGTTACTGCCAAGGACAGGGAGCAAAGCCGGAAGCCGGCTTGGCCTTACAGCCAGAAACAGAGATGCCTAAGTGTCAGGAATATGGCAAAGCTTACCGACAGTTTTCAAACATTCGGGTGATCTATGAAAATGACCACATGCTGATTGCGGACAAGCCTGCCGGCATCCTGTCCCAGAAAGCGGAGAAGACGGATCTTTCCTTAAATGAATGGCTGATCGGTTATCTTCTCGAGAAGAAAGAACTGCGTGAGGCAGATCTTTCTTTCTATAAACCCTCCGTCTGTAACCGGCTTGACCGCAATACAAGCGGCATGGTGCTCTGTGCCAAAACCCTCAGGGGAGCACAGCTTCTTGGCGGGCTTTTGAAGGATCGGACACTTCACAAGTATTATCAGCTCTATGTGAAGGGGCCTGTCGAGCAGGAGCAGTTGATCGAGGGGTATCTGTGCAAGGATGAGAAGAGAAACAAAGTGATGATACAGTCTGTTCCAAACGACGGCTCCTACATTCAGACAAGGTATCGGCCGCTCAGAATGGAGGATGACAAGACACTGTTGGAGGTGGAGCTGATTACGGGAAAGCCCCATCAGATCCGTGCTCATCTGGCCGGTATCGGCCACCCGCTGCTGGGGGATTATAAGTACGGAGACAGGGCATGGAACGAAAGATACCGACAACAATTCGGCGTACAGTCGCAGCTTTTACATGCCTGCAAGGTGGTTTTTCCGTCACTTGACGAACCCTTTACAGATTTGAGCGGGCGCACCTTTTTTTGTGAACTGCCGGATATTTTTGGGCGTGTCTCACATATTACCTAAATAGAACATTTGTTCTTGCCAATTTCTTCATGCGGGAGTATAATAGGAAAGAAGCGGAGCTGTAAGGATCTGTTACCGCTCTGAAGCAAAGAAACTTTTCGGAACGAGGACTGCGATGGCGACATGGAACTCCCGCGGACTGCGCGGCTCCACTTTGGAGGATCTGATCAATCGTACCAATGAAAAATATCTGGAAAACGGGCTTGCGCTGATTCAGAAAGTGCCCACGCCCATTACCCCGATCAATATCGACAAGGACAGCCGCCATATCACGCTGGCTTACTTTGACCAGAAGAGCACGGTGGACTACATCGGCGCGGTGCAGGGGATTCCCGTCTGCTTTGACGCCAAGGAATGCGCGGTCGACACCTTCGCGCTCCAGAATATCCATGAGCATCAGGTGGAATTTATGGGAAAG
The DNA here is from genome assembly GCA_910579285.1 of uncultured Lachnospiraceae bacterium. Classification (GTDB taxonomy): domain Bacteria; phylum Bacillota; class Clostridia; order Lachnospirales; family Lachnospiraceae; genus UBA3282. Next base: position 441 of record CAJTTT010000005.1, on the reverse strand, counting down.
TTCGAGAAACAGAAAGGGATTGCGTTCTTTCTGATCTATTACTCCCACAAGGATCTCTTTTATTATCTGCCCTACGAAATGCTTCGTTATTTCTGGGATCGGGCGAAGGAAGGCGGAAGAAAAAGCTTCCGTTTTGACGAGTTGAACCCGGAATATGTGCTTCCGAAAAAGCACGGGATTCTCGTGCCTTATCTGGACATGCTTCAGAAGGATCTGGAGGACCGGGTGGAGTAGTGTGAGAAGTACTTCTAGCCGCTCACAGCAGAGGCTGTTTCGCGGAGAAGTACTAAAAGTCTGCTTTGCAGACTTTTCTCACACAGGAGAATGCCCAAAATACGGGCATTATCTGGGACGAACTTGTTCGTCCGTGGATTTTGAGATTTCGCAAAGCGAAATCATGGAGGTTAGTGTGAAAATTTGTCGATTAGATGATACGCTGGC
>CAJTTT010000004.1:56019-156555 GCA_910579285.1 uncultured Lachnospiraceae bacterium | reverse complement strand
TTGTCGGAGAAAATCAGAACAGAAAAATGATGTAAAAAGAGCAATATATAGAAGAAATATATTGACGTACGCGAAAACGTACGGCATAATATAACGGAAGGGAGATGATGATATGACCACGATCAGCGTAACGAAAGCAAGAGAAAATATATATCAAATATTATCGGATGTTAATAACAGTAGTCAGCCGATTACAATCACAAACAATCGTGGAAAGAATGGCGTTCTGATTTCTGAAGAAGATTGGAATGCTATTCAGGAAACATTATATTTGAATTCTATACCAGGCATGACGGAAAGCATTGTTGAAGCAGGAAAAGAACCAATAGAAGAATGTTCGGTATATGACCCGAATGAGGAGTGGTAAATGTATATCATAAGATTCAGTAAGCAGGCTGGCAAGGATAAAAAATTGTTAAAAGGGGCGGGACTTGATGGGAAAGCAAAAGTATTATTAAATATTATAGCCGATAATCCTTTTCAAAATCCGCCTCCGTATGAAGGACTGGTAGGAAATTTGAGCGGATATTATTCCAGAAGAATTAATCTGGAACATAGATTGGTCTACCAAGTATATAATGAGTCGGTAGACGTTGATGGAAAAGAATACGATGGAACAATAAAGGTTGTTCGTATGTGGTCACATTATGATGAAGTAAGATAAAAGAGAGGCACCAACGGAAGAAATCAATCTTCTGAAAATCGTTCAGATGCTTATGAGAGGGCTATTAACAGCAAAATCAACAACGTGTTCAAGCGTGTTCAGAATTTATGAAAGCAAAAAAAATGAGGAAGCCTGAAAAAATCAAGGCTTCCCACACTTTTAACCACTGCGGAAGATGGGACTTGAACCCACACGATGAACCCACCACTAGATCCTTAGTCTAGCCTGTCTGCCAATTCCAGCACTTCCGCATACGTTCACAACGCAAATAATATATTACTATTGGAATCCCCAAAAGTCAATATGTTTTTAAAAATTATTTTCCGAATTTTGACGAATCCAGAAAAAGCAGAAAAGAAGGAGGCGGACATTGAACAGGCCGCCTCCATTCTCACGGTTACTTAAAATGCACCGCTGTTTCAAACAGAGCATTTTCCGCGAGCTTTCGGTCATCTCCCTTTAATTCATCCATATACTTGATATAATCATACACATAGACATACACCGTCTGGGTATCCCTGCCGTAGGTGGAAAAGACTTCGGAATTGCCACCCTGGCTTTCCAGCCGTTTTCCGTCTGCATCACAGATTACCACAAGGTAGTCGTATGGTTGTGCGCCTTCCGGGAGCAGAAGTTCCGCTTTGATCTCAAAATTCGTCTTTTCTACGGAACCGATTCCGACGCCGTTTTTGTTCTTCTTGTTAATTTCGACTGTCTTGGTGTCCGCCTTATTCATGGAGACAGGGATGGCAAAATTCCATTTGCCCTTATAATGCTTTTTCAGCGGTTCCGACAGGGACACCTGCTCATGGGTCTCGGGATCTGTGGCATACGTTTCCTCATACTGGAGCAGATCAGCATAAATATCCGAGATTTCAAGGTAGTAGATGAATTCTGCCGGAAGCGCAGCATTTTTTTTGTCCGAAGACAGAGTGGCAGCGGCGCTGCTTCTCAGGTCTTCGTCCAGGGAAACCTGGATGATACCGATAAAGGTATGGTCGTCCACAAACTGGCCTTCTATATAGTAAGGCGTAGCATATCCGCCGCCTGCGGGACGGTCTTTTTTGGTAAGTCCCGGCACATTATAGTAGGAGCTGCTTTCCAGGGAGAGCAGATCATAGTCCGGCAAATAGCCGTCCATGTTTTGGGTTTTGATAAAATCTGCGGGAAAAGCCTCCTCATTTTCGATACAGAGCGCCAGATACAGTGCCTGCGTGGAACAGTTAGCCTCTGAGACAGTGACGGTCAATCCGCCGGAGGTCTGCACAAGGGGATTTTCCGTCTGCTTTTCGGACGAGGGATCGGCCTTTGCTTTTGCGGTGGGTGTCTTACTGTCCGAAAGTTCTTTGGCGGCGTCATCTTCTATATAGATTTTGGCGTCATCGCTGAAATTGCCTTTATAGCTGACCTTTTCCTGAATACGGGAAAAGATATGTCCGATCAGAGGCAGTTTTGCGGCAAGAGCCGGATTGGATGCCAGAAGCACGCCTGCGCAGAGGGCGGCAAGAATCCCGGCGGCTGCGGCGCTGTAGCGGAAAACGGTTCTTTTGCGGTGAAGTTTCTTTCTCTGGCGGAGGCCTTCTTTGATACCGTTTCTTACAGCATGGTTTAATTCTCTGGGGATAGGGATTGCATCAAATTTATCATTTTGCATGGCGTTTTACCTCCTTTTTCTCAACGGTATCGACTGAGAGACACTTGTTAAGCTGTTTTTTGGCACGGTACAGGTTTGCTTTGACGCTTCCCTCGGGAACATCCAGAATTTGTGCGATCTCTTTGATTTTCAATTCCTGAAAATAGAAGAGTATGATTACCGTCTTGTACTGATCCTTCAACGAATCGATGGCGTCATACAGATCGACTTTCTCTTCGATCAGATAATCTTCACACCCTTTTTCAACGTATTCTTCCAGAGAAATGGTAGGAACCGACTTCCGCTCCTGCCAGATACAGTTGAGAAGAATCTTTGTAATCCAGGTTTTAAAGTAACGCGGCTCCCGCAGCTTTTCTATGCCAAGCATACCTTTTATGACGCATTCCTGCACGGCGTCCAGGGAATCCGCTTCGTTTTTTACATATAAAAAGGCTGTTTTGTATAGGTAGATTTGGTATTCGGCAATTAATTTACCATAGGCGTCCATATTGCCTTTGATTGCCCGCTTTACGAGCTTGATGGTATCTTCCTTCATCGGTGTCTTTTCCTTTCGCTATATTCCCGCGGGATCTTTGGCATAGCAGGGTGCGCGCGCTGCCGGCTATGTCTGATATAGATTAGACCGTGTGATGGAAAAAAAGGTTGCAGAAAAAGTTTTAAAAAGATTTTATCATAAGGGCTTGACATTAGACAAAAAAAACGCTAGAATAACATTTGTTCGCAGGAATGGCGGAATTGGCAGACGCGCACGGTTCAGGTCCGTGTGGTAGCAATACCATGAGAGTTCAAGTCTCTTTTCCTGCACGCACCTAAGACATCGCTTCGGCGGTGTCTTTTTTTGCGCGTATAAGCAGAGCCAGAAAGCGGCAGAGTCAGGATGCGTGCTCGCACGCAAGCCTGTCTATGCCGATTTATGGCGAGCAACGCGAGCTTGGAATGCGAAGCATTTCAAGCCTGCTTATACGGCAGAGAGGGCAGAGCCAGAAAGCGGCAGAGTCAGGATGGGTGCTTGCACGCAAGCCAGTCTATGCCGATTTATGGCGAGCAACGCGAGCTTGGAATGCGAAGCATCCCGCCCCGCCTTTATAAAAGAACCAAGAAAAGTCAAATTATCACAGAACAGGACATTTCCAAGAGTGGAAGTGTCCTTTATAATTGAAAATAAGAATGCAGAAAGGGGCAGAAGACGTCGATGAGACGTCTTAGAACAGGGGGGTATATGAGATACGGACATTTTGACAATGAAAACAGGGAGTACGTCATCGACAGGGTGGATCTGCCTTGTTCCTGGACGAATTATCTTGGCGTGGAAGATATGGCGGCAGTGGTGAACCATACGGCTGGCGGTTATCTCTTTTATAAGACGCCGGAGTACCACAGGATCAGCCGGTTCAGGGGCAATTCAGTGCCTATGGACAGGCCGGGCTTTTATGTATATCTGCGGGACAATGACAATGCGGACTACTGGTCCATATCCTGGCAGCCGGTGGGCAAGCCGCTGGACCAGGCGAAGTATACTTGCCGCCACGGCATGTCCTACACGGTGTACGAGTGTGAGTACGACGGGATACAGACATCCCAGACCATTTTGATTCCCAGAGGCGAAGCGGTACAGCTCTGGGACGTGAAGGTAAAAAACACGGGAGACAGGGCGAGGAATCTGAGCCTCTTCTCCTATCTGGAATTTTCATTCCACCACATTATGATCGACAATCAGAATTTCCAGATGAGCCTGTACTGTGCGGGCGCGTCCTACGAGGACGGAATCATCGAGGAAGATTTGTTTTATGAGGAGGAAGGATATCAGTATTTTGCGGCGGACTTTACGCCGGATGGATTCGACTGTATGAGGGATCGGTTCCTTGGCACTTACAATACGGAGTCAAACCCGGCAGCGGTGACCGCGGGCAAGTGTTCCTCCTCCTATGAGAAGGGTGGAAACCATTGCGGCAGTCTGCAGAAGAATCTGACCCTGCACCCGGGTGAGGAAGTTCGTCTTATTTTCATGCTCGGTGAGGGCAGAAGAGAAGAGGGGAAGCGTGTCCGTGCAAAGTATGCGGATCACAGGACTGTTGACAGGGCCTATGAGGATCTGAGAAACTATTGGGAAGAGAAGTGTTCCAAATTACAGGTACAGACGCCCAACGAAGGGATGAACACCCTGCTCAATACATGGACGCTGTACCAGTCGGAGATCAACGTGATGTTTTCCCGGTTTGCCTCCTTTATCGAAGTGGGAGGCAGAGTGGGACTTGGCTACCGTGACACGGCGCAGGATGCCATGACGATTCCCCACTCCAACCCGGATAAGTGCCGGGAACGGATTGAGCAGCTTCTCCGTGGGCTGACGAGCGCGGGTTATGGTCTGCATTTGTTCCAGCCGGAGTGGTTTATGGAAAATACAGGCGTAAAGCCGTTCAAATCTCCCACGGTGATCCCGGAGCCTGACAAGAACAGCATCATCCACGGGCTGAAGGACGCCTGCTCTGACGATGCACTCTGGCTGGTGGCGGCGGTGACGGAATATATCAAAGAAACGGGAGATCTTGGCTTTGCCTCTGTGCAGCTTACCTATGCGGACACGTTCCTGGAGGGGAAGAAGGAGACGGAGTCGGTTTACCAGCACTTGAAACGGATTTTGGATTTCTCCACAGAACAGGTAGGACAGACCGGCATCTGCAAGGGGCTGCGTGCGGACTGGAACGACTGCCTGAACCTTGGCGGCGGTGAGAGCGCGATGGTCAGCTTCCTGCACTACTGGGCGCTGACACAGTTCATAGAGCTGGCAGAGCGTCTGGGCAATACCGCAGACGCAGAAACATATACGAAGACCGCAGAACGGGTCAGGGAAGTGTGCAACACGCAGCTCTGGGACGGTGAATGGTTTATCAGAGGCATCACGGCAAACGGGAAAAAGATCGGTACACAGGCGGATGAGGAGGGAAAAGTGCATCTGGAATCCAATGCGTGGGCAGTTCTTTCCGGGGCGGCTGATGGGGAGAAGGCGGATGCCGCTCTTGCCGCAATCGACAAGTACCTCTACACACCGTACGGGCTTTTGCTGAACACGCCCTCCTACACGGTGCCGGATGACGATATCGGTTTTGTCACGAGGGTGTACCCTGGCGTGAAGGAAAACGGAGCCATTTTCTCCCATCCGAATCCCTGGGCATGGGCGGCGGCATGTCTGAGAGGCAGGGGAGACCTGGCAATGAAGTTTTATGATGCGCTCTGTCCTTACCATCAGAATGACCAGATTGAGATGAGAGAGTCTGAGCCTTATTCCTACTGTCAGTTTATCATGGGCAGGGATCACAGTGCCTACGGCAGAGCCAGACATCCCTTTATGACGGGTTCCGGCGGCTGGTCATACTTCTCGGCTACCCGGTATATGCTGGGCATCAGGCCGGATTACGACAGTCTTGTTGTGGATCCGTGCATTCCGGCGGACTGGAAAGAGTTCCGGGCGGTCAGGGGATTCCGGGGCGCAGTCTATGAGATTCATGTGAGCAACCCGGACGGTGTGATGAAGGGCGTCAGGGAAATCAGAGTGGACGGCGTGAAGACAGACAAAATTCTTCCTATGGAGGCGGGCAGCAGGCATACGGTGGAAATTGTCATGGGAGCGTGAACAGGCAGCAGAGCAGCGCTTTAGAAAATGCGCCAAACAGAAGATACGGGATCGGTAAGCGGCAAGAGCAGCGACAGGATAAGAAGGAGGGTATACAATGATTAAGTTCGGAACAGGCGGCTGGAGAGCCGTGATCGGGGATGAGTTTACAAAGGAGAATATCCAGATTTTATCCAGAGCCATCTGTGATAAGATGCGGGAGGAAAAAGTGGCCCATGAAGGGATTGTGCTGGGCTATGACAGGCGTTTTCTGTCAAAGGAGGCCATGCAGTGGGCGGCGCAGGTGTTTGCGGCGGAAGGAATCAAGGCCAGCCTGATCAATAAATCGGCGCCCACACCTCTTGTGATGTTCTATGTGATGAAGCATGAATACCACTACGGTATGATGATTACGGCAAGCCACAACCCGGCGGTCTACAATGGCATAAAGGTGTTCACCTTTGGCGGCCGGGATGCGGATGAGCTGCAGACAGCCGATATCGAGCGTTACATCAACGAGGTGACGGATATTCCCGTGGACGAGATGAACTACGCGGAAGGCCTCGAGAAGGGCCTGATCGAGGAGATCTATCCGCTCAACGAGTATCTGGACAGTATCATCGACACGGTGGATATGGATAAGATCAAGACGAGAGGGCTTCGCATTGCGCTTGACCCCATGTACGGGGTGAGTGAGACTTCCCTGAAAACGATTTTGATGACGGCAAGATGTGAGGTGGAGACCATCCACGAAAGGCACGATACGCTTTTTGGCGGAAAACTTCCTGCTCCCACGGCGGAGACCCTGCGTACCCTGCAGAACTATGTAATTGACAGGCGTTGTGATCTGGGTCTTGCCACGGACGGCGATGCGGACAGAATCGGTGTGATTGACGACCAGGGTAATTTCCTGCACCCCAACGATATTCTGGTGCTGCTGTACTTTTATCTGGTGAAATATAAGGGCTGGCACGGGCCGGCCGTGAGAAATATCTGTACCACCCATCTGCTGGACAGGGTGGCCGAAAGCTTCGGGGAGAAGTGTTACGAGGTTCCCGTTGGATTTAAGCACATCTCAGCAAAGATGTTTGAGGCGGACGCCATCATCGGCGGCGAGTCCTCCGGCGGTATGGCGGTGAGGGGACACATCAAGGGCAAGGACGGCATTTATGCCTCCGCGCTTCTGGTGGAGATGATTGCGGTGACAGGCATGAAGCTTTCCGAGATTATGGAGACGATCCGCCGGGAGTTTGGCGGCATGGCATTGGAGGAACGCGATTACCGTTTCAGCCCTCAGAAGAAGGAGGCTATCCAGAAGCAGCTGCTGGTGGATAAGGAGCTGCCGCAGATTCCTTATGAGGCGGAGCAGGTTTCCTATGTGGATGGGTTGAAGATTTACCTGAAGGACGGCGGCTGGATTTCGGTCAGATTCTCCGGCACGGAACCGCTTCTGCGGATCTTTTGTGAAATGAAGGAGAAGAAGGATGCGGCGGCATTCTGCAAGGTATTTGAGGAGTATCTGGAGCTGTAAGGAAAGGAACAGTGTGTCAGACGGCGTCTTCTAAGAAAAATGTAAGAGGACGCCGTCTGGCGCAGCGCCGAAAAGAAAGGAATGCGGGAAACGGGATTATCAGATATAATAGACCCATGTGAGACAAGCGGGACCACCGCTGGAAAAAGGATGGGATACCCATGAATCGAATGGCAGGAAAAGATAAGAAGGAAAACGGAAAGCGGAAATCACTCAGATGGAGCATGGTAAGGCGGCTCATATTTGGGTGGTTTTTGCCGTTGTTTTTAATGATCTGCGGGGTTATCTTTCTGATGACCAGAAATGTGCTTGGGCAGGTGGAACAGACGATCCAGTCTTCTGTGGAGAAGACGGTTGAAATCATGCAGATCCAGTTAAAGGACTGCGAGACCGCCTCCAAGAATGCCTCCTATATGGCAGTGATCGCAAAATATTACAGGCAGTTCTGGGGTGTGGAGGACCGCACGGAATTCAGGAACAGCGTGGAGGAATTTTTAAGACAGCAGTACGCTTATGACGACAACTGCAGGACAGCGGAACTGGTGGTATTAAATGAGCCGGGAAGCTGCTATTATGCCTTAAACGAGAGCAACGGCGGCTCTTACCAGGACATTCGTTTCTTCAACACCAAAGCCCGCGGGAAAATATTGAAGGTGGCGGAGACGCTCGATACGGGAACTACGCTGGTAGGTGTGGAGGGGAAAATTTATATGGTCAGAAACCTTGTGACCTCCAAATTTGTCCCTTACGCGGTGCTGGCCCTGGAGCTGGATCAGGAGTCACTGATGAAAAGCTACACGGGAATATGGGGCTATGCGGACGCCGCCCTGTACTGGAACGGAGAACTGCTTGTGCCCGGCATTCTGGCAAATGAAGGAAGCCCGGAGCACAGCTATGCGTATATCATGGATGCACTCGGAGAGAAGGACGCGGTGTATGAGTATAAGGGCGGCGGCTACTCCCATGCATACCGCAGAATTAAAACCTATGGCGGAACGATGGTGCTTATGGTCAGTCTGGACAACAGCGTGACCTACGCGGAGATGGCAGTGATGCAGTATTTTTTCGTGATTCTGTTTTTGTTTATGATTCCGTTGGTTGTGCAGATGATGCGTTTCTTCCATAAAAAGGTGACAGTGCCGCTGAGAGAACTGATCATTGCCGCTGACACGGTCAGGGAGGGGGAACTGGGCATACAGATTGCGAACAGGGAGGACAACGAGGAGTTTTACCGCATGAAGGAGTCCTTCAACCACATGTCCCTGCAGCTTAAGAATCAGTTTGACAGGATTTATCTGGAGGAGATTGCGCTGCGGGATGCAAAGATCATGGCGCTGCAGTCCCAGATTAACCCGCATTTCCTGAACAATACGCTGGAGATTATAAACTGGGAGGCGCGCCTGAACGGAAATGATAAAGTGAGTGGTATGATCGAGGCGCTTTCCACCATGCTGGAGGAGACGATGAATCGGAAAGAGGCGCAGTTCCACTCGGTAGCGGAAGAAGTTGCCTACGCGGACGCCTATCTCTATATTATATCCCAGCGCTTTGGAGCGAAATTCAGCTGTACGAAGCGGATTGACGAACGGCTTATGTCCCTGCAGGTGCCCAGGCTGATTATTCAGCCAATTGTGGAGAATGCGGTGGAGCACGGTATGGATATCACGGAGCAGGGAAGGCTGGAAGTGCGGCTGTACGGGCGGGAGGATGGATATCTTTGCATCGAGGTCGAGGACAACGGCCATCTGACAAAAGAGGACAGAAAGCGGATTGACAGAATTTTGTCGCAGGATGTTGAGATGTCAAAAGAGAAACGTGTCAGCCTGGGGATTCGTAATGTTGACCAGAGACTCAAGATGATATACGGACCGGATTGTGGACTATTTATAGACAGCAATGAAAACGATGATACAGTCAGCACAATTTTGCTCAAAATGGATGTGCCAAGCGAACAATAAAAGGCAAAAAAGAACAATCCCAACAATTTTATCTTCCTTCCCGGCGGAGTATGATAAGTACATAAAGAAACAACAGACAAAACGATCTGTAAAGGAAAGGGAGGAATAAGGGTATGATGAAAAAAAGAATGATGGCAGCAATGCTGGCAGGAGCTATGGTATTATCCATGACAGCATGCGGAAACAGCGGTGGAGCTGAAAAAGCAGCCAGCACAGAAGGGGATGCGGCAGCAGAGGCTCCGGCGGCAGAGGCGGAAGCTCCGGCAGCAGACGCAGAGGCGGAGGCTCCGGCGGCAGAGGCGGCAGGCCCTGTAGAGCTGGTAGTAACCACCACCTTCGCAGGTGAGGATTCCAACGCACAGAACTACAAGGACGCTGTAAAGGCTTGGGAAGCAGAGACGGGCAATGCAGTAGTTGACACTTCCGCAACCGCGGACGAGACCTTCAAGACAAGAGTCGCTACAGACTTTGAGACAGGTTCTGAGCCGGATGTACTGTTCTTCTTCAACGGTGCGGACTCCAACAGCTTCATCGAGGCGGGCAAGGTAGTTCCCATTGATGAGATTCGCGCAGAGTATCCGGACTACGCGTCCAACATGAACGAAGACCTGATCACAGCGTCCCTGGTGGACAATAAAAAATATGCAGTGCCTGCAAACGGTTTCTGGGAGGCAATGTTTGTAAACACCGAGATCCTCGAGGCAGCAGGGGTGGCAATGCCCGGCGCAGACTACACGATGGATCAGTTCAAGGCAGACTGTGAGAAGATTAAGGCGGCAGGTTATGCTCCGATCGCGGCAGCTCTCGGTAATATCCCTCACTACTGGTGGGAGTTCGCAATCTTTAACAACCAGTCTCCGGCAACTCACCTGGAAATCCCGGAGAACGCTGGCGATGAGAACGGCCAGGCATGGGTACAGGGCATGAACGACATCAAAGAGCTGTATGAACTTGGATACTTCCCGGACAATACACTCTCCGCAACGGACGATGAGACTTTTGCAATGTTCACAGAAGGCAAGGCAGCATTCCTGATCGACGGTTCCTGGAAAGTCGGCGGTATCGTGAGCGCATGCCAGTCTGATCCGAGCGATCCGGCAACTCTGGATTCTGCGAAATTAGATAAGTTTGATGTAACCTATGTACCCGGCAAGGGAGACAGAAAGGCAACCGATCTGGTGGGCGGTCTTTCCTCCGGCTACTTTATCACAAGAAAAGCATGGGACGATCCGGCGAAGAGAGCGGCAGCAGTCAGCTTTGTAGAGTATCTGACTTCTGATGAGATGGTTCCCAAGTTTGCACAGCACGGCGCATCCGCACTGAAGAATGCACCTGAAGTTGATTCCTCACAGTTCAACGTTCTGCAGATCAAGGCGATGAACATGATGGCAGGCACCACATCTCTGACAGGTGCGGTACAGGATCTGTTCGCAGGGGACTGCCGCGTATCTACCTTCGACGGCATGCCTGAGATCGTGACAGGCAGAGTGGCAGCTGAGGATGCAGTAGCAGAAGGCCTTGAGGCTTATCACAACCAGTAAATCACATAGGGGAGTATTTGGAGGGGCAGGGGTATACCCTGCCTCTTTTGAAAAAAGAGTTAAGGAAAGTGTGGAGGTGGCTTATGGGAGCTAATATTTATCGCAATAAAAAGCCGGCGTTTGTGTTCCTGCTTCCGGCGTTTCTGTTCATGGTGGTGCTGCTTTACTATCCGTTTTTTAAAACTGTTATAAACAGCTTTATGCACCTGAAACAGCTCGGTGCGACGGCGACCGAATTTAACACGCCGTGGTATGCCAACTATGAGGAGATGCTGCATGATCAGAACGTGTGGACCTCCGTGAAGAATACGATCATTATGATGCTTGTCACCCTGGTGGGACAGGTGGGAATTGCCATCATATTGGCGCTGATGGTGGACAATATCGGCAGGGGAAAACAGTTTTTCAGAACCGTGTTTTTCTTCCCTATCGTGATTTCTGCGACAGCGTTAGGCCTGATGTTCAACCTGATCTTTCTCTACGATAAAGGCATGGTTAACCAGCTCCTGGAGCTTTTTGGAAAGCAGAACCTGACGGACTGGAAAGCGGAGGGGATCGCTCTGTGCACGATGATGGCGCCGGTTATGTGGCAGTATGTTGGATTCTATTTTGTCATCCTCGTCACAGGACTGAACAATATTTCGGATGAGCTGTATGAGGCGGCAAGGATTGACGGCGCGACTGCCCTGCAGCGTGTGCGCTACATATCGGTTCCGCTGCTCCACAATGTAATCTGTACCTGCAGCATTCTGGCGGTTACCGGCGCACTCAAGGTTTTCGACCTGCCCTGGGTGATGTTCCCCAAGGGGATGCCGCTTAAGACGACGTTCCTGACCGGCACTTATATGTACTATCAGACGATGGAGACAAAGAACGTGGATTACGGCGCAGCGCTGGCGGTTCTGATCGTGGTACTCGGCGTGGTGCTGGCAAAGGTTGTCAATGCGGTTTTCCGAGAGAAAGACTATTAGGAGGAGGAACGGGCTATGACTAAGAAAAAAGAGAAATCATTCGGGTTGATCGTGGTGTATGCGGTTTTGATTATCTGGGCTTTAACCACAATTTATCCGATCCTCTGGGTAATACAGAACTCCTTCAAGGCAAAGGATAAGATTTTGGCGAACTCTTTCGCGCTCCCTCTGGGAGATTTGTTTACGACAGCGAACTTCAGAAAGGCTTTTGAGTCAACAGATATTTTCGGGGCATACAAGAGCAGCCTGTTTATCTCTACGATGGTAGCTGTGATGGTGGTACTGTTAGCCGGTATGGGCGCCTACGCCCTGGCCAGATATAAATTCCCCGGCTCGAATCTGGTCAATTCCCTGATTATAGGCGCTATGATGTTCCCGGCTTTTGCGACGGTCATTTCAGTATATCAGATGGAGTTTAAATGGGGCATCGCAAGCACGGGAAGCTGGTTCCTTAACATGCTGTCAGTCATCCTGCCGCAGATCGCCGGAAATATGGCTTTTGCGATGGTGGTATTGACCGGCTATATCAAGGGACTGCCAATCGAGCTGGAGGAGGCGGCCTACATGGAAGGCTGCAATGCTTTTCAGATATATTTTAAGGTGATTATGCCTCTGACAAAGCCCTCTTTTGCAACGGTGGCAATCTTCTCTTTCCTCTGGAGCTACAACGATCTGTTTACCCAGTCCTTCTTCCTGAGAAGGCCGGATATGTACAGTATCACTCAGATGTTAAACAACATCAGCGCCAAGGAGGGAACGGACTATGGTATGATGGCGGCTGTGGTTGCGCTGATCATCGTTCCTGTCATTATCGTGTACTGCTGTCTGCAGAAGCAGATCATCAAGGGCATGATCGCTGGAGCCGTCAAAGGCTAATGCGAGAAGGACTTCCAGCCACTCGCAGCAGGGGCTGCTTCGCGGAGAAGTTCTAAGTCTCGCATAAGAGAATGCTTGAAAAGAAGCATTCTCCGCAATGGTTTGAAGTTTGGCATATGGAAGTAGGATAAAAGAACAGATGGACATTTGGGAGAGATTTCGGTATCATTAAAATAATGATACCATATGAGGGATAGAAATGTACAAAGTGGCAATTATCGATGATGAACCATTGATCGTAGAGGGATTGTCAAAGACAATGGCATGGACGAAATGGAACTGTCAGGTGATAGGGACTGCCGGTGATGGGAAGGAAGGAATAGAGTTGATCCGCGAAAAGCGGCCGGATATTGTGATCACAGATATATGCATGCCAAAAATGGACGGCTTGCGGATGATCGCCGGTTTGAAATCAGAGTTTCCCGATATGCAGATTATCATTCTGACAGGATACCGGGAATTTGAGTACGCGAGACAGGCAATTGAACTGGGCGTGTCCAGATTCCTGCTAAAACCTTCTAAAATGAATGATCTGGAGGAAGCGGTTGACACTGTGACCAGGCGGCTGGATCAGATGGGAACGCCGGCAATGACATTTGTGCCGGCGGAAGAAATCGAGGAGGCGCTTGCAGAGCAGCCGGATTCCGAGGAGAACAGCGAGGCAAACAGCTTTATCGTCAGTAATGCCCTGGAATATATCAGGAGCAATTCCAAGGAGAAGCTGCGGCTCTCCGATGTGGCAGAACAGGTGTATGTCAGCCAGTGGCATCTGTCGAAACTTTTAAATAAGCATACAGGAAAAACTTTTTCGGATATTTTAAACGGAGCCCGCATGGACCGCTCGAAGGAACTGTTAAAAGATCCTTCGCTGAGGATCTGTGACGTGGCGGAACAGGTGGGATTCCAGGATCTGGCGCATTTTTCGCGCGTATTTAAGAAGATGGAGGGAATGTCCGCAGGGGAGTACCGCAATACCCACTGGGGAACGGAACAGAACGGAGGGAAAGAATGAGAGTATATTGTGCAGCGGATTATCAGCACGCGAGCCGCGTGGCCGCGAATATCATTTCGGCGCAGGTGATAATGAAGCCTGACTGTGTTTTGGGGCTTGCCACAGGATCCACGCCCATTGGCGCCTATGAGGAACTGATCAGGCGCTTCGAGCGGGGAGATCTGGATTTTTCACAGGTGCACAGCATCAATCTGGATGAATACAGAGGGCTTGCAGCGGATAATGACCAGAGCTACCGCTATTTTATGAATACCCACCTGTTTGATTCTATCAATATTGATAAGAAAAATACCTATGTGCCGGACGGGCAGGAGCCGGATAAGGAGAAGGCATGCAGGGATTACGAGGAGATCATAAAAGCGCACGGCGGCGTTGATCTCCAGATCCTGGGGCTTGGGCACAACGGCCATATCGGTTTCAACGAGCCGGGAAGTGTCTTTGAGAAAGAGACCCACTGCGTGACACTCTCACAGAATACCAGGGAAGCCAACGCACGTTTCTTTGATTCTATGGATGAAGTGCCCACGGAAGCTTATACTATGGGTATCGGTTCCATTATGCAGGCGAAGAAAATTATGGTGATTGTCACCGGGGAGGGCAAGCGTGAGATTGTAAAGAAAGCTTTCCACGGCCCGGTCACCCCCGAAGTGCCGGCCTCCATATTACAGCTTCACAGAGATGTGATTCTGGTGGGAGACGAGGCGGCGCTCTCAGATTTTCCGCGATAAGCAGAGTCAGAAACTGTCAGAGGCAGGACGCATGCTTGCATGCAGGACTGGAGATGGCAGTTTATGACGAGCACCGCGAATGAAAGATGCGAAGCATCTTGAATCCGCGATAAGCAAAGTCAGAACCTGCCACAGACAGGATGCGAACTTGGAATGCGATGCATTGCAGGTTCGCTTATATTTATAGTTACAGGAAAATAAATGATGGAAAGGAGAGTATGGTATGCGTATTATCAGAGGAATGGTTTACACTGACAGGATGTGTTTTGAACCGGGGGAGGTTGCCATCGAGGGAGAGCGGATTGCGCGTGTGGACCGCTGTGAAGTGTCAGGACTCACAGAGCAGGAGGCGAAGACCTATATTCTGCCGGGACTGGTTGACATCCATTTTCACGGCTGCGCGGGCTATGACTTTTGTGACGGCACGGCGGAGGCGGTACGCGCCATCGCTTCTTATGAGATGACCCACGGCACTACCACGATCTGTCCCGCAACCATGACGCTTTCTGAGGAAAGGCTTCTGGAGATCTGTGCGGCAGACGCAGCGGCGGCGGAGACGGAAATCCTGCCGGAAGGGATTCCCGTAAAGGAGGTTCTGCGGGGCATTTATCTGGAAGGGCCTTTTATTTCCGAGGAGAAAAAGGGTGCGCAGAATGCGGCTTATATCAGAACGCCGGACAGGCAGATGCTTGAAAAGCTGCAGGAGGCGGCAAAGGGGATGATCCGCATGGTGGCGATTGCGCCGGAGACGGAAGGGGCGATGGACTGCATCCGCGATTGTGGAGAGGAATTCCGCTTTTCCGTAGCCCACACCTGCGCGGACTATGAGACGGCTAAAACCGCAATGGAGGCGGGGGCGCACCATGTCACCCATCTCTACAATGCGATGCCGCCGTTTACCCACAGAAAACCGGGTGTGATCGGGGCTGCTGCAGAAAACGAAGATACGAGAGTGGAGCTGATCTGTGACGGCATTCACATCCATCCCTGCGTGGTGAAGAGCACATTTAAGCTTTTCGGGGCAGAGCGGATGGTTTTGGTCAGCGACAGCATGATGGCCACAGGGATGGAGGACGGAGAGTACGCGCTGGGCGGACAGCCTGTCATTGTTAAAGGCAACCGGGCGTTATTAAAAGACGGTACCATAGCGGGCAGCGCGACCAACCTGTATGACTGCATGAGAACGGCAATGCAGATGGGAGTTCCGAAAGAGCAGGCAGTCAGGGCCGCTACGCGCAATCCGGCTGAGGCGGTCGGTCTTGAGGAAGAGTGCGGAGTTCTTCTGCCGGGCCGTGCTGCGGATATTCTGATTGCAGACGGGGAATTTGCCCTTCTCGAGGTGATTAAGTCGGGACGCACAGTCAAGGGATAAAGGACTGCGCTTCACAAATGGAACATGTGACATAAATAGTCAATTTACTTTTCGGATGCGGTGTGATAGAATAAAGCGATTCAGAGGATTGCATTCGGGGAGGATAAGATTGAAGTGATGAAAAAGAGAAACTTGGCGGCGCTTGCCCTTCTTGCGGTTATGCTGTTGACGGCCTGCGGCAGGGCGGCGGACGCTGCGGTGACGACGGGAGAGATCGTTGTGCCGGAAATGTCTTCCAAAGATATGTTGGTTAATTCTTTAGAATACTTATTAGAGGAAGAGGAAGAGGTACAGACTCAGGAGCCTGTCCCTGAGACGGAGTCAGACGGCGATTCGGCAGAAGAGGACGTCGCGCAGGGAACAGAGGAAGTGAACGAAGTACAGGAGGCAGCAGAGGAAGATGATACACAGCAGGCGGCGGTGATCTGTTACGGAAAGGATATGGACTCCGAGCTGACGCAGGAGGAAATTACGGCGGAGGAGATCACGCCGGATGTGCTTTTAAGCGCGCTGGCCAGGCATAATATTGTGCCGCTGTTTCATACGAAAGCGCTTTCTTTGGAAGAACGGGAAGAGGAAGGAAGAAGACTCATTTATCTGGATCTTTCCGAGGGGTTCCGGGAGTATCTGCTGACCATGTCTGCGGAGGCGGAATGCATTATTATATCTTCTATAGTCAACACATTTTTGTCCAACTATGACGCCGATGCGGTGTACATAACGGTGGAGGGGGAGACGCTTGCCACCTCCCACACAGAGTATACGGAGGCGATTTCCGGCGATATGCCGGAAGAGATTATGGCCTATCTGACGGCTTCGGAGAATGAAACGGAAGCGGATGCGGCAGACCAGGAAGAAGAGTAACACCTGACGAAAGGGGACAGAGTATCATGGCACAAGTCAGTGAACGGGAACAGTTGATATTTGATATTGCGCAGATGGAATGGACGTTGTTCCAGCAGGTTTACAATACAGGCGGCAGGGCTTCCTGTCAGGACGATCCCGACACCTTCTTTAAAATGCGCATGAGCCAGTGGATGGTTTATTCAGACGAGGTGCTTTTGAGCTACCAGACAGACTGCCAGGAGGCCGTGAAAGAGGGCAGAAATCCGATCTTTGAGAAATATGGGTGGATGATGGAGAGCACTTACCCGGAAGAGTACGAGCAGATTAAGAGCCATCTTCCCGATGTGTCTGAAAAGAAGGAGATTGTGGAGCGGATTGTAGCAGTCAATCTGGAGTGGGATGCAAAGATGGCAGAAGAGTACCCGAACCTGAGAAAGAGGGGCAGGGTGGCGACCACTTCGGAGGATGGCATCATGGCTGGCTCTTCTATGGAGAGTTATCTCAGGGGAGAACTTTACACCTATTCCATGCGAACGCTGGAACGGATTCTGAAGGAGACGGAAGAAGCAAAAGAAAAGGGCGAGAGCCTGTTAAAACAGACCATCGCCAATGAAACCGCATTCTATGGCTATCAGTCGCTGGAGGATGCGGAAGCGAGGTACGCGGGAGAAAAGGACTGAGTGAACCCGCAAGGCCGCCGGTTTTTCAGTGTCAGTTAAAAATGTAAGCGTCTGCGCACTTCGTTGCGCAGGCGTTTTTTTACGAGTATGGTGATGAGGGCCACATCGATGATAACGCAGACGGTCAGAACCACAGCGGACCAGGTAAGCCGCAGCGGATAAACGATCATGCGGCGGATCATCAGCTCCAGCGCGGCGCAGAACAGCGGAATCTCGATGAACAGGCATAGCGCCCCGGAGAGAATTGTGAAGGGCACCCTTTTTGCCAGCAGGGTAAACACCTCCGTGGCCAGAGTGACGAGGGCAACGATGGGCAGCCCCAGCTCCCAGAACCAATCGGTGGAAGGGGTGAGATAGGAAATCATGTACAGGTATACCGCCACGGCCATCCCGTCTGCGAACAGGGAGACGAAGAGCGGCATTTTGCTGTAGAAAACCACCGGGAATAGAAATACAAACAGGCAGATGCAGATGCCGATCACCAGAAGCGACCAGAGAGAGCTGCCAAATACCAGAAGGTTTAGCAGCAGGCAGGTGCCGCCTGTGGCGATCAGAACAACGGAGAGCAGGATGCCCAGATCCTTTCTCTTTACGACTTCCACCTGGCCTTTGTCGGTGGGATATGGGGAAGGGGGAAACTCCTTCCCGGCGTCTTTCGGGTTGATAACAGGTGTGTGGCAAAGCGGGCATTCCTGCAGGGAAGCCTCCAGTTCCACGCCGCAGTTTACGCAGTATGACATAGGAAATCCTTTCTTAAAACATGATTTAATATTTTGAAATTAGATTCGTAACACATGCTATATTAATTCGGTTGAACGGTTGCTCTCTATTTTTACATGAATGCCGTCCTGTACCAGCCGGCGGAAGAAATACCGCTCCACATCGCTCTCCACGATACTGCTGGCAAAGTTGATGGTCAGAATGTCCTCAAAGCTGATGATGGCGCAGTTGGTTCGGGAGGAAAAGGGCTGTCCCATGTAAATGTCGAAACGGTCGATATAAGGTTTCATATCTTCCGGAACCGGGAGCGCTCCCATGTTGGTAAGCCCGGCGGAGGAATTTTTGTCCTGTACCCGGGTGTAGAAAGTGCGCACAACCAGATCCTTGATGAAAAGCGGTACGATACGGATCAGGAAGTTGTGTTTGGTGGCGGCATTGGTGGTGATATCACCGCGCAGAAACTTTTCGTTTATATAGTAGCGCATAAAATTGTGCACCTGCGTTACAATCTCCTCGAAGCTGTAATCGCCGAGACGGGGATCAATGGAAGGGTATACCATAGTAATGAAGTTGCGCAGGGTTTTAGAGGGGAAGAACCGGCGCAGGTTCACGGGCATGGCAATCCGAACGGGCTTGTACGTTAAGTGAAACTCCTGCTGCTGTTTTTGGAGCAGGGCGTAGAGCAGCACCGCGTTTAAGTATTCGGTGATGGTGGCGCCGTATTTTTTGGCCACGGCCATGACCTCTCTGACAGACAGAACCCCGTTTATGATATTCAGCGTGTAGAAAGGCTCCTTGGTGCCGCGGACGCGGTAGGTTTTTTCCGCCGGGCGCGGGGGCTTGACTTTTGCTGTGGCATAACGCATGTAAGAGTCCTCAAGCTCGCCGGGATCTGGCTCCGAATCCAGCTCTAGTACAAAGCCGGAAGGGGTGATTTTATGCCCCTGCAGACCCAGATATACGGCTGTCAGCGTCTGCAGGAGACACATGCCGCCAGTGCCGTCGCCGAGACAATGGTGCGCCTCTAAAGAGATGCGGCAGTCAAAATAGTATATTCTGATAAGATAACGGTTGTTACCCTTGAAATGCATGGGCATACAGGGATTTTTAATATCTTCCTGCACGAAAGGGCCGGGTCTGTTGTTCGGTTCCAGATAACGCCAGAACAGCCCCTTTCGGATCGCCACCTTATAGGTGGGGAAGCGGGGAAGCGTAAGGTCGAGCGCCTGCTGTAAAAGGGCAGGATCGACAGTCTCCTTCAATTTCACGCTGAGACGGTATACGGAGGAAAAGTCCCGTCTCTGCAGGGTGGGATAAACGGTGGCCGACAGATCCAGCTTATACCAGACGTCCTTTTTGGCCCGGCCGGCCGGTTTATTTACTTGTTTTTTTATATGTTGTCTGCGCATGGAATAAGTATACCACAAATTCCCCTATTTATGGTAAAATTGTTGCATATTAGGGAGCGCGCGTCCGGGAGGGCGCTTTCATGGGAAAACAGAAGAAAAGCGGAGGATGGGGAGAACGATGGGGAAAACGGAAAAAAAGAACGCCGGGCTGATGAATCTGATTAAGCGGATGCACGGTGTGGTGGAGAATGTGGATATTGAAAAGCACCGCCAGTCACAGGATCATTTCGGCGCCCTTTTGGGGAACAGCAGGGATGTGATTGTGGAGGATGTGGAGATTGCCGCCCGCGGGGTGGAAGGCAGCGCGATTCACGGAGAATGGATTTATGTAAACCGAGCGCATATGAAAAAGTATATCATACTGTACTGTCATGGAGGGGGCTATTCCACGGGCAGCAGTCTGTATGCCAGAACACTGACGACAAAGCTGGCGTCTTCCACCTCGATGGATGTGCTCAGTTTCGACTACCGGCTGGCCCCGGAAAATCCCTATCCGGCAGCTACCCAGGACGCCATGCAGGTCTGGGATTATCTGATGCTTTTGGGGTACGGCGCAAGAGATGTGATTTTGGCGGGAGACTCTGCGGGCGGCAATCTGGCTCTTTCTCTCTGCCTGGAGTTGAAAAATCAGGGGAGGCTTATGCCGAGGGGGCTGGTACTCATGTCACCCTGGACGGATCTGACGGCTTCCGGCAGATCCCATGTGACAAAAGCGGAGATTGACCCTGTGTTAAATGCGTCCTATCTGCAGCAGATGATAGAGAATTATGCGGCGGGGCAGGAACTTACGGATCCGCTGATCTCCCCGCTGTTTGGGGAGTATGAGGGATTCCCGTCCACATATATTCAGGTGGGGAGCAATGAAATCCTGCATGACGACGCGGTGATGCTGTATAAAAAACTGTTGAAGGATAATGTGAGCGTGAAGCTGGATGTATTTAAAGGGATGTGGCATGTATTCCAGATGTCGCCCTTCAAGACGGCGTACGAGGCGATGGATAAGAATGCGGAGTTTATTTATGATATTTGTCGATGAGGCAGTCATTGGGAGTCCATTCGCAGCCGCAAAACCGATCCTTTGAGGCGCCTTTTGGCTCGCAGACTCTGAATCGTTGAAAATAAAAAAAGGATTTCGGCGGTTTGGGGCGAATAATAGAGTATAGAGAGGATACAGCCATGAATATACGCGAAAGTTTGGAACAGTGGGAGAAGGAGTATTTGAGCCCCTACGCCATGCTCAGCATGAATTCCCAGGGAAGGCTTAAGGCGGAAGAACAGTGCGATATCCGCCCCGTGTTTCAAAGGGACAGAGATCGGATCATACATAGTAAGTCCTTTCGGCGGCTGAAGGATAAGACCCAGGTGTTTCTGACGCCTGAAGGGGATCACTACAGAACAAGGCTCACGCACACGCTGGAGGTAAGCCAGACAGCGAGAACCATTGCCAAGGCGCTTAAGCTGAATGAGGATCTGGTGGAGGCTATTGCCCTCGGACATGATCTGGGGCATACGCCGTTCGGCCATGCGGGAGAGCGTGCACTGGAGAGAGTGTGCCCTTACGGTTTTAAGCACAATGAGCAGAGCGTGCGTACCGTGGATATGCTGGAGAAGGACGGTACGGGCATCAACCTGACGATGGAGGTGCGGGACGGTATATTGAACCATCAGACGTCCGGGATGCCGCAGACGCTGGAGGGCCGGATCGTCCGGCTGGCGGACAAGATCGCCTATATTCACCATGACATGGACGATGCGGTGCGCGCAGGGATATTGAAGGAGGCGGATGTGCCCAAAGAGATCGGGAGTGTGATCGGCTACAGCTGCGGGCAGCGTCTGGACTTTTTCATCCACAATATTGTGACCAACAGCCGCGGGCGGGATGATGTCTGTATGTCGCCGGAGGTGGCGGAGGCCATGACAAAGATGCGTGAATTTATGTTCCGGCATGTGTACAGGAACCCCATTGCAAAGAGCGAGGAGGGAAAGGCGGAGAATCTGATCATCACGCTCTATGAGCACTATCTGGTGCACACGGAGCAGCTTCCGAACTTCCTGTTCAAGCTTCTTGACGCGGGGGAACCGCTTGAAAAAATCGTGTGTGACTATATCAGCTCCATGACAGACCGTTTTGCCATTGCACAGTATGAGAGGCTGTATATTCCGAAGACCTGGCATGGCTAGCGTGAAAAGAAGTTCTAAAGACGTCCCGCCATAGGACGGGACGCCAAGAACTTCTAGGAGTTGCGCCGCAACTCCGTTTCACTCGGGAGAATGCCTGAGAGGCGGCATTCTCCGCACGAATAATTGAGAAGGGGGATAACATGCGTTATCCGGAGGAACTGATTGAGGAGATCAGAACGAAAAATGATATCGTGGAAGTGATCTCGGGCTATGTGCGTATGCAGAAGAAGGGGAGCAGTTATTTCGGACTCTGTCCGTTCCACAATGAAAAATCCCCCTCTTTTTCCGTCTCGCCGGGCAAGCAGATGTACTACTGCTTTGGCTGCGGGGCAGGCGGTAACGTGATCACCTTTTTGAAGGAATATGAGAACGCCACGTTTCAGGAGGCGTTAAAGATGTTAGCCGACCGTGCCGGCGTTGCGCTGCCGGAGGTGGAGTATTCGGAGGAGACGCGCCGTAAGGAGAGCCGGCGTGCGAAACTGCTGGAAGTCAACAAGCAGGCGGCGAAATACTACTATTATCTGCTTCGCTCCCCGAGAGGGCAGACGGGACTGCGCTATCTGTCCGGCAGGGCGCTTACGGACGAGACGATGAAGAAGTTCGGGCTTGGCTATGCGGACGGGACAGGCTCTGATTTGACTGCCTATCTGCGGTCGAAAGGGTATGCGGACGATCTGATTACGGAGGCCGGATTGACCGGGTTCGACGAAAAAAGAGGCGTGCACGATAAATTCTGGAACCGGGTTATGTTTCCCATCCAGGACAGCAACCACCGGGTGATCGGTTTCGGAGGCCGGGTTATGGGGGAGGCGAAACCCAAGTATCTGAACTCCCCGGAGACGATGATCTTTGATAAAAGCCGTAATCTTTACGGCCTGAACTTTGCCAGGACGGCAAGGACAGGAAATTTAATTTTATGCGAGGGCTACATGGATGTGATTGCCCTGCACCAGGCGGGGTTCGGACAGGCTGTGGCTTCGCTTGGAACAGCCTTTACGGCGGGACAGGCGAGTCTGGTCAAACGCTTTGGCGAGGAGGTGCTGTTAGCCTACGACAGCGATGGGGCAGGCACGAGCGCGGCGCTCCGGGCGCTTGGCATTTTAAAGGAGGCAGGACTGCGGGGCAGGGTAATCGATATGCAGCCCTACAAAGACCCCGATGAATTTATAAAAAATCTCGGCGCGGAAGCCTTCCAGGAGCGGATCAGCCAGGCGCAGAACGGATTTTTCTTTGAGCTGAAAGTGCTGGAGCGGGATTACCATATGGAGGACCCGGAGTCAAAGACGGCTTTTCACCGGGAAATTGCGAAAAAACTCTGCGGTTTCGAGGAAGAGGTGGAGCGGGAAAACTACATCGAGTCGGTGGCACAGCGGTATCATATCGGATATGAAAACCTTCGGAAACTGGTAAACAGCTACGCGGCGCGGACGGGACTGGTGAAGCCGGTGGAGAGGCCGAAGCCCACTGCGGCGGGAAAACCTTCCCCGGAGGATCATATCAGGAAGTCGCAGCGGATTCTTCTGACGTGGCTTTCGGAGGAGCCGGAAATCTATCCGAAAATCAAATCCTATCTCTCAGCGGCGGATTTTACGCAGGAGCTGTACCAGCAGGTGGCGGACAAGCTGTTTGCAGGGCTGGAGCAGGGGTCTTTCTCCCCGGCTTCCGTTGTCAGCGCCTTTGAGGAAGAGGAGGAGCAGCGGGAAGTGGCGGCAATCTTCAACACAAAGCTGGAACGGCTTGACACGAGACAGGAGAAGGAGAAGGCGCTTCACGATATCGTTCTTTCCATAAAAAGGAATAGTTTTGACTATTATTCGGCCAGAATGGGGTCGGATATGGAGGCGCTGAACCGGGTCATTTCGGGCAAAAAAGCGTTGGAGGAGCTGGAGAAAGCGCATATTTCCCTTGGATCAGGGTAAGCTAATCGAAAAAAGGCACGTTTACAATCAGACAGAAGTTAAACATAGGAAGGATGGAGCAATTCATGGATGAAAATGTACAGGCAAAGTTTGAGGAGCGTTTGAAAGAGCTTCTGGCTGTTGCGAAGAAAAAGAAAAATGTTCTGGAATACCAGGAGATCAACGACTACTTCTCTGATCTTACGCTGGAGGAGGAGCAGTTTGACAAAATTTTAGAGACGCTGGAGCAGAATAATGTGGATGTGCTGCGCATCACCGAGGAGGATGACGTGGATGATGAGGAGATCATCCTGACCGAAGAGGACGAGGTGGATGTGGAGGACATTGATCTTTCCGTGCCCGACGGTATCAGCATTGAGGATCCGGTCAGAATGTATCTGAAGGAAATCGGCAAGGTGCCCCTTCTCTCCGCGGAGGAGGAGATCGAGCTGGCGAAGAAAATGGAGATGGGGGATCTGGAGGCCAAGCAGCGGCTTGCGGAGGCCAATCTCAGACTGGTAGTCAGCATTGCCAAGCGTTATGTGGGGCGCGGCATGCTCTTTCTTGATCTGATTCAGGAGGGCAATCTGGGTCTGATCAAAGCGGTGGAAAAGTTCGATTACCGCAAAGGATATAAGTTTTCTACCTACGCCACATGGTGGATAAGACAGGCCATCACCAGAGCGATTGCGGATCAGGCGAGAACGATCCGTATTCCTGTGCACATGGTGGAAACTATCAATAAACTGATCCGCGTGAGCAGACAGCTTTTGCAGGAGCTTGGGCGTGAACCTACCCCGGAGGAGATTGCAGAACAGATGAACATGCCCGTAGAGCGGGTGCGCGAGATCTTAAAGATTTCCCAGGAGCCGGTATCCCTGGAAACGCCTATCGGTGAGGAGGAGGACAGTCATCTGGGTGACTTCATTCAGGACGACAACGTTCCTGTCCCGGCGGATGCGGCGGCCTTCACACTGCTGAAGGAGCAGCTGGTGGAGGTTCTGGGCACCTTGACGGAGAGAGAACAGAAGGTGTTAAGACTCCGTTTCGGGCTGGATGACGGCCGGGCGAGAACCCTTGAGGAAGTGGGAAAAGAGTTCAACGTGACCCGCGAGCGTATCAGGCAGATCGAAGCCAAGGCGCTCAGAAAGCTGCGTCATCCGAGCAGAAGCCGCAAACTCAAGGACTATCTGGACTGATGCGGCCGGTAACTTTGTCTGAGAGGCTGCGCACCGTGGCAGATATGGTGACGAAGGGAAACCGGGTTTGCGATGTGGGATGCGACCACGGTTTTGTGCCGGTATATCTGGTGCAGCAGGGCATCAGTCCCAGGGTTCTTGCTATGGATCTGCGGGAAGGTCCCTTATGTGCGGCCAGAGAGCATGTGACGGCATACAGGCTGGAAGACAGGATTGAGACGAGATTGTCGGATGGTTTACATAATTATAATACCGGGGAGGCGGACACCCTGATCTGCGCCGGAATGGGCGGCGGCCTGATGCAGCGGATTCTGGAGGCGGAGCCGGAGAAGACGGATTCTTTCCGGGAGATGATTTTACAGCCCCAGTCGGAGATCGAGCGTTTCAGACGGTTTCTCCGGGAGAGGGGTTACCGAATTACCGATGAAGAGATGCTTGAGGAGGACGGAAAGTATTATCAGGTGATCCGGGCGGCGGGACATGGCGGCCCGAGCGGCAGGAACGGTGAAGATTGGAGCGGTGGAGCGTTGGGTGAGGATGTGCGGGTGAACCAGTCACCGAGCACTGATCTGCCAGGCGAAGAGTTATGTAAACTTGAAGACAGGTACGGACCGATCCTGATTCAAAAAAGAACACCTGTATTTTTGACTTATCTGCAGCGGGAAGCTGCTGTTTATGAGGAGATTCTGGCCAATTTGAGGCGGCAGGGACTGACGGAGGAAAAGAGGCGCGCCAGATATGCGGAGGTGGAGCTTCTCCTGAGGGATAACCAGCTCGTGAGGAGAGTAAAATGATAAAAAAGGAGGGTAAATTCTATGGCTACGATTATGATCGGCGGAAAAGAAAAACGTTATGAGGACGGCATCAAGTATGAGATCATTGCGGAGGCGCACCAGAATGATTATGTCAGCCAGATTGCCCTGGTTACGGTGAACGGCAAGATCCAGGAGCTGATGAAGCGCGTGGACAGGGACTGTGAGCTGGATTTCATCACCTATGCGGATGCGATCGGCCATAAGGCATATGTGCGGACAGCGATCATGCTTATGTTAAAGTCCATCAAGGATGTGGCGGGTGTGGAGGCGGCAGCCAACGTGAAGGTGGAATTTGCCATCGGAGCAGGCTACTACTGCGCATTCAGAAACGGCTTGAAACTGGATGAAAAGACCATCGAGAGAGTGAAGGACCGCATGGGCGAGCTGGTGGATATCGACCTGTTGGTGACGAAGAAGGCTTATCCGGCGGATGAGGCGGTTGCGCTCTTTGCGGAGAACGGCATGAAAGACAAGGTTTCCCTGTTCCGTTACCGCAGAAGTTCTAACATTAACGTGTACTGCATGGGAGATTATTACGACTATTTTTATGGATATATGCTGCCCAGCACGGGTTACATCAGGCTGTTTGATCTCTTTGCCTATGAGAGCGGGATGATCCTGCTGCTTCCCGAGCAGGAAGACCCGGAGGTGCTGCCGGAGTTCAAGCCGCGCAAGAAGCTGTTCCAGACGCTTTTGGCTACGGGAGAGTGGGGACGTGACATAGGCATTGACACGGTCGGCGATCTGAATAACCAGATCTGCGGCGGCAACATTGCCGATATGATTCTTGTGCAGGAGGCGCTGCAGGAGAGGCGGATCGGAGAGATTGCCAGGGATATCGCGAGGCGCGAGGGCGTGAAGTTCGTTATGATTGCAGGACCGTCCTCCTCCGGCAAGACGACTTTTTCCCACAGGCTTTCCATACAGCTCAGAACCTACGGTTTAAAGCCGCATCCGATCGGGCTGGACAATTACTATGTGGATCACGACAGGACGCCTCTGGATGAGGACGGTGAGCCCGATTACGAATGTCTGGAGGCGCTGGATGTGGAGCAGTTCAACAAGGACATGACAGCGCTTCTGCAGGGGGAGGACGTGGAACTTCCCACATTCAACTTCAAGACAGGAAAGCGGGAGCGCAGCGGAAAGATAACCAGTCTCGGCGACAACGATATTCTGGTGATTGAGGGGATACATGGACTGAATGAGAAGATGTCCTATTCCCTGCCGGCCCAGAGCAAATATAAAATTTACATCAGCGCGCTGACCACGCTGAACGTGGATGAGCACAATCGGATTCCCACCACGGACAACAGGCTGCTGCGCCGCCTCGTGAGGGATGCCAGAACGAGAGGCGCAACGGCAGCCAAGACCATCACCATGTGGCCTTCTGTCAGAAGAGGGGAAGAAAAGTATATCTTCCCGTTCCAGGAGGAGGCGGATGCCATGTTCAATTCGGCGATGCTTTTTGAACTGTCAGTTCTCAAACAGTATGCGGAGCCGCTGCTTTTCGGGATTCAGAAGGGCGAGCCCGGATACCATGAGGCGAAACGGCTGCTTAAGTTCCTGGAGTATTTCCTGGGGATCAGCAGCGAGGAACTGCCGAAAAATTCCCTTTGCAGGGAGTTTGTGGGCGGGAGCTGTTTTGAAGTGTAAGTGACAGGCAGCAATGTATGAAAGCCGGCTTCTGCGAGCAGCAGCGGTTCTGGCTGTTATCGGTAAGTAGAATAAATGATCGCGGCTGCACAGACGAAAGGGTGCAGACGAGGAAAGTCCGGGCTCCACAGGGCAGGATGCCGGATAACATCCGGTGGAGGCGACTCCAAGGCCAGTGCAACAGAAATAATACCGCCCCGGCGATTGTAACGCGATATGCTCGGAGGATTGCAAAGCAATCCTCTGGAGTTTTGCGAAGCAATACTCCGGGGTAAGGGTGGAATGGCAGTGTAAGAGACTACCGCCGTCACGGTAACGGGACGGGCTGTGTAAACCCCATCCGGAGCAAGACCAAATAGAGAGCAATGACCGGCCCGGTCCGCTTTCAGGTAGGTCGCTGGAGGGTCCCGGCAACGGGACTCCTAGATAGATGATCATTCACGACATAACCCGGCTTATCGTTCTGCTTACCAGATGATAAATGATTCTGATTTCTTTCAAACAGGGGCACGGGGAGCGGCGCGCAGTCCTCCATGTGCCCCTGTGAAAGGTATGGCGGGTAAGGAGAGGCCTGTGATAAAAGGCGGAAGAATATATAAAATATCTGTTGTTATTATATTTGCCCTGAGTTGTCTTTTTCCGTCCCTGTGCGTGCAGGCGGGGGAGCCGTCCCTGCCGCCTCATCTGATTCAGAGTGTGGATGAGGAGGATATTTACGAGGGAATGCTCGCGCTCGGGCTGTTCCACTGCCCTGTGCTGGAGGAGCCGGATTTGGAAAAGGCCCGGGAAGCGGTGCGTGACAGCATTGTGCGGATTGACATGGGGGAAGCATATGGCAGCGGGGTAATTTTTCGGATGACGCAGGAGGGGGCGGTTATCGCTACCAATAGACATGTGCTGGCATACTGGCGGGAGGAGTCGGGTGTCATCCGATTTCCGGCGGGATATTACGCGAGCGCTCGCGTGCTTGGCAGTGCACAAAGCTGTGACGTGGGCTTTTTGCTGGTGGAAAAAGAGACGCTTGGCCTGGGAGCCGCCACCGGGCTTCGAAGCGTTTTTGTGGATGAGAGCATATATGCCGGTCTGCGCACGGGGGAGCCGGTTTTCTGCCTGGGCGCAGGGCAGGAAGCGGGGGATATGATCTTTCAGGAGGCCGTTTTGGAGGATACCGGGAGATATATTGAAACGTTTGGAGGAGAAATGCTCTATGGCCGCGGCTTTGCCAGGGAGGGAATGTCCGGCGGCGGTATATTTGACGGCTGTGGACGGCTGATCGGACTGCTGGCCGGAGGCACTTATCAGAATGAAATTGCCGGGGTGCCGGTGGATCAGGTAGTCAGGGCGTACCAGGAGATCGCAGAGGATTAAAAGATACCTTTTTTCGGCAAGCTGTGATACAATGGTCGAAGATGGGCGCTTACGGCGCATTGGGGGTTACTGCAGTAAGGGGTGAAGAAAAGGAGGAGGTTATGGCGTTATTTCAGATCAGCAATGATAAGATTACGATACAGGTTGACAGTCTGGGGGCAGAGCTTAAGTCTTTAAAGAGCCTGCCGGATCACAGGGAGTACATGTGGCATGGGGATTCTGCCTACTGGGGACGGACATCGCCGGTGCTCTTTCCCATTGTGGGAGGCTTAAAGGACGGTACATACCGTGTGGACGGCAGGGAGTATAAGATGGGACAGCACGGTTTTGCCAGGGATATGGAATTTCAGCTCAAGAGCCAGGTGGCTTCGGAAATCTGGTTTACCCTAAGTTCCAATGAGGAGACATTACAGAAGTATCCGTATCCGTTTCTTCTGGAAATTGGTTATGAGCTTGCAGGGGCTGCGGTGGTGGTGAAATGGAGGGTGGCCAGTCAGTCAGGAGAGCCGGTCTGGTTTTCCATCGGCGGACATCCCGGATTTCTGTGTCCCATTGACCCGGGGACAGACCAGACCCAGTATAAACTGCTCTTTGATGTGAAGGATCAGATCATATCCACCTGCATTGAGGGAGGCCTGGCAGGAAAGGAAAAGAAGACATACGAGCTGCGGGACGGGGCGCTTGCTGTCACCGCAGACCTTTTTGACAATGACGCGCTTGTGATTGAGGGGAATCAGGCGCACAGTGTGGCGCTGGCGCGGCCCGACGGGACACCGTATCTGACGGTGGATTTCGACGCGCCGCTGTTTGGCATCTGGTCGCCGCCGAAGAAAAAGGCGCCTTTTATCTGCATCGAGCCGTGGTATGGCCGGTGTGACAGCGTAGATTTTACGGGGAATTTTGAAGAACGGGAGTGGGGACAACAATTGTCGGGGACGGCTTTTGAGGCGTCCTATCGTATCACGGTTTCTTGAGACCGGGGAAGGAAGGATTGCTATGATGCCTGTGGTGCAGTGTATGGGCCTGACAAAGACCTACGGAAGAAAGATCGCATTGAACCAGGTCAACTTAAATCTGGAGAGGGGCCGGATTATCGGCCTTTTGGGACCTAACGGCAGCGGAAAGACCACGCTGATCAAAATTATGAACGGTCTTTTGAAGCCGACGGCTGGGGAGGTGCTGATTAACGGGCATCGCCCGGGGGTGGACACGAAGCTGCGGATTTCCTATCTGCCGGAGCGGACCTATTTACAGCCCGGTATGAAGGTGCTTGAACTGGTACAGTATTTTCAGGACTTTTACCCGGATTTTAGGGTGGACAGAGCCTATGACATGCTGGCAAGGCTGCAGATTCCACCCCAGGAGAGGCTGAAAAACCTTTCCAAGGGAACGAAAGAGAAAGTGCAGCTTATCATGGTGATGAGCCGGGATGCGGATCTCTACATACTGGACGAGCCGATCGCGGGCGTAGACCCTGCCGCCAGAGATTATATTCTTCATACCATTGTGAACAATTATAACCGCTGCGGCTCCATTCTGCTCTCCACCCATCTGATCTCGGATGTGGAGAACATTCTGGACGAAGTGGTATTCATCAAGTATGGAAGCATCGTGCTGCAGGCAGGAGCGGAGCAGATCAGACGCAACGAGCGCAAGTCTGTGGATCGGTTTTTCAGGGAGGTGTTCGCATGTTAGGGAAACTGATGAAGTACGAGTGGAAGGCTACCTGGAAACTGCTTTTGTCTGCGAACATTCTGACTGTGGCGATGACGGGACTGGCCAGGTGCATGATGCTTCTGATGGAACAGACAAACTACAGTGAATTTACGATGGTGGATTTTTTGGCAGTCATGGTGCTTTTCACTTATGTGGGAAGTATGTTTGCGGTATGTGTTGGCACAACGATCTTTCTGATTTATCGTTTTTACACTTCCACATATGGTGACCAGGGGTATCTGCTGCACACGCTGCCGGTGGATACGCATCATATTATTATTGCGAAGGTATTGGTCAGCGCCGCATGGGTAATTATTAATATTACATTTATTTATCTGTCCGTCATTTTTCTGCTTGCGTCATCGAGTGAGATTTTCCACTCCATGATGGAGGGCATGGTGGATATGATCGAGTATCTGGGAGCGGAAAAGATTTCGGCTTTTACAGTTATTATGACGCTGCTTGCATTCCTGTTTTCCATTTTTGCGAAAGTGCTCAAGATGGGGGCGTGCATTTCTCTTGGGCAGCTTTCTGCCAACCATAAGCTTCTGCTCTCCTTTGCCTGGTATATCGGCATTTATTTTGTGGAGCAGCTGATCCAGGGATTGTATTTGATAATGACCCTTTTTATTCGGAATCAGGTTACCCAAAATACTTATTGGGGTTATGGTTCCTATTTTGATAATCAGTGGGAGACAACGCTGCTGGCAGGAATTTTGAGCTGTGTGGTGTACTATATGCTGACATGGTATGTAATGAGCAGAAAATTAAATTTGGACTAGTGGAAAGGAAGGATGCGGCATGACTAAGATTGATATTTTCTCAGGGTTTCTCGGAGCCGGGAAAACAACGCTGATCGGTAAGCTCCTAAAGGAGGCGCTGGCGGATACGAAGGTGGCGCTGATTGAGAACGAGTTCGGGGAGATCGGCATAGACGGAGGATTTTTGCAGGAATCCGGCATTGAGATCAAGGAGATGAATTCCGGCTGTATCTGCTGTTCTCTGGTGGGAGATTTCGGTACATCCCTGAAGGAAGTGCTGGACACTTATGCGCCGGAGCGCATTCTGATAGAACCTTCCGGCGTAGGGAAGCTTTCGGACGTGATGAAGGCAGTGCAGGATGCCATGAAGGACAGGGATGTACAGTTAAACAGTGCGGTAGCTGTGGTGGACGCCTGCAAGTGCAGAATGTATATTAAAAACTTCGGTGAATTTTTTGTGAATCAGATCGAGCACGCCGGGACGATTGTGTTAAGCAGGACAGATAAGATAAGCGAGGAGAAGCTCGCTGCCTGCGTGGCGCTGATCCGTGAGCACAATACGAAGGCCACGATCATCACCACGCCCTGGGACGCGCTCGAGGGGAAGGACATTCTTGAGACCATTGAGGGAGCCAAGGATCTGGAGGCAGAGCTGATGCGGGAAGTGATGGAGATGCGGGAGGCACACCATCACCATGCAGACTGCCATCACGAGGAAGAGCTTGAGGAGCACGGGCATTGCCATCATGGGCATGAAGAGGAAGAGCACGGGCACTGCTGTCATGGGCATGAAGAGGAAGAGCACGGGCACAGCCATCACGGACACGAGCATGAAGAGCATGGGCGCTGCTGTCATGGGCATGAAGAGGAAGAGCATGGGCACAGCCATCACGGACACGAGCATGAAGAGCACGAACACTGCCATCACGGACATGATCACGACCACGGGGAACATGGACATTGCTGCCATGATCACGGCCACGGCCATGACCATCATCATGCGGATGAAGTCTTTACGAGCTGGGGGCTTGAGACGCCAGCGGTATACACGAAGGAGGAGATCACGCATATCCTGGCAGCGCTTGACCGGGAGGAGGAATACGGCATCGTACTTCGAGCGAAGGGTATGGTGGCCGGTGCAGACGGCGGCTGGATTTATTTTGATTATGTGCCGGAGGAGAGCAACGTCAGGGACGGAAAACCCGGCGTGACAGGAAAATTCTGTGTGATCGGCTCCGGCTTGAACGAGGGAAAACTGGCGGCGCTTTTCGGGAAATAGGAAGAGGCCGCAGGGTGAACTGGAAAGAAGAGAGAAAGGGATGAAAGAAGATTGAAACCAGTCTATATGATTAACGGCTTTCTGGAGAGCGGAAAGACCGAGTTTATCACCTATACGCTGGCACAGCCGTATTTTCAGGTGCGGGGGAAAACCCTGCTGATTCTCTGCGAAGAGGGGGAAAATGAGTATGATGATACGCTTCTGAGGCAGAGCCGCACGGTGCTTGAGATGATCGACGAGGAGGAGGACTTTACTCCGCACAGACTGATTGAGCTGGAGAAGAAGCATAAGCCGGAGCGCATTATTATCGAGTATAACGGTATGTGGAACTATAAGGAGATGAAGCTTCCTTGGCATTGGAAGATAGAGCAGCAGATTACCACGATTGACGCCTCCACGTTTCCCATGTATTTTACCAATATGAAGTCCCTGCTTGCGGAGCAGATTCGAAAATCGGAGCTGATTATCTTTAACCGATGCGATGGGGTGGAGGATCTTGGCAGCTATAAACGGAATGTGAAGGCGATCAATCCGAAAGCGGAGATTGTCTTCGAGGATGCCAACGGGGAGATCAATGAGATTATGGAGGAAGATCTGCCCTATGACCTGAAGGCTCCTGTTCTGGAATTGGATAACGAGTGTTATGGAATATGGTATCTGGATTCTATGGATCACCCGGAGCGCTATGAGGGCAAGACGGTTTCCTTTGTGGGAATGGTGTTGAAACCGAAGCAGTTTCCGAAGGATTATTTTGTGCCGGGGCGTATGGCGATGACCTGCTGTGCGGATGATATGGCTTTTCTCGGATATGCCTGTGAGTACGGCCAGGCAGAAGGGCTTAAAGATCAGCAGTGGGTGAAGGTCACTGCCCGGGTGGAAACCGCGTACTTTGAGCAGTATCAGGGGGAAGGCCCGGTACTGCGCGCTTTGAGTGTGGAACAGACGAGGGCGCCGAAAGAGGAAATCATCAGTTTCGTCTGATGGATGAAAGGTTAAAAGTTATGCTTTGTTATACAGGATTTCAATGGTTGTTTTTGTTCTATTTTTATTGTCTGGCAGGATGGTGCTTTGAGTCCGTTTTTGTGTCGCTTAAATCCCGCAAATGGGTGAACAGGGGCTTTATGAGAGGCCCCTTTTTGCCGCTGTACGGCACAGGCGCAATTATGATGCTGGTGGTATCCATGCCCTTTGTGGATAACATAGCGCTCACCTATTTTGCGGGTGTGGTCGGTGCGACGGCTCTCGAGTATGTGACAGGAGTCGCTATGGAGTCGCTTTTTAAAATGAGATACTGGGATTATACGGGACGGTTTATGAACTATAAGGGACATATCTGTCTGAGATCTTCGGTTGCATGGGGGTTCTTCACCATTATGATGACCAGAGTGATACACAGACCCATTGAGCTGCTGATGTTTTCTATGTCGGAAAAGCTGCTGCATCATCTGACGGTAGTTCTTACGATCTATGTTGTGGCTGATTTTACGCTTTCTTTTAAGGCGGCTCTTGATCTGCGTGATCTTATGGTCAGGCTCATGGGAATGAAAGAGGAGCTGCTGCGCATGCAGAAGCGTCTGGATGTACTGATTGCGTTTAACAACGATGAGAAAGAGCAGAAACGTCTGGACCGGGAGGAGCGCAGAAGCACCCGTCTGAAAGATTTGACTGCTGGCCTGGAGCAGGGGTTTGCTGTCATAAAGGATGCGCTTTTAAGCAGGCCGTCCGCATACGGGGAGAGCGTCAGGGAGGAGATTGCCGAACTGCGAGGCAAGTTCAGCCTCTATTTGGAGCGCGAAACGGGCTATGGCAGCCTTCTTGATTTTTATAAGCGCGATATGATCCGAAACAATCCGACTATGCGAAGCGATGAGTATGAGAGTGAGTTTGAAGAACTGAAAGAGATTGTTAATGATAAGGCAGATACCTAGCGTGTCTGCCTTATTCATCTCCCAGCGGAATATAGCGTGGATTCTTGTGTTTTCCGGCACGGATGGAGTCCAGAAGCTGATTTTCCATCAGTTCGAAATTGCGTGCTTTGCGGCGGAGCAGAGCGAGAAATTTATTGTAGAGCCAGAAGGAGTATACGAGCACGCTGTTCGCTCTCCCGAGTTTTGCCTTTGTAGTATGCATATAGTGGCGGCCGCCGATCATGGTGGGCTTTCCGGCGCGGATATAGTTGATCAGCTCCGTCTCGGAGGTGATGTCCTCCTGCAGAACCGTGTACCCAAAGCCGGCGCAGTCCTCTTTGTGGGAGTCACTGCCGCCGAAACAGGGCAGATCATATTTTTTGGCAAGAGCCATAGCGCGCATGTTGGAATCCGCGTCTTCGCAGGCATTGTAGCCCTCTGCAAAATCGAATTTGTGGTAGATATGCTGGTAGAACTTGCCGCGCAGCGTATTGCATATACTCAGAAACTTTTCGCCGCAAGGGTGTGCAGGCCCGATAATCCCGCCATAAAAATGTACGATCTCTATGAGAAGAATGATGGGGAGTCCCCGCAGTTCCAGAATCGGCAGGCTGACGCCGGTAGGCATAATGATAAGCATGTGTCCGGCGTTAATGGTATCATATTCTATTCCTTTCAGGACAACAAAATCGTCCGGCTTTTCCTTTAACTTATTATAATAACGGTAGGCTTTGTAGGAGTTGTGGTCTGTAATGAGCATTCCCTGATAGCCCTTCTGTTTTAAAATGGAAATATTTTCCAGCAGTTCCAGTTTTCCGTCGGGAGATCCTTCTTTTGTGTGACAGTGCATGTCCAGCTTCATATCTGATCCTCTTTTACCTTTTTAAGCATTTTCCTTATCTATTCTACCCTCTTTTCGTAGGAAATGCCACTGGTTTTTTTAGGATAGACAAATTGTCCCTCTTTTTGAAGCATAACTTGGACAAAGCTTCATATATTGTAATGGGACAACTGCTGGTCACATCCGCACCTTGCATCTGCTGCATGGTGTTCGAAGCAAGGGGGGAATGAAAATGCGCGCAGAAGAAATATTGGGACTGTTTCCAGAGGAAAACAGGGACAGGTGGCGGGGCGTGGCAAAACTGGCGAAGCGTCTCCAGGAAATCAGGATTCGTGCAGGTATGCCGTTGACAGTTTTGGCGGACAATAGGGAGCGCTTTGTGGACAGGCAGGGAGAGCTTGTGGACAGGCAGGAGGACGCTGCCAGGCCGGAAGCGGAAGAACTGGAGAACATGCTGGGGCATCTGTGCAGATATTCGATCTATGCTTTTGCGGACGAGATCAGACAGGGATTTCTGACCGTGCAGGGAGGCCACCGGGTCGGACTGGCCGGACAGGTGATTCTGGATGAGGAGGGGCGGATCAGGAATATGAAATACATACGTTATTTAAATATCCGTATCGCCCATCAGATACGGGGGGCCGCGGATCCGCTGATGCCGCATCTGTTTGCGGAGGGGCGGGTGAGGAGCACACTTCTGATTTCTCCGCCGGGCGGCGGAAAGACCACGATGCTCCGGGATATCATAAGACAGGTGTCGGATGGGACAGCATATGGGGCGGGTGTCAATGTGAGTGTGGTTGATGAGCGGTCTGAAATTGCGGGAAGTTATCTTGGAGTGGCGCAAAATGACGTGGGAATCCGAACGGATATTCTGGACGGCTGTCCGAAAGTGGAGGGTATGATGCGGCTGATCCGCTCAATGGCACCTCAGGTGCTGGCCGTGGACGAGGTGGGAAGCTTTGCCGATGTACAGGCGCTGCAGATGGCCGGCGGATGCGGCTGTAAGCTGCTTGCCACCATTCATGGCGGGTCTGTGGAAGAAGTAAGGAAAAAAGATTACATGCGCTATGTAATGGAGCAGGGGCTGTTTGAACGGTATGTGATGATGGACCGCAGGCATGGGGCAGGCCGGATTACCGGGATTTATGACGGGGAAGGGAAGCTATGTACAAAGCAATAGGCTTTTTATGTATTCTTGCCGGCTGTGCCGGGTGGGGGAGCAGTCTGGCCAGGCAGGAGAAGGAAAGGGTAAGACATTTGCGGATCCTGTTTCAGACGATGGGGCGGATGCGGAGCGAAATATCCTACGGAAAACATACCATGCCGGAGATATGTCTGCTGCTGGCTGAATTAAATGACAAGTGCTATTCAGAGTGCTTTGAACGGATCTACAAGCGGACGGCGGGGGAGAACGGCACGGATTTCCCAAAGGTCTGGGAGGAGGAGCTTGGAAACTGTCTGGACCGGCTTCCCCTGCGGGAGGATGAGAAACGGACGGTGACGGAGCTTGCGGGAAGTATGCGCTTTCGGGAAGGGAACGGCCAGGCTGGCCGGGTCGGACAGGCAGAGACGTTTTTGGAGGGCAGATACCGGCAGGCGGAGGAAACCTGTGAAAACAGATCAAAAATGATACACAGCGTAAGCATTCTGACAGGACTGCTTCTGGCAATTCTGCTGCTGTGAAGGACAGGGGAGGACGGATGAGCGTTAGTCTGATTTTCAAGATAGCGGCGGTCGGTATCTTGGTCACAATATTAAATCAAGTTTTAAAACATAGCGGAAGAGAGGATCATGCCTTTCTAATCAGCCTTGCGGGATTAATTCTTGTTTTAACATGGATCGTTCCGTACATCTATGATCTGTTTGTGATGATGCAAAAGCTGTTCGAAATGTAGAGGATGGTATCCGCCGGGGAAAGAACAGGGAGGGAAAACGGGATGGATCTGTTTAAAGCCGGGGTGATCGGTGTGGCAGGCGTGCTGCTTGCGGTGTCGCTAAAGAGCCATAAGGCAGAATACGGGTTTTATGTGACGCTTGCGGTGTGCTTTGTGCTGCTGGAATATATCACTCGTTATTTTATGCAGATACTGTCGGGCATGGAGACGCTGCGCGGGTATCTGCGGGAAAATTACAGTTATCTGGCGCTGCTTTTAAAGTCGGTGGGCGCCACCTATGCCTGTGAGTTCTGCGCGGGTATCTGCAAGGATGCGGGGTATGCCGGTGTGGCCGGACAGGTGGAAATGCTTGGCAAGCTCTATATTCTTTCTATGGGAATGCCGGTGTTGTTTTCCCTGATGGAAAGCATACAGTCAATTATGTGAGAAATATTAGGTTTCGCGTACGCGGCCAGAGGATGGGAGAATCATTCGGGGAGGAGGTCTGAGGCGGATGGGCACACAGGAGAGTGCGCTGGTGTGGGAGCAGATGGAGATGGATGCGGTTGCGAAAGATTTTGAGAAGCTGTTTCCTTCCTATTCTTTTGACGGAAAAGAGGTGCTTGCCGATATTATGGGCGGCCGGCTTGTGGAGGCGTTTCAGAAGCTGGCAGGAGGCATATCGGGCTCTGTTTTGACACAGAAAGATGAATTTCGGATGTTATTTTTTACAATTCTTGTTCTGGGAGTGGCGGCGGCCCTCTTTGTGAACTTCGCGGATCTCTTTCAGGATCATCAGGTGTCGGATATCGCTTTCTATTTTATTTATCTGCTGCTGATTGCGGTGCTTTTGAAATTTTTTGCGCAGACCGTAGGGGCAGTGAAGGAGATTCTGAACGGCGTGGTGACCTTTGTCAGACTTTATATTCCCACTTATATTTTGGCGGTGGGCAGCGCCTCGGGTGCGGCTTCGGCCTCCGTGTACTATCAGCTCCTCCTGGTGGCGGTCTATCTGATTGAGTGGGGATATCTCACGGTGCTCGTTCCTTTTGTCTATGTGTATGTTCTGCTGACGGTGATGAACGGGATCTGGATGGAAGAAAAGCTGGCTCTGCTCCTGGAACTTTCGGAGAAGGTTATAAAAGGCAGTCTGAAGGCATCCATCTGGCTGATTACCGGATTCAGTCTCCTGCAGTCGATGGTATCGCCTGTTATTGATTCTTTGCAGTCCTCGGCCGTGAAGAAAGCGCTCTCCGCGATGCCGGGAGTCGGCGGACTGACGGAAGGGATGTTTGAGATGGTGCTTGGGTCTGCTGTGCTTGTCAGAAACAGTCTGGGGCTTTTTATGACAATGACGTTGATTGCATTGTGTGCTGCACCCATTCTGAAAATTGCATTGACGGCTTGTGTGATAAAACTGAGCGCGGCCCTCATCGGTATCGTAAGCGACAAGCGGCTCACGAACTGTGCAAGCCGGGTGGGAGAGGGAAATCTCATGCTTTTGCGGATTGCGCTGACTTCGGTGGGCATGTTTATGATACAGATTGCCGTCATCGGTTATTCCACAGGACAGGCATTACATTGAATGGGGGTGGCGTGGTGATTGACACGATCAGGGAGATCGGTGTTTTTATGATTGCGGCCCAGGCGGTGGTACATTTTGCGCCGGGAAAACAGTACGAGAAGTATATCAAGTCTGTGTCGGGCATTGTCATACTGCTTCTCTTTATGAAACCCGTTCTGCAGTCAGCCGGAGCGGTGTGGGAGGATCCGCAGGCGCTTCTGGAGGAGTGGATGCAGATGACGGATATGCCTGACTTTTTAGGGGAAACCATGTCAGACGGCGTGACAGACGGGGTAGTCAGCCGGATGGAGACGGAGGTGAGAGAACGTTTCAACAGAGAGCTGGAAACGGATGTGTATTTTGTGAGCCGCGTTTCGATTCGGTTTACGCAGGATCCGGCAGAGGAGACGGAAACACTTCTGCCGGAGGTGGAAATTTTGATGAGTGAGCGAAAAGGGGAGGAGGGAGACGGACAGACCGGGATTTCGGAGATTGTGGTTGGACAGCCGCAGGAATCCACCGCAGATGAATCCTTTCAGTCATATCGGACGCGGTTTGCCGCACTTCTTGGAATGGAGGAGGACAGAGTGGAGGTGAGACTGGATGGGAGAGGCTAAGAAGCTGTTTGAGCGGATCAGCGGCGGGAAGAAGCTGGGAAAAGACCAATGTCTGATTCTGATTCTGGCAGGCGTCCTGCTCTGTGTGATTTCTCTGCCGGTGGAAAAAGAAAAGTCAAAGACCGATTTATTGGACACTTCCGGCGCTATGATAGAAAACGAACATATGTTTTCTTCGGAAGAGGGGAGTAAGGACTATGTGACGTTCTGGGAGGAAAAGCTGGAGGAAAGCCTGCGGTGTGTGGAGGGAGCCGGACAGGTCAGGGTTTTGATTTATACAGGGGAATCGGAAGAGATGATTCTGACCAGGGAAGGGGCAGAGGAGAACTCGAATACGGCGGAGACGGACGCTTCGGGAGGGACCCGCTGTATATCTGAGAACAGACTGGATAAGACGGTTGTCTGCACAGTGGATGAGCGGGGGAAGAACGTGCCTCTTGTGGTCAAGACCATCGCTCCCAGTGTGGAGGGAGTTGTGGTGATTGCCCAGGGGGCAGACAAGGCACAGGTGCGCAGGGACATAATCGAAGCGATTCAGGTATTATTTGATGTAGACATGAATAGAATATCAATAATTAAAATGAAAACAAATAAGCAGTGAAGGGGAGAAGAAATTGAAGAATATGATTAAGAAGAACCAGATGATGATTACGGCGCTTGCCATTATGATCGCAGTGGCGGGATACCTGAACTTTGCAGGTACCAAGGTGACGGACGAGGATCTGATGAGCGTGAGCGGAGAAATGGGGGCGACCGGCCTTACACAGGAAGATGCGGAAGCGGAATATGCGGCCCTTTTGGATTTGTCGGATGAGGACATGGAGCAGGCTTCCGGCGATATAGAAAGTCTGGACAGCGATGTGACTATGGCGGAGAGCGGCAGTGTGGACGAGGAGCTGGCGCAGGCGCTTGCCGAGGAGCAGATGGATGAGGTGCCAGGCGAGGCGGTCTTTACATCAGCGGAAACAGCGACAGCCCTTTCCGGCGCGAAGCTCGAGAAGGAACAGACAAGGGTACAGAATAAAGAGACGCTGTTAGAGATCATCAATAATGCCAACATCAGTGAGACCCAGAAACAGGAAGCCGTAAGCAGCATGATCTCCATGACGGATATTGCGGAGAAGGAGACGGCGGCGGAGATTCTGCTGGAGGCGAAAGGATTTGACGATGCCATCGTCAGCATAGACGGGGACAGCGTGGACGTGGTAGTTAACACAGCGGAACTGTCAGAGGCGCAGCGTGCCCAGATTGAAGATATTGTGATCCGAAAGACAGGCGTGAGCCCGGATGCGGTTGTGATCAGCACTGTGAATTCCGAGGAGAAATAAGTTAAGGCGAATTCCTGTGTACATTGTGAAAGGTTTTATGATACTATAGTGAGGTATGGATTTTCAGGCGGCCGGGGCCGCAGGCCCCGGACTGATGGCGCATCCATGCGGTAGAAAAGCGGTTGGAGGATAAAAACGTGGGAACATATGCGGACGAAATAAACAGAAGAAGAACTTTTGCGATCATATCGCACCCGGATGCGGGAAAGACAACCCTTACCGAGAAATTCCTGCTGTACGGGGGAGCGATCAATCTGGCGGGAAGCGTCAAAGGAAAGGCTACGGCCAGACATGCGGTCTCTGACTGGATGCAGATTGAGAAGGAGAGGGGAATTTCCGTTACTTCCTCGGTGCTGCAGTTTTCTTATGACGGATTTTGCATCAATATTCTGGATACGCCGGGACACCAGGACTTTTCAGAGGATACCTACAGAACGCTGATGGCAGCGGATTCGGCAGTGATGGTGATAGACGCCTCCAAGGGCGTAGAGGCGCAGACACGCAAACTCTTTAAGGTCTGCGTGATGCGCCATATTCCGATCTTTACCTTTATTAATAAAATGGACAGAGATGCAAACGATACTTTTGAACTTCTGGACGAAATCGAGAAGGAGCTTGGGATTGCCACCTGCCCGGTGAACTGGCCCATCGGATCCGGGAAGAATTTTAAAGGTGTTTACGAGCGGGAGAGCCAGTGTGTGATCACCTACGCCGATACAGAGAAGGGAACGAAAGAGGGACATGCCACCAGGATTCCGTTTTCGGAGAAGGAGACGCTGGCGTCCCAGATCGGTGAAGACTTTTTCGCGCAGCTTTCGGATGAAATAGAGCTTCTGGACGGTGCGAGCGCACCCTTTGACCTGGAGCAGATCCAGGCAGGCAGCCTGACGCCGGTGTTTTTCGGGTCGGCGCTTACCAACTTTGGCGTGGAGATCTTTTTGCAGCACTTCCTGAAGATGACGACCACGCCGCTGCCGCGCGTGGCGGATATCGGTCTGATAGACCCGGTGGAGCATGAATTTTCCGCGTTTGTCTTTAAGATTCAGGCGAATATGAATAAGGCGCACCGCGACAGGATTGCGTTTATGCGTATCTGCTCTGGGCGGTTTGATGTGAATGAGGAGGTCAGGCATGTGCAGGGAGGCCGGGTGATGCGTCTGTCCCAGCCCCAGCAGATTATGGCGGACGAGCGTAAGATCTTAAGCGAAGCCTATGCGGGAGACATCATCGGCGTGTTTGACCCGGGGATCTTTTCCATCGGGGATACGGTCTGTGTGCCTGGCGAGCAGTTTGCCTATGAGGGGATTCCGACTTTTGCCCCGGAGCATTTCGCAAGGGTCAGACAGGTGGACACCATGAAGCGCAAGCAGTTTGTCAAGGGAATCATGCAGATTGCGCAGGAAGGTGCGATTCAGATTTTCCAGGAATTTAATACAGGTATGGAGGAGATCATTGTGGGCGTTGTGGGCGTCCTGCAGTTTGATGTGTTGAAATATCGTCTGGAAAATGAATATAACGTGGAAATTAAACTGGAGAATTTACCTTACGAGTATATTCGCTGGATTGAGAATAAGGACATTGACCTGGACAAGCTGACAGGAACTTCCGATATGAAGAAAATCAAGGATTTGAAGGATCATCCGCTTCTGCTCTTTATCAACCAGTGGAGCATCGGCATGACGGTGGAGCGGAACGAAGGACTGATTCTGTCGGAGTTTGGCAGAACGTAAGAGTGCGGGAATGCCTGCGGAAAGGAGGGGCTGTGTATGAAAAAGACAGGGATACTGTTGTTTTGCATGTTGATTTTGAGCGGCGCC
Organism: uncultured Lachnospiraceae bacterium; assembly: GCA_910579285.1. GTDB lineage: Bacteria > Bacillota > Clostridia > Lachnospirales > Lachnospiraceae > UBA3282. The sequence goes on along the minus strand of CAJTTT010000004.1, from coordinate 114,159 downwards.
CTTTACCTGGCCGGACAGGGACTTTTCAGCAGGGAGAGCAGTCTTTACAGGCAGGAGGATAAGGCGGCCGGGGGATCGAGGAGGAGTCTGCCCGAGCAGGTGCTTACCCGGACAGATGAAAAGCTGCGGGAAGAGCAGGAGGACTGCTATGCCTTTGGAAAACTGACGGAGGAAGAGCAGGAGGTTTATCTGGAGATTCTGGACGCTCTGATTTGTTTTAAGGAAAATGTGAGGCTTTCGAGCTGTGATAAGGAGCTGATTTCCCGCGTGTTCCAGTGTGTGCTGAATGACCATCCGGAAATTTTCTATGTGGAGGGGTACAGTTATACAGAATATACCCTTGGCAGCATCCTGAAAAAGATCACCTTTACGGGAAGTTATCGGTTCAGCCCGGAGGAAGTGGAGGAGAAACAGGGGAAAATAGATACTTATGTAAACCAGTGTCTGGCAGGCATGCCGGAGGATGCGGATGAGTATGAGAAGGTGAAGTATGTCTATGAATACCTGATCCATCACACGGACTATGACGCCTCGGCGAAGGACAGCCAGAATATCTGCTCCGTTTTTCTGGAGCGGAAATCCGTATGCCAGGGATATGCGAAGGCGACGCAGTATCTCTTAAACCGGGCCGGGATTTTTGCAACGCTGGTGCTTGGCCGGGTTGTGGGCGGCGAAGGACATGCCTGGAATCTGGTGCGGATCGACGGGGAATACTACTATGTGGACACCACATGGGGGGATGCATCTTACCAGGCGGTTGGCGGCAGCGATTATCCTGTGGAGAAAATACCGACTATCAACTACGATTATCTCTGTGTCACCACGGAGCAGATGGAGATGACGCACACACAGGAAAATGTAGTGGAACTGCCGGAGTGCACATCCATGAAAGCCAATTTTTATGTGAAGGAGGGCGTCTATTTCACCGATTTCGACGAGGAGAAAATCGAAAAGATTTTTTCGGACAGCTACGAGCGGGGGGACACCTATGTGACGTTGAAATGCGAAGGCCCGGACATCTATCGGAAAATGCAGGAGTCGCTGATTGGGCAGCAGGGGATTTTCCGCTATCTGAACTGCCCGGATAAGGCGGTTTCCTATGTGGAAAACGAAAAGCAGTACAGCTTAAGCTTCTGGCTTTGATGGGACTAGGCAAAAATAAGAAATTTTGGTATACTTAACCCAAATATGGAGAAAGGCACGGGGAACAGATGGAGGGAAACATGGAACAGGAAGAAACGAAGGGCGGATACGAGCCGCAGGAGGAGAAAGCCGGGACGGTAAAGATCGCGGATGATGTGGTAGCCATGATTGCTGCACTGGCTGCAACAGAAGTGGACGGGGTGGCCGCTATGGCGGGCAACCTTACCAATGAGATTTTGAGCCGGGTAGGCGTCAGAGGGCTTTCCAGAGGAGCAAAGGTGGAAGTGTCCGGGAAGAAGGTCAAGGTAGGGCTTGCGATCATTATGGAATACGGCTACAATATTCCGGCTGCATGTCAGAGAGTGCAGACTAAGGTGAAGGGCGCGATAGAGAATATGACCGGGTTGGAAGTGCTGGATGTAAACATCCGCATTGCCGGCATCAATGTGACAAAAGAAAAATAGGACGAGTGGATGGCTATGAGCAGAAGAGAGTTGCGCGAACAGATATTTAAGCTGCTGTTCCGGGTTGAATTTAATAAAGTGGAGGATATGCCGGAACAGGAAGAACTGTTTTTTGAGGATGAAGACGCGGCAACAGCTGGGGATGCCTCCTATGTTTCAGATAAATATCATAAAATTTTTGAAAAACTGGCTGAGATTGACGCCCTTCTGAATGAGAAGGCGTCAGGGTGGGATACTGGAAGGATGAGTAAGGTTGATCTGACAATCCTGCGTCTGGCAGTCTATGAAATCTGTTATGATGAGGAGGTTCCCACCGGGGTGGCCATCAACGAGGCGGTGGAACTCGCAAAAAAATTCGGGCAGGATGCCTCCTACGGATTCGTGAACGGCGTTCTGGCCAAATTTGCATAAGGCAGGCAGCCGCATGCAGAATGTATATACGGTGGCACAGGTCAATTCTTATATCAGAAATATGTTCACGCAGGATTTTATGATGCAGAAGGTCCGGATCAGGGGTGAGGTCAGCAACTGTAAATATCATACCTCCGGGCATATTTATTTTACGCTGAAAGATGAGAAAAGTGCAATAGCATGTGTTATGTTTTCCTCTGACAGGAAGGGGCTTCCGTTCCGCATGATGGAGGGACAGCAGGTTGTTGCAAGCGGCAGTGTGGACGTCTATGAACGCGACGGCAAATATCAGCTGTACGCCAGACAGATAGAGCTGGACGGGATCGGGGCACTGTATGAGAGATACGAGCGGCTGAAAGCGGAGCTTGCAGAGCGGGGGATGTTTGCCGAAGAGTATAAGCGGCCGATTCCCCGCTATATCAAAGTGTTGGGCGTGGTTACGGCTGAGACGGGCGCGGCGGTGCGGGACATTATCAACGTGGCAGGCAGAAGGAATCCTTATGTACAGATCATCCTCTATCCGGCCATCGTACAGGGAGCTGCTGCTGCGCCAAGCATCATTCATGGGATTCGTGCGCTGGAAAAGCGTGGAGTAGATACGATCATTGTGGGACGCGGCGGCGGTTCCATCGAGGATCTCTGGGCATTCAATGAGGAGGTAGTGGCGCAGGCTGTATTTGACTGCAGCGTTCCGATTATCTCTGCGGTGGGGCATGAGACCGATGTGACCATCACAGATTTTGTGGCGGATCTGCGGGCGCCCACACCCTCTGCGGCTGCGGAGCTTGCAGTCTGCGATTTCGGACAGTTGGAAGAGCGGATGGAGGAGTACGCTGCCACCATGCAGCATCTGTGCAGGAGAACAGTACAGGGCTGTAGAAACAGGGTGGAGCAGTATGGCGTGCGTCTGCGTTATCTGAGTCCCCTGTACATTCTGCGCACAAGAAAGACACAGGCGGTATCGCTGGAGGAGCGTCTGCAGGCGGCGATGGAGAGAAGACTGCAGGAGGCGAGACACAGACTTGCTCTGTATGCCGCGCAGATGAAAGGGCTTTCGCCTCTGGACAAGCTGAGCCAGGGGTACGCTTACGCGGCGGATGCGGCAGGCAGAACCCTGTCCTCTGTGGAGCAGGTGGCAGTAGGAGAACAGATCCGGGTCTATGTGAAGGACGGCAGTCTATTGGCGCAGGTACAGGAGAAACAGAATGGCTAAAAAGAAAGAGGATAAAATAGAAAAAGAACAGTCGTTATCCTTGGAAGATGGGTTTGCACAGATAGAGGAAGTGATCAGCCGGCTGGAGACGGAGGATATTACGCTGGAGCAGTCCTTTGCGGAATATAACAGGGGAATGGCTCTTTTGGCACAGTGTAATGAGACCATAGACCGGGTAGAAAAGAAAGTGCTTAAGATCAATGAGGACGGTGGACTGGATGAATTTTAAAGAGGAACTTGAGAGGAAAACCGGGGAAACAGAAGAAATCGTGAAGCGGTATCTGCCTGAGCCGGAGGGTTTTCAGCGCAGAGTGCTGGAGGCTATGGATTATGCTGTGTCGGCAGGCGGCAAGAGACTGCGCCCGCTGCTGATGCGGGAGAGCGCTGCCCTGTTCGGGGATGCGGGAGAAGGACTGCCATGCTTTATGGCGGCTCTTGAATTTATTCACACCTATTCGCTGATACACGATGATCTGCCCGCTTTGGACAATGACGATTACCGCAGAGGAAGAAAAACCACCCATGTGGTTTATGGGGAGGATATCGCCGTGATTGCGGGGGACGGGCTTTTAAACTATGCCTATGAGACGGCGATTCGCGCTTTTGAGAAGGCTGTGACAGTGGAGGACTATCAGCGCACGGAGTGCGCCATGAAGATTCTGGGGAGAAAGGCCGGCGTTTATGGCATGGTTGGCGGCCAGTGCGCAGATCTTCTGGCGGAGAAGCCGGAGACGGAAGTGACGGAAGAGATGCTGCTGTATATCCACAGGAATAAGACGGCAGCGCTGATCCAGGCGGCAATGATGATTGGGGCTGTGCTTGCGGGAGCCGGCGAAAAGGCGGTGGAGCTGATGGAGAAGTGTGCGGAAAACATCGGCATCGCCTTTCAGATTCAGGACGATATTCTGGATGTGACAAGCAGTCTGGAGGTGCTCGGGAAACCGACGGGGAGCGATGAGAAGAATCACAAGCTGACCTATGTGACGATGCACGGTCTGGAGGAGTCGAAGAGACAGGTGGCGGCGCTTTCCGGGGAGGCAGTGGGGATTCTGAAAGGGTTTCCGCACAGGAATGTATTTCTGGAAACGTTGGTGGAGCAGTTGATCTACAGAGAAAAATAAGAGGGTTAGTATGTTACTTGAACAGATAACGCAGACAAATGATATCAAGCAGGTTGCGCCGGAGGATTACGGGGTACTGGCGGAAGAAATCAGAAAATTTCTGATTCAGTCCATCAGTGTGACTGGCGGACATCTCGGTTCTAATCTTGGGGCGGTAGAATTGACTATGGCGCTCCATTTGTTTTTAAACCTGCCGGAGGATAAGCTGATCTGGGATGTGGGGCACCAGTCCTATACCCACAAGATTTTGACAGGACGCCGGGACGGTTTTGTAAATCTGAGGAAGTTTGGCGGTATGAGCGGATTTCCGAAGCGGAAGGAGAGCGACTGCGACTGCTTTGACACGGGACACAGTTCCACATCCATATCCGCCGGGCTCGGCATGGTGAAGGCGAGAGATATCCAGGGACAGAATAACACCATCGTTTCCGTGATCGGAGACGGGTCGCTCACAGGCGGTATGGCCTATGAAGCGTTAAACAATGCGTCCCGGCTGGAGACCAATTTCATTATTGTACTGAACGATAATAATATGTCTATTTCCGAGAATGTCGGCGGGGTTTCCAAGTATCTGAACAATATTCGGACGGCGGACATGTATCTGGACCTGAAGGAGGGGATTTATAATTCCCTGCGCGGCAAACCGAAGTACGGGGATAAAGTGGTAAGCCAGATCAGACGCGCCAAGAGCAGCTTTAAGCATCTGGTTGTCCCGGGGATGTTCTTTGAAGATATGGGCATTACATACCTCGGACCTGTGGATGGTCACAATATCCAGGAGATGGTACATATATTCCGGGAGGCGCGGAAGGTTAAAAAGGCGGTGCTTGTTCACGTCATTACCCAGAAGGGCAGGGGATATGCACCAGCGGAGAGGCATCCTGCCAGATTCCACGGTGCGGAGCCTTTTGACATTGAGACGGGCATTCCGAGCGCGCCCAAGGCGAAGGCGAATTATACGGACATCTTTTCTACGGTTATGTGCAAGCTTGGGCAGCGGGATGAGAAAGTGGTGGCGATCACGGCAGCCATGCCGGACGGCGTGGGGCTGAAGCGGTTCCGCAATATGTACCCGGAGCGGTTCTTTGACGTGGGAATCGCGGAGGAGCACGCGGTGACCTTTGCGGCGGGGCTTGCAGCTGGAGGCCTAAAACCTATTGTGGCGATCTACTCCTCCTTTCTGCAAAGAGCCTATGATCAGATTTTGCACGATGTCTGCATCCAGAATCTGCCCGTGGTATTCTGTATCGACAGGGCAGGACTTGTGGGGAGCGACGGGGAGACACATCAGGGGCTGTTTGATCTGTCTTATCTGTCGTCCATACCGAATATGCATGTGATGGCGCCCAAGAATAAGTGGGAGCTTTCCGATATGATTAAGTTTGCGGTGGAACTTGGCGCTCCCATTGCCATCCGCTATCCGAGAGGTGAGGCCTTTGACGGTCTGAAAGAGTACAGGGCGCCCATAGTCTATGGGAAGAGCGAGGTTTTGTTTGAGGAGAAAGAGATTATGCTTCTGGCGGTGGGCAGTATGGTGAAAGTTGCGCTCACGGTGCGGGAGAAACTGAAAGAGAGAGGGTTTTCCTGTTCGCTGGCAAACGCCCGTTTTGTGAAGCCCATCGATGAGGAGCTGATCCGGGAAGCGTGTAAAACCCACAGACTGATCGTCACGATGGAGGAGAATGTGGCGAGCGGCGGCTTCGGTGACCGGGTGAGAGAGTATGTGGATTCTCTTGACAGCGGGACAAGGGTGCTTGGCATTGCCATTCCAGATGAGTATGTGGAGCATGGAAATGTGGAACTTCTGAAGCAGGAGACAGGCATTGACGCGGTGTCCGTGGAAGAAAAGGTGGCTGCGGCTTACCGGGCTGAGACAGGTAAGCAGGGATTATGAAGGAAAGACTGGATGTGATTCTGGTCAGGCAGGGGCATGCGCCCTCAAGGGAGAAAGCGAAAGCGCTCCTCATGGCGGGAAATGTGTTTGTGGATAACCAGCGGGAAGATAAGGCAGGTACCCTGTTTGACGAGACGAAGATAAAAATTGAAGTGAAAGGCAGACTGCTTCCCTATGTGAGCAGGGGCGGCCTTAAGCTGGAGCGGGCCATCGGGCAGTTTCCAATCACGTTACAGGATAAGGTCTGTATGGATATCGGCGCCTCCACGGGCGGGTTTACGGACTGCATGCTGCAAAACGGTGCGGGAAAGGTGTATGCCATAGATGTTGGGCATGGACAGCTTGACTGGAAACTTAGAAACAACGAGCGGGTGGTCTGTATGGAAAAGACCAATTTCCGATATGTGACGGATGCGGATATCAGAGAGCCCATCGACTTTGCGTCGGTGGATGTTTCCTTTATCTCCCTCACCAAGATACTGATTCCTGCGAGAAACCTTCTGCGGCAGGGGGGAGAGATGGTCTGCCTGATTAAACCCCAGTTTGAGGCTGGCCGTGACAAGGTTGGAAAAAAGGGCGTGGTGCGGGACCGGCAGGTGCATATTGAGGTGGTGCGGCGGATCGTTGATTACGCAGATCTGATCGGCTTTTCGGTGAAAGGGCTTACCTATTCGCCGATTAAAGGGCCGGAGGGGAACATTGAGTATCTGATGTGGCTGGAAAAGCGGGAGGAAATTCCGATGGAGATTCTGGACATGTCAGAAAAGGAGGCAATTGACGCGCTGTTTGCGCTGACTATGGCCGGAGGAGGGCTTTCGCGTAACGAGGAACAGACCAGACAGGTGGAAGAGCTGGTTGAGGAGGCGCACGGCGCGCTGGATGAGGCGAAATAGCAGATGAAAAGGTTTTATCTGATTACCAACGAGGTGAAGGATCCCGAGGGAGCGTTTACGAAAAAAATAGCGGCCATGATTGAAAAACATGGCGGGGAGGCCGTCTGCGTCAAGAACGACAGGCAGGCGCTGGCGGAAGGCGGAATGGCCGGGGTGGACTGTGCGCTGGTGCTTGGCGGGGACGGAACGCTGCTCCGGGCAGCGGGAAATATGATGGACAGTGATATCCCCCTTCTGGGAATCAATCTCGGTACGCTGGGATATCTGGCGGAGGTGGAGAGCGCCTGTGCCGAGGAGGCTGTGGAGAAGCTTTTTCAGGATGATTATGTCCGGGAGGAGCGGATGATGCTTTCCGGCAGGGTGATGACAGGGAAGGAGGAGCGGTATGCTCTGAATGATATTGTGATTTCCCGGTGCGGCCCCTTACAGATTCTGAACGTGCGCATTTATGTGAATGACCGTTTTTTGAAGGACTATTGTGCGGACGGTGTGATTGTGGCCACGCCAACGGGCTCTACAGGCTACAATCTTTCGGCGGGCGGGCCCATTGTGGAGCCGTCGGCCAGACTGCTGCTTCTGACGCCGATCTGTCCGCATACGTTAAATACCCGAAGCATTGTGTTTTCGCCGGAGGATGAGATTACGGTGGAGATTCCCGAGGGGAAGGATGGGAAAGCGCAGATGGTGGAGGCCAATTTTGACGGCAGCAATACGGTAACGCTTCAGACGGGAGACCGCATTGTGATCCACCGCGCGGACAAGACCACAGGGATTGTGAGGCTGAACACGGAGAGTTTTCTGGCGGTGCTGCACAAAAAAATGAGTGAAGTATAGAAGAGGATTTGAGAGCGTGTTATGAAAAAGAAGAGGCACGAGAAGATCACGGAGCTGATTACACAGTTTGAGATAGAAACCCAGGAGGAGCTTGTGGAGCGGCTGCGGGCGGACGGATACGAGGTCACGCAGGCTACCGTTTCCCGGGATATCAGAGAATTAAAGCTTTCCAAAATTCCAAACGGCAGGGGACGGCAGAAATATGTGGCTTTCGGCGGGGAGGAAGTGCATCTGGGGGATAAGTACGGAAGGGTTTTGAAGGAAGGGTATCTTTCTATGGATCTGGCGCAAAATCTCCTGGTGCTGAAGACCGTGTCGGGCATGGCGATGGCTGTGGCGGCGGCGGTGGACGCCATGAAAATTGAGGAGGTCGTGGGCTGCATCGCCGGGGACAACACGGTGATGATGGCGATGAGGAGCGAGCAGGATGCCCGGACCGTGATGGAGAAGATCGGCAGAATAGTGTGAGAAGAGGGTAGAATGTTACAGAGTTTACATGTGAAAAATCTGGCTTTGATTGACGAGACGGAGGTTACGTTCGGCGGCGGACTCAATATTCTGACCGGCGAGACGGGCGCCGGAAAATCCATTATCATCGGTTCCATCAATCTGGCGCTTGGCGCCAAGGCGGATAAGGAGATGATCCGCTCGGGGGCGGAGTACGCGCTGGTAGAACTGGTATTTACCGTGGAGGACCCTGCACAGATCAAAGCCATTCAGGAAATGGAGTTTTCCCTGGAGGAGGGACAGCTTATCCTGCAGAGGAAGATTATGGAAAACCGCAGTCAGTGTAAAGTCTGTGGAGAGACAGTGACGGCGAAACAGCTCAGACAGCTCTCGGAGATTCTGATTGATATTCACGGGCAGCATGAGCACCAGTCGCTATTAAAGGAAGCGAAACAGCTTGAAATATTGGACGCCTACGCAGGAAGCGGACTTTCGGAGAAAAAGGAGCGGCTGTGCGGCATTTACCGAAAGTATCGTGACAAGCGCCGGGAACTGTCCGAGAATGAAATGGATGAGGAGACACGCCGGAGAGAGTGCTCCCTGGCGGAGTTTGAATGCCGGGAGATTGAGGAGGCGGCTCTTGTGCCGGGAGAAGATGAAGAGGTTGAGCGGGCCTACCAGCGGATGAGCAACGCCAGAAAGATCGAGGAGGCGGCGGTCAGCGCCCATGCTCTGTGCGGCTACGAGAACAGCGGGGCCGGCAGTGTGATTGCCAGGGCGATCCGGGAAATACGGTCTGTGTCTTCCTACGATGAGACGCTGCAGGAGTACGAAAAGCAGCTTTTGGACATTGACAGTCTTTTAAACGACTATAACAGAGGAATGGCGGAATACCTTTCGGGGCTGGAGTTTGACGCGGGGCTGTTTGAGCAGACGGAAACGCGCCTGAACCTGTTGAACCGCTTAAAGTCAAAATATGGAAATACGGTGGAGGAAGTTCTGGCATACCGGGAGCGCGCGCTGGAGACACTGGAAAAGTATCAGGACTATGACGCTTACAGGGCGGCTCTGGAAAAGGAGGCGGCAGCGCTGAAGGAGGAAGCGATTGTTCTGGCACAGGAGATTTCCGGCCTGCGCCGGGAAAATGCACAGACGCTTTCTGAAAAAATGCGCGGGGCACTGGAAGATCTCAATTTTGGACAGGCAGTTTTCGAGATTCAGGTGGAATCCGAGGAGGAGCGGCTTTCCGAAAACGGGTTTGACAGGGTGCGGTTTTTGATTTCCACGAATCCGGGAGAGCCGGTCAGGGAACTTTCACAGGTGGCAAGCGGAGGAGAACTATCCCGCATGATGCTGGCGCTCAAAACGCACCTTGCAGATAAGGATGAGATCGAGACGTTGATTTTTGATGAGATTGACACCGGGATCAGCGGCAGAACGGCGTGGAAAGTATCGGAAAAAATGGGAATTTTAGCAAAAGGCCACCAGTTGATCTGTATTACCCATCTGCCCCAGATTGCGGCGATGGCTGACACTCATTTTGTGATAGAGAAGCAGGTGGAGGACAACCGTTCCATTACCAGAATCAGAGAACTGGGGCAGGAAGAGAGCGTGGAGGAACTTGCCAGAATGCTCGGCGGCGACGTGATTACGGAGAGCGCCATAAAAAATGCGCAGGAAATGAAAGAATTGGCAGGAAAAACCAAATAATATAACATTAAAAAATCGGATTCTTCACATACTAGAAAGGACATACTGTAAAGTGTGTCCTTTCGTGTCGTACACACAGAATAAAGCAGGAGAGGAATGTGAAGAGTGAGCAATTCGATATATATGACTGAGCAACAGGAGAGAAAATACCGGGGTTTTTTGTGGCTGCTGCTTTTGGCAGGCATCGCCGCGCTTCTTTTTTCGATCTATTTTTCTTATTGGAATAAGATCCCGTCGCAGATCAGGATCCGGGCCGGGGTGGAGCAGGAATTTGACTTTCGGGTGCCGGTTTCGGGGGAGATTTACCGTATACCCGAGGAGGCGGCTCCTGTGGCTTCCGTGACAGACGTGGATGAGAAGGATGAGGCATTTTTACTGGCAGGGGAGGAAAACAGCGCAGACAGCATTCATGTGGATTTTGCGCGGACGGTAAAGCTGAAGGCGAATCAGATTGACTCATACCAGATGAATCTGAAGCTGTTTGGCGTACTTCCCTATAAGAATGTGGATATCGAGGTGATCCAGGATAAAATGCTGATACCCTCCGGCATTCCCATCGGTATCTATGTAAAGACCGACGGCGTGCTGGTGGTTGGCATCGGTGAGTTCGAAAACAGCGGAGGAGAGACCATATCTCCGGCCAAGTATGTGCTGCAGAAGGGAGATTATATACTGGAGAGCAACGGGGAGCCTGTGGAAAATAAGAAACAGTTTATCCGCCTGGTGGAGGATTCTGAAGGGGAGGACATGGTGCTCACCATCAGGAGAAATAATGAAATAACGGATGTTTGCATCAATGCCGGAAAAAATCGGATGGAGGAGTGGAAGCTGGGAATCTGGATACGGGATAATGCCCAGGGAATCGGCACCATGACTTATGAGGGCACAGACAGCACCTTCGGCGCGCTCGGACACGGCATCAACGATGTGGACACATCCATTTTGATGAATCTGGAGGAGGGAACACTCTACAGGACGGAGATTGTAGGTATTACCAGAGGCGCTAACGGCGCGCCCGGGGAACTGACGGGATACATTGAATACGACAGTGATAATGTGATCGGTGAGATTACAGAAAATACGGCGGAAGGGATATTCGGTGTCTGCGATGAGGAGCTGGTGGCAAACTCCGTCTATGAGCCGGTGCCTATCGCTTTGAAGCAGGAGATTGAGATGGGACCGGCCCAGATTATCTGCTCGGTCTCCGGGGAGCCGGAGTTTTATGATGTGGAGATTGTGGAAGTCAATCTGGAGCACGAGAATGTCAACCGGGGAATTGTGATCCGGGTGGTGGACGAGAAACTGTTGATGCTGACAGGCGGGATCATCCAGGGGATGAGCGGAAGCCCCATCATCCAGAACGGGAAGCTGGTAGGAGCAGTGACCCATGTGCTGGTAAATGATTCCACAAAGGGGTATGGGATCTTTATAGAAGAGATGTTGACGCACTGACGTGCTGTACAAAGAAAAATTATATCAAATTTCCTATTGACAAAGGTTGACAAAGAAAGAGATTTCTTTATATAATTTTCTAATAGCAGTAAAACGTTTAATCTACTATCATACAACTCGAATAATCAATCAGGACAAGGAGCGAAAGACATGAAAAGAGTGAAGTTTGGACTGAGTACGAAGATTACAGCTTGTATTTTGACGGTGCAGATTATTGTTATGGCAGCTATGGTGCTCTTTATCGGCAATGCGATTACCAATGATACGAGACGGAGCACTACAAACAGCATGGAGACGGTGGTGGAGGAACGCAGCCGGATTATTGAGAATTATGTGCAGGAAGTAGAGCAGACGCTCACGGCTTACAGCCGGGCAGGAGAGATTCTGGCGGTTCTGAAAAATCCAACCGATGAAGCGGCGGTGGCGGCCGCGCAGGCTTATACGGAAAAGTTTTCGGCTGACGTGAGTAATCTGGAAGGACTTTATGTGAGCGAATGGAACACCCATGTGCTGGCTCACACCAACGCCGCGGTGGTGGGAATCACCACCCGGGAGGGGGAGCCGCTCAAGGCGCTGCAGGATGCGCTGCTCGCGGCGGACGGCGTATATAATACAGGCATTATCATCTCACCCGCCAGCGGTCAGCAGATCGTATCCATATACCGCGCGGTCTTTGATGAAAATGGCAGTCCTGTCGGCCTGGTGGGCGGCGGTGTGTTCACCACAGGACTGATTCAGGTTTTGGATTCCCTTACCATGCAGGGTATGGAGAATGCGGAATACTGCATGGTAAATGCGGCAAGCGCCCAGTACATATTCTGTGAGGATAGTGAGAAGGTTGGAACTGAGGCAGAGGAGGAATATATCCACACGCTGTGCGCGCAGTACGCCGGAACTGCTGCAAACGACATGGGATTTACGGAGTATACGAAGGATGGCAGGAAAAATATCGCCACCTACTATTATATGGCGAACCGGGGCTGGCTCTTTATTGTATCTGACAGATCGGAGGAGATTTTTGCGACGACTGACAGGCTGAAACGCATTATGATGTATATGGGGGCAGCAGCGCTTGTGGTTCTGCTTGTGGTTTCCAGCGTGATTATCAGAGGGCTTATGAAACCGCTGAGAGCCATCGAGGAGAGCATTGTGGCGTTGCAGCAGTTTAATATAGCGGATAATCTGGTCATTCAGAAACATATCCAGCGGAGCGATGAGCTTGGCTGTATCGCTGAGGCCACTGACGGGCTGATCCATTCCCTGCAGGCCATATCGGACACCCTCAATGACTGTTCCCGTTCCCTCAACGAGAAAGCGGAGAGCATGCGTAGTTCGGCCCAGTCTCTGGCGGACGATACTTCGGATAACATCGCGGCTACAGAGGAACTGTCGGCATCCATGGATAACACGAATACGCTTGTCCAGAATGTCAATTCAGAGATAGACAGCATCAACCATCTGGTAGATCTTATTCTGGATGGGATTCAGTCTTCGGTGTCTACAAGCGATGAGGTGATCGGGAGCGCCATAGATATGAAGGACGAAGCGGATTTTGCCTATCGGAACGGGGAGGAAAAGCTGGGAGAGACGAAGGCTGCCGTTGAGGAAGCGATCGAGAAGCTCAAGAGTCTGACGAAGATCAACGAACTGGCGGCAGAGATCTTAAGTATAGCAGGCAAGACCAATCTGCTGTCTCTCAATGCTTCTATCGAGGCGGCAAGAGCCGGGGAGGCTGGCAGAGGCTTTGCTGTGGTGGCCGGCTCCATTGCAAACCTGGCGGAGACGTCCAAGGAGACCGCCTCCTCCATTCAGGATATTTGCGGAGAGGCCAACAGCAGTATCGCTACCGTGAATACATGCTTTGAATCCATCATTTCCTTTATCGAGCAGGAGGTGGTGGTGCAGTTCAAGGGCTTTGCGGAGAAGTCCACAGATTACAGCCAGTCGGTGAGCGGAATCAAGGATAAGCTGGACGAGATGCTTGCAGCAGTCGGAAGGCTGGAGAGTTCCGTGGCACAGATAGCTGAAAATGCAAGCAATGTGAGTGTGATTATGGCTGAGAACCAGATTGCCATCGGTACCATTGTGGAGAAGAATGAGACAACGGCTGTGATAGCAGAGGAAACGCAGGATCAATCCATACAGAACAGGGATATGGCGGATCACCTTGGAGAGATTGTCGGGAGATTCCACAGATAAATCCAGGGGGAGTTTACAATAGCGAATGGGCGCAGGCGTGTAACCTGCGTCCATTTGTCATTGTAAGTGACAAAACAGATGAGGAAACCGATCAAATTAGGAGGAAAGGAGAGAAGGTAAAAGGGGTTATGGTAACAATCAAGGAGATTGCGGGAGAATGCGGCGTTTCTGTTGCAACGGTATCTAATGTCATAAACGGAAGGGCTAATGTGGGAGTGGAGACAAGAAAGAAAGTGCTGGAAGCTGTCCGGGAGAAGGGGTACCGCCCGGACTACGCGGCAAGAGGACTGAGAAAGAAGAGAACCAATATCATTGGCATTGTCGCGGAGGATATTGCGCAGTTTACCACGCCGGCTATCCTGGAAGGAGTTATGGCGTACTGTGAGAAGAAAAAATACAGAACGATGATCCAGAATCTCCGTCTGTATGCCAGATGGGGAGAAAGCTGGTTTGACAATGAAAGCGCTTACCGTTCCGTGGTTACTGCCGTCATGCAGGAGATGCTGTCTATCAGGGTGGACGGCCTGCTCTACATTGCGGGGCATGCCAGAAATATCAGGTATTTTTCGGATGCCATGCCGATTCCGACGGTGATGGCTTACGCCTATACCCGCTCGGCGCATACGCCTGCTGTAGTGATCGATGATGAGCTGGCGGCCTGTGAGATGACCAGATATCTGATCTCTATGGGACACCGCAGGATCGGTATTCTGGGAGGCCGGGAAAATAACATACATACCAGAATCCGCCTGAGAGGCTATCAGAGAGCGCTCTTTGAAGAAAACATTTTGTATAATCCCGGATATGTGCGCTATGGAGACTGGGAGAAGGAATCCGGCTATGAGCTGGCGGGCAGTCTGGTGAAGGAGGGCGTGACGGCCGTTTTTTGTATGAACGACCGCATGGCGGGCGGTATGTGCAGATATTTCGAGGAGCGCGGTATCCGGGTGGGAGAGGATATTTCCGTGGTGGGGTTTGACAATCACGAACTGGCCCAGTTCTGTAGTCCCGGACTGACGACAATGGAGATTCCGCTTGCCGAAATAGGGACAGAAGCGGCTGCCATTCTGCTGGAGAGGCTGGAATTGGACGAAGACAGTGTGCCGAAGGCGGTTCTGGAGCGGAGCATTCCATGCAGGCTGATTGAACGGGAGTCTGTGAAACGGATCGTCATGTAATGCGATGCCTAAATATTCCCCATATCCCCGGGAGCGTTTATAATAATTGAGAGGAGAAGTTTTGGCGATTAAAAGGGGAAAATGGAGGAAACAGATGGAGACATTAAATGTGACGGCGGCGGGAGATCAGGAGCAGGTTTATCGGATACTGGATAATCTGATCCGTGCAAACAAGGAATTTCGTATTCTGATAACGGTTCCTTCGGGCGAGCCGGGCAAAGAGAAACAGGAAAAAGCAGAGGAAGCGTTGGAAGTATCGGAAGCAGAGGAACGGGATCTGGAGAAGGATGTGACGGACATGATCCATGAGATCGGGGTGCCGGCCCATATCAAGGGATACCAGTATCTGCGGGAAGCGATTATGATGTCGGTGGAGGATGTGGAGATGCTAAGCTCCATCACGAAGATCCTCTATCCTACGATAGCGAAAAAATACCAGACGACGCCGAGCCGGGTGGAACGCGCCATCCGCCATGCCATAGAGGTGGCCTGGTCAAGGGGACGGATGGAGACACTCGATGCGCTTTTTGGATATACGATCAACACAGGAAAGGGGAAGCCGACCAACTCGGAGTTTATCGCGCTGATTGCGGACAAGATCCGTCTGCAGTACAGGCGGTGATAAATTCTAACGTTCCACAAAATTCAAAATAATCCTTTTATTGCTACCCGAAATATTGTATACTGTTGTTTAGGAGTTCATAAGAACTCCTGCATGTAAGAATAGCAAGCTACAGTTGGAGGGTTGGTATGAAGAACATTTTATTTGTCGCGTCGGAGGGCGTACCTTTTATCAAAACAGGCGGGTTGGCGGACGTGGTCGGCTCTCTGCCCAAGTGTATTGACAAAAAGTATTTTGATGTGCGGGTGATTCTGCCGAAGTATACCTGCATGAAACAGGAAATGAAGGATAAACTCACCTACAAGACCCATTTCTACATGGATTTTCACTGGAAAGAGGAGTATGTGGGAATCCTCGAAGCAGAAGTCGACGGGGTGAAGTATTATTTTATTGATAACGAGAGTTATTTTAACGGCTTTCAGCCTTACAGCGACAATGCGCTGTTTGAGATTGAAAAGTACGCTTTTTTCTGTAAGGCGGCGCTGTGCATTCTCCCGGTGATTGATTTCAGACCTGATCTGATTCACTGCCATGACTGGCAGACCGGCTTGATTCCGGTGTACTTAAAAGAACGTTTCCAGGGCGGGGAGTTCTACCGTGGCATTAAGACTGCCATGACCATCCACAACTTGAAATTCCAGGGCAAGTGGAGCGTCAAGGAGGTTAAGGAGATCACCGGCCTGCCGGGATATTTCTTTACGGCGGATAAGCTGGAGGCATATAAGGATGCGAATCTCTTAAAGGGTGGTCTGGTTTATGCGGACGCCATCACCACGGTCAGCGACACTTACGCCGAAGAGATCAAGACGGCGTTCTACGGCGAGGGCCTGAACGGTCTGCTGTGCGCCAGGGCGGGAGATCTGCGCGGTATCGTGAACGGTATTGATTATGATGAATTTAACCCGGAGACGGATAAGCATATAGATTTCAAGTACAATGCGGCTAACTTCCGCAAGGAAAAAGGGAAGAACAAGCGCGCCCTGCAGGAGGAGCTCGGCTTAAACCAGGATGATAAGGCTATGATGCTCGGCATTGTGTCAAGACTGACGGGACAGAAAGGTTTCGATCTGATTGCCTATATCATGGATGAGCTGTGTCAGGATAATGTACAGATTGTGGTGCTCGGCACGGGTGAAGAGCAGTACGAGAATATGTTCCGTCATTTTGACTGGAAGTATCACGGTAAGGTGTCAGCCAATATTTACTATTCGGATGCGCTTTCCCACAAGATCTATGCGGCCAGCGATGCGTTCCTTATGCCGTCGCTCTTCGAGCCCTGCGGCTTAAGCCAGCTGATGTCCCTGCGCTACGGCACGGTGCCGATTGTGCGTGAGACAGGCGGTCTGAAAGATACCGTACAGGCATATAATGAGTATGAAGGCAGCGGTACGGGCTTTTCCTTCACAAATTACAATGCCCATGAGATGCTGGGTACGATCCGTTACGCAGAACATATCTACTATGACAAGAAGCGTGAATGGAATAAGATCGTGGACAGAGCTATGGCGGCTGATTTCTCATGGCATGTATCCGCGAAGAAATATCAGGAAATGTATGACTGGCTGATTGGATAGGGACATGGAAGATCCGAAGAAAAAAAGCACGTTTGTGTTTCAGGCGGGCATTCTGGCGGCAGCCGGGATGCTCGTCAAAGTGATCGGTCTGATATACAGAAGCCCGCTCCTCTCCATCATCGGGATTGAGGGCAACGGGTATTACAATGCGGCGATCAATATCTATACAATTATATTATTGATTTCCTCCTACAGCATCCCCTCGGCGATTTCCAAGGTGATCGCCCAGCGGCTTGCGTTCAAGGAATATCGGAATGCACAGAGAGTTTTTGTCTGTGCACTTCTCTATGTTCTGGTGGTAGGCGGCGCCGCCTCGGTTTTGACTTTCGTGGGGGCGCCTTTTCTGGTGGGGAAAAATCAGAATGCGGTGATAGCGCTTCGTGTGCTGTCGCCGACTATCTTTTTTTCTGGATTCTTAGGTGTACTGCGCGGGTTTTTCCAGGCCCACGGTTCTATGGTGCACACTTCCATCTCCCAGGTCATTGAACAGATTTTAAACGCGGCGGTCAGTATATTGGCAGCGAAGCTTTTGATCGGGCTGGTTGTGGATGGGGACGCTACCACGCGCGCCATCTATGGCTCGGCGGGGTCGGCTCTGGGAACCGGCGCGGGCGTGCTGACCGGCCTTCTTTTCATGTTCGGCATGTACCGTCTCAACGGCAGCGTGCTCAAAAGACGGGTGGAGCGCGATAAATCCTGGCATGAGGAGAGCTACAGAGAGATTTTCAAGGTGATCTTTACGATTGTCACGCCC
The DNA here is from genome assembly GCA_910579285.1 of uncultured Lachnospiraceae bacterium. Classification (GTDB taxonomy): domain Bacteria; phylum Bacillota; class Clostridia; order Lachnospirales; family Lachnospiraceae; genus UBA3282. Next base: position 96,250 of record CAJTTT010000004.1, on the reverse strand, counting down.
TTCATTTTGAGCACCTTTTTCTACAACTGTACGACAGTGGTCAATATGACCATTTACTCCCATATCATGGATTATAAGAAGGTAGACGCCATACTGGCAAGCAATCATTACGGCATCTTCTCGGGGCTGGCGGTGGCGGTGGTAAACATTCCGATTGCCATTGCCTCGGCCATGTCTTCCGCCATCATACCCGGCGTGGCGGCCTCCTATGTGAAGGGGACAATCGCCCAGACGAGAAAACAGGTCACGCGGGCGATACAGATGACCATGCTGATCGCGATTCCAGCGGCGGTGGGGATTGCCGTACTGCCCAAACCTATCATGCAGTTTATCTTTCCCCAGAAGGAATCACTCGATATTGCGTCCGGTCTGCTGGCGGCGCTGGCTGTGACTGTGGTGCTCTACAGCCTTTCCACGCTGACCAACGCGGTTTTACAGGGCATAGGGAAAGTCAATACGCCGGTCATACATGCGGCGGTGGCGCTGGTGATCCAGGTGGCGGGTCTGATCGCGCTTCTGCTCTACACGGATCTGGAATTATATGCGCTGGCGGCGGCAAACGCCATCTATTCCTTGGTAATGTGTGTCTTAAACCATCTGTCCGTGAGAAAGCATCTGGAATACCGCGTGGATGTGGTTAAATTGTTTTTGAAACCGCTTTTTGCGGCGGTCATCATGGGAGCAGCGGCTTTTGGCGTTTATCACGGACTGATCCTGCTGATCCCTGTGAGCCGGCTGGTGCTGTTAGCTGCCATCGGCATCGGGGTGTGCGTATACGGCGCGGTGCTGCTTCTGGTTGGAGGGGTAAGCCGCGAGGAGCTGCAGGCTTTTCCCAGAGGGTACACGCTTGTGCATATTGCTGAAAAATTGCATTTGTTATCAGATAAGCCGGAAGGAACGGGAAAAAGGAAAAAGAAGAGGAGAAAAAAGAAAAGGCGGAGAAAGAGGCGGGCATCGATATGAGAAAAAGGAACTGGCTATTGACAATTTTTCTGTGCCTCGCGCTTTTTGCAACAGGCTGCAGCGGGGGGGAAGAGGAAACTGGCGATTTACTGAAGATGACCTTCCTGGATACGGGCAAATCGGACTGTATCGTGATAGAAGCGGGAGAGAGCGTTGTGGTGAACGATGCGGCGGATGCGGACGATGCGGCGGTGATCTGCAGCTTTCTGGAAGAACAGGGGAAGAAGCGGATCGAATATCTGATTCTGAGCCACTTCGATAAGGACCATATCGGCAGCGCGGCGGATCTGGTTTCCCGGTATGAGGTGGGCTGTGTGCTGATGCCGGATTACGAGGAAGACTCGGAGGAATACCTCGCATTGATGCGGGCGTTGGAAGAGACGGATACAAAGAGCCGCAGGCTGCGGCGGGCTTATGCATTTACACTGGAGGGGATTGCCTTTTATGTGGATGCGCCCCGGGAGAGCGTCTATGAGAATGACAACAACTACTCGTTGATAACGTGTGTTACGAATGGGGAGAATCGGTTTCTGCTCATGGGAGATGCGAAAAAACAGCGGACGGGGGAGTTCCTTTTGTCCGATGCGGCGGCGGAGCGGTACGATCTGATCAAGATGCCGCACCACGGGAACTATACAAAGAATCTGGAAACACTGTTTGAGATGGCTAAGCCCCGTTATGCCGTCCTCACCGCAGACCCGGAGCGTCTGCGTGTGGAGGAGGAGACGGTGGAGCTGCTGGGTGATTATGGGTGCGAGGCGTATTACACGGATGAGGGGACGGTCACAGCCATATCCGATGGCAGTCAGGTGCAGGTAAGCCAGCCTTAAAGCCTCTCTGATGAGGCCGCAGGCCGGAAGACTGTACCGTGCAGAGTGAGCCGCCGGAAAGAGTTCGGCGGACGGCTTTTAGGATAATTCAGAAAGACCTGAGATGTCGGAGTCGATCGCCATAGAGTAGTTGGTGTAGTACACCACAAAGCCCGGTTTGGCTCCGGCGGGCTTCTTTACATGTTTCTTCTGTACATAGTCGATTTCTACCTTGTCCTGTTCGCGCCCCTTGGAATAGTAGGCGGCAAGTCTTGCGGCCTCCTCGAAGGTGCGGTCCGGCACCTCGGCTCCTTCTGTCTTTAAGACTACATGGGAACCGGGAATCTGTTTGGCGTGGAACCACCAGTCGCCCCCGTTGGCGAATTTAAAGGTAAGCTCGTCGTTCTGGAAGTTGTTTTTTCCCACATAGATATGAAAGCCGTCGCTGCTCACATAGTGGAAGGGTCTGCTGGTGATTTTTACCTTTTTGGAGCCGCCCTTTCTGCGGATATAGCCGCTCTCGATCAGCTCTTCGCGAATCTGTACCAGATCCTCCTCCTGCATGGCGATGTCCAGCGCGGCAAGGATGGATTCCAGATGCTCGATCTCTTCTTTGACTTGGATGGTCAACTCTGAGAGCGCTTCGTTGGTTCTCTTCAGTTTCCCATATTTATCGAAATATTTCTGCGCGTTTTCCTGCGGCGTCAGAGTGTTGTCCAGCGGGATGGTGATCGTCTCGTTGGTATAGTAGTTTAATGCCTCCATCGACTTGGCTTCCGGCGCTACGTTGTAGCCGTAGGTGTTGATCAGTTCGCCGTAGACCTTGTATTTGTCCCTCTTCTCCGTGTCCTTCATCTGCCGCATCTGTAAATCGTATTTCTTGATATTGCGCTCCAGGGCAGTCTGGACGATCTTGCGCAGATCCACGGATTTCTGACGGATGCGGGTCACCACGCTCCGCTCCGCATAGTAGCGTTCCAGTACGCTGCTGACGGAGGAGAAGGCCTGTGAGGTTTTATCGCTGTAGAGGGTCAGGGGAAACGCCGCATATTCTACGGGTACCCGGCCGTCATAGATGATGACAGGGGAAAAGTTCCCGGCGGCGGTCTGTTCCATCATATCTGTCATGGTTTTACACACTGCCCGCAGAGCAGCGTCCTCCAGCACGTTGGCGGGCATGTCCGCATCAATGCCTGCCCGGTAGCAGAGCTCCTGGGCGATGATGGGGGAAAGCCCGGTGTAAGTGGTATAGAGCGCCTTGTAGAGCGGCATGGGCTTTTCCTTCATATGGGCGCAGAAGTTTACATAAGTCAACGGCTCACTGTCCTCCTGAGTTCTGAGAAAGAGGGAGGAGCATTCTTCCATGTAGCGGCCGGAAAACCGCAGGGGATTCCACTTATTCTGGGTCTGGGGGATAAAATAGGGGCGGCCGGGCAGCACTTCCCGCACGGAGCTGATCATGCCGGAAATATGTTTGATGCTGTCGATGATCTGATCCTGGTCGTCGCAGAAGATCAGGTTGCTGTGTTTGCCCATGATTTCAACAATCAGTTTCTTTTCGCATAGATCCCCCAGCTCGTTCAGATGTTCCAGGCGCAGATGGATAACGCGCTCCAGTCCCGGCTGGGATATGGCGGTGATGCGGGCATTCTGGAGATGCTTGCGCAGCAGCATGCAAAAGCCGGGCGCGGTCATGGGACTGGGCTTGTTATTTTCCGTCAGATAGACCACGGGGAGGGAAGCGTCCGCCGATAACAGCAGACGGTACTGACTGCCGTTATTTTTTATGGTGAGAAGCAGTTCGTCGCTTTCCGGCTGTGCGATTTTGTAGATGCGTCCGCCGGTGAGCGTTTCCGCCAGTTCTTTTGTGATATTTGCTATAGTGATGCCGTCAAATGCCATAATTTCCTCCCTGATTCCTTGTTTTCCTGTGCGCCCCTTACTATAGCATAAAAGGCGGTTCTTTTCAATCGCTGCGGGTATTTTGGGCATGCCATCCGCGGTTCGAATGCGAAGTTTCTCTTTCTTGACTATTTTTTCTCTTTCTACTATAATAAAAGCTGTATGCGTGGGTCTTTTCGCGTGTATGCTTACTATGGGGGAAGAAGAATATGACGATGATTAAAAGCATGACCGGGTTCGGAAGATGTGAAGTGATGGAGGGGGCGCGGAAGATCACTGTGGAGATGAAGTCCGTCAACCACAGATATCTGGACGTCAACATTAAGATGCCCAAAAAACTGAATTTTTTTGAGACGGCTATCAGAAGTGAACTCAAAAAATATATCCAGAGGGGAAAGGTGGATCTTTTCATTTCCTATGAGGATATGACGGAGTCTAATCTCTGTGTGAAGTATAACAGGGAGCTGGCGGCGGAATATATGAAATATCTCTGGCAGATGTCGGAGGATTTTTCGCTGGACAACGATGTGAGGGTATCCACCCTTTCCCGATACCCGGAAGTGCTGACTATGGAAGAACAGAATGTCGATGAGAAGGAGTTGTGGCAGTTCCTGGAGAAGGCTGTGCGCGGTGCGGCGGAAGCCTTTGTGGAAACGAGGATCAAGGAGGGTGAAAACATCCGCGATGATCTGCTTGCGAAGCTGAACGCCATGCTGGCCAATGTGGAATTTATCGAGCACCGTGCGCCGCAGATTGTGGCGGAGTACAGGCAGAGGCTCCGGGATAAGGTGAAGGAGCTTCTGGAGGACAGTCAGGTTGATGAGTCCAGACTGCTGACGGAGGTGACCATCTTTGCGGATAAGGTCTGCGTGGACGAGGAACTGGTGCGCCTGCGGAGCCACATCAATACCACGAAGGAAAATCTGACGGAAGGCGGAAGCATTGGCCGCAAGCTGGATTTTCTGGCGCAGGAGATGAACCGGGAGGCCAACACGATTCTTTCAAAGACAACTGATCTGGAGACATCGAACAGAGCCATCGAATTGAAGACAGAGATCGAGAAGGTCCGGGAACAGATACAAAACATCGAATAGGAATGCTGCTATGGGTAAACTGATTCACATAGGCTTTGGCAATGTGGTTAACACGGGGAAGATCATCGCCATTGTCAGTCCGGATTCCGCGCCGGTGAAGCGTATGGTGCAGAAGGCGAAGGAGACGGGAATGGCGATTGACGCCACGCAGGGGCGAAAGACCAAGGCGGTGCTGGTGATGGAGAACAGCCAGATCGTGCTTTCGGCTCTTCTGCCGGAAACCATATCAGGCAGGGCGCAGACTGAGGATGGACAGACAGATGAGGAATGAAGGGATATTGATTGTTGTCTCTGGATTTTCGGGGGCAGGCAAAGGTACTTTGATGAAGCGGCTGGTGGAGGAGTACGACGGCTATGCGCTGTCAATCTCGGCTACGACCAGGAAGCCGCGTCCGGGGGAGGAGGACGGCAGGGAATATTTTTTCCTGTCCAGGGAACAGTTTGAGAAGCGGATTGCGGATCACGCGCTGATTGAACATGCGGAATACTGCGGCAATTATTACGGAACGCCCCGGGATTATGTGGAGAAGGAACTGGCAAAAGGCCGGGATGTGATTCTGGAGATTGAGATTCAGGGGGCGCTTAAGATTAAGGAGCAGTATCCCGATGCGCTTTTGCTGTTCGTATCAACGCCGGATGCTGCGGAGCTTCGCCGCAGGCTTTCTGGCCGGGGAACGGAGACGGAGGAGGTCATCCAGAAGAGACTCTGCCGTGCGGCAAAAGAGGCCGAGGGCATTGAGGAATACGACTATATAGTAGTGAACGATGACTTAGAGACTTGTGTGAAAGAACTTCATGGAATTATCGCCGCAGCGCATCATGCGCCCGGGCGGAATGGAGCGTTCATAAAGAAAATGAGAAGAGAATTGGAGGAGAATTAATGTTACATCCATCTTATGCAGATTTAATTAATGTAGTAAACAGCGGAGTGGAAGAGGGGGAAGACCCGGTAGTAAGCAGCCGCTATTCGATCGTGATGGCCACTTCCAAGAGGGCGAGACAGATCATCGCCGGGGATGAAGAGCTGGTGGACGGCAGAGGCAAAAAACCGTTATCTGTGGCTGTGGAGGAACTGAATCAGGGCAAAATACAGATTCTGACGGATGAGTTTGCGGAAGAGGCGGAAGATGCCGCGGAATCTGAAACAGAAGTTTCTGAGGCGGAAGGCGCACAGGAGAGCGCAGAGGCGGCGGAAACAGAGGCGGATGCCGCTGACGGGGAGTAACGGGTATTTATTCTATGGAAAAAAAGGTACTGTTCCAGTCTCTGGGATGTGATAAAAATCTGGTGGATTCCGAGATGATGCTCGGCATGCTTGCGGAGCGCGGCTGGTGTTTTACGGATGATGAAGACGAGGCGGACGCCATTGTGGTGAATACCTGCTGTTTCATCGGGGATGCCAAGGAGGAGAGCGTCAACACCATTCTGGAGATGGCGGAACTTAAGAAAAGCGGGCAGATAAAGGCGCTCGTTGTGACGGGATGCCTGGCGCAGAGATACCGGGAAGAAATCCGTACGGAAATCGAAGAAGTGGATGCCGTGATCGGCACATCTGCCATTGAAGAGCTGCCGGCGGTTCTGGATGCGGCCCTTGCGGGAAAAGCGGAGGACTGCTACCATAGTCTTGACGAAAAACCGCTTACCGGGCAGAAGCGCATTCTGACCACAGGCGGTCACTATGCTTATCTTAAGATAGCAGAAGGCTGTGACAAGCACTGCACATACTGCATCATTCCGAAAGTGCGCGGCCCGTACAGGAGCGTCCCGATGGAAAGTCTGCTGCGGGAGGCGCAGACGCTTTCAGAGCAGGGCGTGAAGGAACTGATTCTGGTGGCGCAGGAGACTACGGTATATGGACAGGATATCTATGGACATAAAGCGCTGCCGGAGCTTCTGGAAAAGCTGTGCCGGATAGAGGGGCTTGTATGGATCAGGATTCTGTACTGTTATCCTGAGGAGATAGACGATGCGCTGATCCGGGTCATCCAGAGAGAGGAGAAGATCTGCCATTATCTGGATATACCGATTCAGCACGCTTCGGACACCGTGTTAAAGCGCATGGGCCGGAGGACGGATCAGAGGGAACTGACTGAGATAGTCAAGAAACTGCGGCTGGAAATCCCCGATATCTGCCTTAGAACCACGTTGATTGCAGGTTTTCCGGGGGAGACGGAGGAGGATTACGAGGCGCTGCTTGCGTTTGTGGAGGAGACGGCTTTCGACCGTCTGGGCGTTTTTGCCTATTCCCAGGAGGAGGATACACCTGCGGCGGAAATGCCGGACCAGGTTCCCGATGAGGTGAAACAGGCGCGCTGTGATGCGCTGATGGGGTTGCAGCAGGAGATTGCTTTCGAGGCAGCGGCCGATATGGAAGGACGCCTTGTGCAGGCAATGATTGAAGGCAAAGTGGCGGACGAGGACGTCTATGTGGCGAGAACATACAAGGACGCGCCGGATGTGGACGGCTATTTGTTTGTACAGACGGAAAGGGAACTGATGACCGGCGATTTTGTGCGGGTGAGGATTACAGGTTCCCATGAATATGATCTGATGGGAGAGTTGGAAGATGAATCTGCCGAATAAATTAACGATATTTCGCGTGATATTGATCCCGTTTTTTGTGGTGCTTCTGCTGTTTGATATCACGGCTTACGACAAATGGATCGCGCTGGCCATTTTTGTGATAGCCAGTCTGACGGATTTTCTGGACGGCTATATCGCCAGAAAATATAATCTGGTCACAAACTTTGGCAAGTTTATGGATCCGCTGGCGGATAAGCTGCTTGTCTGTTCCGCGATGATCTGTCTGGTGGAACTTGCGCGGATTCCGGCGTGGGTGGTGATCGTCATTATTGCCAGGGAGTTTATTATCAGCGGGTTCCGTCTGGTGGCCTCGGACAACGGAGTGGTGATTGCAGCCAGCTACTGGGGGAAGTTTAAGACGACCTTCCAGATTCTTATGATCTGTCTGATGATTGCCGATCTTTCACCGCTTGCCCTTGTCACACAGATTGTAATGTGGGTGGCGCTGGCTCTGACGGTGATATCGCTTGTGGATTATCTGATCAAGAATAAGAGCGTGATGCAGGACAACAAAAAGTAAATAGGGACAAATGAAACAGGTGTTTTTGACAAAGAGGGTGATGGGCTATGACAGTTGAAATTATTGCAGTCGGAACAGAGATACTGCTTGGAAACATCGTGAACACGAACGCCGCCTATCTTGCGGAAAAATGCGCCGGACTCGGGCTTTCCTGCTATCATCAGGATGTGGTCGGCGACAACGAAGAGAGACTGATGGAGACGATTCGGCTGGCGCTTACCAGGGCGGATATCATTCTTCTGTCCGGCGGGCTTGGCCCCACGCAGGATGACCTGACCAAGGAGGCTGCGGCAAAAGTGATGGGCAGGGAGCTGTACCTGCATGAGCCTTCCAGGGAAGCGATCCGGCAGTTTTTTGCGGAGCGTAACATGGAGATCACGGAGAATAACTGGAAGCAGGCGATGGTGCCGGAGGGCTGTATCGTGGTGGAAAATCCCGGCGGCACTGCTCCCGGTATCATTATCGCGGAGAACGACAGGCATGTAGTGCTGATGCCCGGACCGCCCGGGGAACTGATACCCATGTTCGAAAAGTCAATCATACCTTATCTTTCGGGGCTTACATCGGGCGTCATTTATTCCCAGACCGTGAAAATCTGCGGTGTCGGCGAAAGTAAGGCGGAGAGTATGGTGGAGGATCTGGTCAGTGCGCAGAACAATCCGACCATTGCGACTTATGCCAAGACCGGGGAGGTACACCTTCGGGTGACAGCTACGGCGCCGGACGAAAAAGAGGCGAAAAAGCTTGTGAAGCCTATGGTCAAGGAGCTGAAAGGCCGCTTTGGCAATCATGTTTATACCACCGATAACGAGGTGACGCTGGAGAAGTCCGTGGTGGATCTGCTTGCGGCAAATAAACTGACGGCATGTACGGTGGAGTCTTGTACAGGCGGCATGCTTTCCGCCAGACTCATCAATGTGCCCGGCGTGTCGGAGGTGTTCAAGTCCGGCTATGTGACTTATTCCAATAAATCCAAGAGGAAGCTTTTGGGTATCAAGAAAAATATTCTGATGAAGCACGGGGCGGTCAGTGAGCAGATTGCCAGGGAGATGGCAAAGACGGCGGCATCCCTTGCAAGAACCGATGTGAGCGTCTCCACCACGGGAATTGCCGGGCCGGACGGGGGGACGCCTGAAAAGCCGGTAGGACTGGTGTATATCGCATGTAATGTGTGTGGAAGAACGACGGTGAAAGAGTGCCGTTTCCACGGAAGCCGGGAGAAAATCAGAGAGAGCACGGTTTCTGCGGCGTTATCCCTGATGCGGGAATGTATCCTGCAGTATTACAGTGAAGTGACTTTCGGCGGCAAGGAAAAATAGAGAGGGTAACTCAAAGGAGAGAAGAATGAACGAATCTGACAAGTTGGAAGGGATGCAGGGAGGCGCAGGCAGGGAAAACGAGGTCTATGCGGATCCCTATGTATCTGACAGCAGCAGAGATATTTATACAACGCCGGAAGTGGTGGAGACGGCCGTTGTCGTGGAGGAGACAGAGCCTGCGGCAGTTGTGGCGGACACACACGGACTCTTTTCCGGAAGCCAGGCGGATAGTCAGTTCACTTACGGAAACCAGCCCGGCAGTTACAGCGCACAGCCCCCTTACGGGAATGAAGAGCAGGGAGGCGGTTACAGCGCACAGCCTCCATACGGGAGCCAGAATGGCGGTTATGGTGTGCAGCCCTCATATGGGAATCAGGAACAGGCCAGCGGTTACAGCGCACAGCCCCCATACGGGAATCAGGAGCAAGGCGGCTATGGCGTACAGCCTCCATACGGGAGCCAGAATGGCGGCTATGGTGTACAGCCTGCTTATGGGAACCAGGAACAGGGCGGCTATGGTGTGCAGCCCCCATACGGGAATCAGGAGCAGGGAGGCGGCTATGGCATGCAGCCCCCATACGGAAACCAGGGACAGAACGGCTATGGTGTGCAGTCTGCTTACGGGAATCAGGAGCAAAGCAGCGGTTATGGTGCGCAGCCTTCTTGCGGCAGTCAGAATGGCGGCTATGGCGCACAGTCTCCTTATGGGAGTCCGGCCGGCAGTTACGGTGGACAGTCTGCTTACGGAAACCAGCAGCAGGGCGGTGGTTACGGTGGTCAGCCTCCCTATGGCGGACAGCCGCCTTACGATAATCCGTACAGTCCCTATGCCATGCCTCAGAAAAAGCAGAACGCAGGACTGATTGTCGGAATCGTGATTGCCATTATCGTTCTCTTTCTCGTGGCGGTGTTTGCGCTGGCAAGCAAGGCAGTAAATCTGCTCTCGGAAAAAGAGAAGGAAGATTTCCGCCGTGAGGTGTATGACTTCGATGATGACTATGATTACGATGAGTATGACGATTTGTATGATTTCGATGATGACTTTGATTACGACTACGATGACTATTTCTACGATGATTATTTCGATTATGACGATTTTTACGATGGCGGGTATGATTTTGATGCCGAATATAATGACAAGTATTATGATCTGCACAACGAAGTTCGGTCTGACCTCACCTATCAGGTGGAGCTGGAGCAGTATGAGTATGAGTCGGATTATGAAAATGTCATAATAGCAGCTACCATTCCTGTTATTTCAGGAGAAAACGTAGCGAATCTGGATAAGATCAACAAGGTTATCAGAGCAGAAGTGGAGGATATGACAGCGCTCTTTGAGGAGGAGTATGAGTCCCACGTCAAGGAGAGTGAGGAAAATTATTTTATGGCCTCCCTGATCGGCTATGTGACCTATATGGATGAGGATAAGCTGAGCATCGCTTACCAGGAAGAGATGTACAACGACAGGACCGGCGGTGTCTATCTGCGCAGCATTAATATTGACATGAAGAACGGAGTCGTTCTGGACAATGGGGATATCCTTGCAGTTGACGATGATTTTTCCGTGGAGTTCAGGCAGAAGAGCGATGAACAGAATGGGGAAATTACTTACCTGACCTACATGACGGATCAGGAGATCACGAATTACTTTAAATCTGATGATATCATTGTCTTTTATACGCCAAAAGGCATGGAGATTGGTTTTAATTACGAGGAAGGCTGGGTGACGGCCACCTATGAAGAGTACGAGAAATATTTGAAAGTATTTTAAAGAGAAACGTGTAAGGAAGCGGAGCACAGGCATCAGCGGATGCAGGCGCTCCCTTTTTTTGTGCAAAATATCCAATCCGATGTTTGGGATATTGTATAAAACGGAGAATGGGAGATGAAATGCAAAAAAATACGACACATGTCGTATCTTGTATTGGAAAAATTGTATATAACATAGATATGACTTGCGGGCGCAATGGTAAATATGACGAATGCGAGAGGCGATTTTTGAGACCGGCATATGGAAATAGTAAAAATGGAGGAGGTGAACAATGGAATCAAAGCAGGAATTGACAGAGGTGATCACCAGATTGGGCGGAGAGCGGCGGCAGTACCTGACGGATTTTTTTGAGGATTGTCCTGAGGATCTGGTTCACACCATACAGTACGAGAGGATTCCAAGGGGACAGACAATCATGCAGGCAGGGATGGACTGTAGCTATGTATGGGGAATCATCAAAGGAGAGATCAGCGTAACGGATATCCAGATGTTAGGCAATGTGTACAGTTTTGTGGAGAGTTCGGGTTTCAGTATCATCATCGTCGGTGACTATGAACCTTTCGCTGGACTGACAGAGTTTCAGAACACGATCCACGCCGTAACGGATTGCGAAGCGCTAAAGATTCCCACGGCCGGTTACATGCGCTGGATGAGGCAGGACAGCAGGGCGCTCTTCATGCGGGCGCGGATCTTTGCACAGACGCTGGCGCAGGAGATTTCTCACGAGAGAAAATATCTGCTCCTGAACGGCAGGGACCGTTTGGTTCTGTACCTGACCCAGGCCTACGGAAAATGGGAAGGGACAGGAGAGTATGTTCTGCAAAAGACCCAGGCACAGCTTGCACAGCGTATCGGGATGAACGTGCGGACGGTACAGAGGAGCATTCAGAAGCTGGAAGCGGAAGGGTTCCTTTCCTGCCGGGGAAGCAAATTGTGCATATCGCAGGAGCAGTACGAGAGACTTAAGGCATATCGGGAGACAGACCTGATTCACTAAAACCAAAAATGGAAGGAGAAACAAATTATGAGCAAAACACCTACACCACACATCGGAGCAGCTAAGGAACAGATTGCAAAGACGGTATTGATGCCGGGAGATCCTTTGAGGGCAAAATTTATCGCAGAGAATTTTCTCACGGATTTTGAGTGCGTCAACACAGTCAGAAACATGCTGGCATTCACGGGAAACTATCAGGGCAAGAGAGTGACAGTCGCAGGAGGCGGTATGGGAATCCCGTCCGTTGGCATTTATACTTACGAGCTTTTCAATTTTTATGAAGTGGAGCAGATCGTCCGCATCGGCACAGCTGGTACGTTAAGTGACAAAGTCAACCTGCGCGACGTGGTCATCGGCGTGGGAGCAAGCACCGATTCCGCATATGCGGCACAGTACAACCTGCCCGGCACCTTCGCGCCGATTGCCGATTTTGATCTGGCGAGGAAAGCGGTGGAAACCGGCGAACGTCTCAGCATCAGAACTGTGGCGGGCAACATCCTCTCCTCGGACATTTTCTACAATAACGATGAGGACGCGCTGAGCAAGTGGGCGAAGATGGGAGTTCTTGCTGCTGAGATGGAAGCGGCGGCTCTCTATATGAATGCGGCGCACGCGGGCAAAAGAGCGCTCTGCATGCTGACCATTTCCGATGCGCCCTTCAGGGGAGAATCCCTGTCGGTGGAGGACCGTCAGACAGGATTTACGGATATGATGAAGATTGCTCTGGAGATAGCGTGAAAAGTACTTCTAGAACTCAGCAGCAGAAGCTGCTTCGTTAAGAAGTACTAGGAGTTGCGTTGCAACTCCGTTTCACGCAGGAGAATGCCTGAAATATGGCATTCTCCGTACCGATTTGAGTCACAGCGAAGCTGTGACATGACGATTAGTGTAGAAAGAAAGCAGGTGGGCAGATGAAAAAATGGAAAAAGGTGATACCGGCAGTTCTGATGGCATGTTCATTGGCGGGCTGCGGTATGGCTGAAAAAGATGATTCGGTATACCGGGTGTCTATGGTGGCGGGCACAGGAGGCATCAACGACCAGTCCTTTAATCAGTTATCATGGGAGGGACTGCAGAGTTTCGGGGAGCATACGGGTGCGGATGTGAGGGTGCTGGAATCAAAACAGGCATCGGATTACCTGACAAACATTGACAGGGCGACGGACACTTACAGTGATCTTGTGTGGGCCCTCGGCTATTCGCTGGCAGATCCCATGCTGACCATCGCGAAGATGAATCCGGATATCAATTTTGCCATCGTGGATTTTGCGTTTGATGAGAGTCCCCAAAACTGTACCGGCGTGGTATTCCGTGCGCAGGAGTCATCCTTCCTGGTAGGTTATATCGCGGGACTTACCACGAAGACGGATAAGGTGGGCTATGTGGGACCGATGAAGAGCTTCTTAAACGACCAGTTCCAGTACGGCTACATGGGCGGCGTGGCATACGCCGGATATGTACAGGGACGTGAGATTGAGGTGCAGTCGCAGTTTACGGAGAGTTATTCCGACGCGGCGAAAGCGAAGGCGATCTCCAATAAGATGTACTCCAACGGCTGTGACATTATCTTTCACTCTGCGGGCGGCGCAGGTTACGGCGTGATCGAATCCGCCAAGGAGAACGGAAAACTTGTCATCGGCGTCGACACGGACCAGTCTCATCTGGCGCCGGACAATGTACTGACTTCCGGCATGAAGAACACGAACATTGCGGTGGAGCTTGTGTCCACTATGGCGATGAACGGTGAGGAAATCGGCGGCAACACCTACAGTTATGGGCTGAAGGAAGGGTGCGTGGGCATTCCTGAAGAGAACAAGATCATGGATCCTGCGGTTTATGAAAAGGCGATGGAGCTGCAGCAGATGATTATTGACGAGGAACTGACACCCCCGGTATCGGAGGAAACTTACCAAGCCTTTGTAGAAGGGTTGGGGAAATAGGAGAGAAGGACATATGGAAGTAAGAAAAGACTATGCGGTTCAAATGCATGATATTACGATAAAATTCGGCTCCTATACGGCATTGGACCAGGTGCAGCTCGATGTGAAAAAAGGCTCCATCCACGCGGTTCTGGGAGAAAACGGAGCAGGAAAGACCACACTGATGAACATTTTATACGGGCTGTATCAGGCAAATGGGGGCGACATTTACCTGTACGGGGAAAAGGTGGAGATGAAAAATCCCAACGTGGCGATTGCCCACGGGATTGGCATGGTGCACCAGCACTTTATGCTTGTGGACAATTTCACGGTGACACAGAACATCATTCTCGGACATGAGACGACAAAAGCGGGCGGCGTGGTGGATCTTAAGAAAGCAAGGGAAGAGGTTATGGGGATCGTGAAAAAATACGGTCTCGAGGTAGACCCGGACGCGTACATTTCAGATATCTCCGTCGGCATGCAGCAGAGAGTGGAAATCTTAAAGGCGCTGTACCGGGGCGTGGATATACTGATTCTGGATGAGCCGACGGCAGTGCTGACGCCGCAGGAGATCGGTGACCTGATCGATATCATGCACAAGCTGGTGGACGATGGGAAGACCATCATCATCATTACCCATAAGCTGAAGGAGATCAAGGCTTCTGCCGACTACTGCAGCATCATCCGCAGGGGAAAGTACATTGACACCGTGGAGGTGGCAAAGGTGTCCCAGGAGGAGCTTGCGGATATGATGGTTGGACACCGGGTGAAGCTGGTGGTGGATAAGGAGGAGGCAAAGCCCGGAGATGTGGTGTTTGAGGTCAACGGACTGACTGCGAAAGATAACCGCGGGGTGTATGTGCTCAAGAATCTGTCCATGCAGGTGAGGCGGGGAGAAATCTTTGGCATTGCAGGAATTGACGGTAACGGGCAGAAGGAGCTGGTGGAGGCGATCACAAACCTGATTAAGGTGGAGAGCGGAACTATACGCATCAATGGAAACAATATTGAAAACAGAACCACGCGGGAAACTATGGACGCGGGCATTGCAACAATCCACGAGGACCGGCAGAAACGGGGACTTGTACTGGACTTCTCAGTGGAGGACAATGCGGTGCTTGACACATATATGAAAGAGCCTTTTTCACAGAAGAGCATTTTAAACAGAAAGGAAATCCGCAAATTTGCCTCCGGGCTTTTGAAGGACTATGATGTGCGCCCGGATTCCTGTGAGGAGCTGGCGATCAGAGGACTTTCCGGCGGTAACCAGCAGAAGGTGATTATCGGCAGGGAGATTGCCAACAATCCTGACCTTTTGATTGCTGTGCAGCCTACCAGAGGACTGGATGTGGGAGCCATCGAGTACGTTCACAAGATGCTTGTCAGGGAGCGGGACAAAGGGAAAGCAGTGCTTCTCATCTCACTGGAGCTGGACGAGGTGATGAACGTTTCGGACACCATCGGGGTCATTTACGACGGCGCCATCCGGTGTACCTTTAAACAGGGTGAGGTGGATGAAAAGACAATTGGATTAATTATGGCAGGAGGAACATTAGATGGAAAAAACAGTTAAAATCTTAAAGAAACCGATTACCGCCACTCTGATTGCCATATTCTGCGGATTTCTGGTGGCGACGGTAATTCTGGCGGCTTCGGGTTACAATCCTTTTGAGGCGTTCGGCGCGCTGCTGGGAGGCATTTTCGGAAGGCCGAAGTATATTTCCAACGTGATTATCAAGAGCACACCCATTATCCTGACAGGTGTCAGTGTAGCGTTTGCCTACAAGATGGGCCTGTTCAATATCGGTGCGGAGGGACAGTTCATTGTGGGCGCGGTGGCGGCCAATGTGGTGGGCATCGTCTGTGACTTTCCTGCCATCATCGAAGTACCTCTCGTGCTGCTTGTGGGCGCAGCGGCGGGCGCGCTCTACGGAGGAATTGCCGGGTGGCTTAAAGCGAAATATAACATCAACGAAGTGATTGTTGGTATCATGCTGAACTGGATGGCGCTTTATTTCTCCAATTTCGTGTGCAACATAGAGCGGTTCCACAAGCCGGATTCTGACGGTACCTACGCGATCAACGAGTCGGGATTTATCTCCTTTTTCACGAACTGGAAGACCACCGAGGCGGCGGCAGAGTTTGTGCAGGAGCACCCCGTGATCGGCGATATCCTGCGGACGGACGCCAATGCCGGTATCTTCATTGCCATTGCCCTCACCCTTGCGGTTTCTTTCCTGCTCTACAAGACGACCAAGGGGTATGAACTGCGCGCGGTTGGCAGCAACAGGGACGCGGCGGAGTTTGCAGGCATCAATGTGGGAAAAAACATGGTGCAGACCATGCTGATTGCGGGCGCCCTGTCTGGAATCGCGGCGGCGATCGCCATAGCGGGCAACAATCCTCACGGGATTTCACAGCTTTCCGCCTTTGAGTCAAACGGTCTAAACGGCTTGTCGGTGGCGTTCATAGCGGGCGGTTCCCCCATTGGCTGTATCTTTGCGGGACTTCTGTTCGGCGGCCTTTTGTATGGCGGACAGTCTATCCAGTATGTGGTAGGCGCTCCGTCGGAGATTATCAGTATTCTGATCGGTACGATTGTATTTTTGATCGCGCTCAAGGATATGGTGCCGGTTCTGGTTGATAAAATGGGGAAAAGAGGTGTAAAATGATGATGAATACGATTACGTTGTTACTCGGTGTCACACTGCTGTACTCCACACCGATGGTATTCGGTGCGCTGGGCGGTGTGCTGTCAGAGCGGTCCGGCGTTGTCAACATCGGCATAGAGGGCATGATGACCTTCGGCGCTTTTGCCGGAGCAGCGGCGGGATATTACAGCGGCAGTCCCTGGATCGGTGTGCTGTGTGCGGCTCTTGCCGGCGGTATTCTGGCTCTGCTTCACGCGGTGGCGGCGATCACCTGTCAGGCGGACCAGACCATAAGCGGTGTGGCGATCAACCTGCTCGGCCCGGCTCTTGCGGTATTCTTCTGCCGGCTTGCCTTTGACGGCGCGACCATGTCCTACCCGGTGGCGAATAAGCTCCCGAAGATATTCGGAAGCGGTGCGGAAGGCATATGGGCTAACCTGAATGTGGATATCATGGTGATTGTGGCATTGCTGTTCGCTGTGGCGCTGTGGTTTGTGCTCTACCGCACCAAATGGGGGATGCGCATTCTTGCAGTAGGTGAGAATCCTGCGGCGGCGGATACGCTCGGCATCAATGTATACAAGACCCGTTATGTATGTGTGATCCTTTCCGGCATCCTGGCAGGAATCGGCGGAGCCACGGTGACCCTCGGTATTGTGGCGCAGTTTACACAGACATCCATTGCAGGACAGGGATTTATCGCACTGGCGGCTGTGATCTTTGGTAAATGGAAGCCGCTGGGCGCGTACAGGGCGTGTCTGATCTTTGGATTCTCCCAGGCGCTGACGGTGGTGCTTGGCGGTGGGGCAGTTGCTGTTCCGACAGAAATTCTGGCGATGCTTCCTTATGTGCTGACCATCGTGATTCTGATTCTCTTCATCGGCAAGTCCGTGGCTCCGAAAGCGGACGGTGTGCCCTATGTGAAGGGTAGAAGATAAGTTTGTAAGAAGAAAAGAGGTAAAAATGAGCAAGTATAAGAGAATATTTACGATTGTTATTGATTCCCTCGGCGTGGGCGCGCTTCCCGATGCGCAGGCCTACGGCGATGCAGGGACGGATACGCTTGGGCATATCGCGGCGAACACGGATCCGTTTCACATTCCGAATCTGCAGAAACTGGGCATGGCGAATCTGCATTCCCTCAAGGGTGTGGAGCCTGTGGAGAAACCCCTCGCATACTTCGCGAAGCTGAACGAGGCAAGCGCGGGCAAGGATACCATGACCGGGCACTGGGAGATGATGGGACTGCATGTCACCACGCCGTTCCAGACCTTTACGGAGACGGGCTTTCCGAAGGAGCTGATCGATGAGCTGTCCGCCAGAACCGGGCGCACCATCATCGGCAACAAGAGCGCCAGCGGTACAGAAATTCTGGAAGAGCTGGCGGAGGAAGAGATTGCTACCGGGCATATGATTGTGTACACTTCGGCGGACTCCGTGCTGCAGATCTGCGGCAACGAGGAGACCTTCGGGCTTGACGAGCTGTACCGCTGCTGTGAGATTGCAAGGGAGCTTACCATGAGAGACGAGTGGAAGGTCGGCAGGGTCATTGCCAGACCTTATGTGGGAAAGAAACGGGGCGAATTTAAACGGACCAGCAACCGTCACGATTATGCCTTAAAGCCTTTCGGCAAGACCGCTCTCAACGCGTTAAAAGACGCCGGGCTTTCTGTCATATCCGTGGGCAAGATATTTGATATTTTCGATGGGGAAGGACTGACCGAGTCCAATAAATCCAAGAGTTCCGTGCACGGCATGGAGCAGACCATTGAGATTGCGAAGAGGGACTTCACTGGATTATGTTATGTAAACCTTGTGGACTTCGACGCACTGTGGGGGCACCGCAGGGATGTGGCCGGCTACGCAAAGGAGCTTGAAAACTTCGATGAGAAGCTGGGAGAACTGCTTCCCCTTTTACAGGAGGACGACCTGCTCATCCTCACAGCGGACCACGGGAATGACCCGACCCATACAGGCACGGACCATACCAGGGAAAGAGTGCCGTTTCTGGCATATTCCCCTTCCATGCAGGGGGCAGGCAGGCTGGCTGACGGAGACTGCTTTGCACTGATCGGCGCCACCATCGCGGACAATTTCGGCCTGCAGATGCCGGAGGGGACGATCGGTAAGTCTGTGCTCGGGGAACTGAAGTAGACGCGGTATCATCAAATTATAAATTAGGTAGAAAGAGGTATTGCTATGGACAAGAAAGAGATTTTAAAAAAGGTAGATCACACGCTGCTTGCACAGACAGCCACCTGGGAGGAGATTAAGGCAATTCTTGATGCGGGTATGCAGTATGAGACGGCGTCTGCCTGTATTCCGCCTTCCTATGTGAAGCGGGCGGCGGACTATGTGCAGGGAAAACTGCCCATCTGTACCGTGATCGGTTTCCCCAACGGCTACAGCACCACGGCGGTGAAGGTGTTCGAGACGAAGGACGCTGTGGCTAACGGCGCGGCGGAGATCGACATGGTTATCAATATCGGTCTTTTGAAGGACGGCCTCTATGACGAGGTGGAGGAGGAGATCCGAAAGGTGCATGAGGCATGTGACGGTAAAATCCTGAAAGTTATCATCGAGACCTGTCTGCTGACGGAAGAGGAAAAGAAAAAGATGTGCGAGATTGTCACGAAATCAGGGGCTGAGTACATCAAAACTTCCACCGGATTTTCCACGGGCGGAGCCACCTTTGCGGACATCGCCCTTATGAAAGAAAATGTGGGAGAGCATGTGAAGATCAAGGCGGCCGGAGGCATCGCAGACTTTAAGGATGCGGAGGAGTTTATCAGACTCGGTGCGGACAGGCTTGGTACAAGCAGGCTTGCGAAAGGAGTATGATGGAAATGGATACACATATGATTGTGGAGCTGATCGGCTATTTTTCGTCTCTGCTCGTGCTGGTGTCCTTCCTGATGACTTCCGTGATCAAGCTGAGGATAGTCAATTCCATTGGTGCGATCATTTTTACGGTGTATGCGACCATTATCGGGTCTTATCCCACAGCGCTTATGAACCTCTGTCTGGTAGGGATTAATATGTACAACCTGTATAAGCTTTTGAAATCACCGAAACGCTACGAAGTGATATGCGAGGAGCCGGAGGCGGCAGGACTTAAGTATTTTTTAAACCATTATGCGGAAGATATCAAAAAATTTTTCCCGGATTTTTGTCCTGGAAAGACAGAGGATGCCGCTGCCTACATGGTTGTACACGACACCACTCCGGCAGGAGTGCTGATCGGGCGGATGAAAGCGGACAAAAGCCTGGAGATCGCTTTGGATTACACGACGCCGCAGTACCGCGACTGTTCTGTTGGGAGATACCTTTACGGCGAGCTCAGCGGGCAGGGTATTGTAAGGCTTTCCTTCCCGAATGCGCCGGATGGACATGAGGAGTATCTGAAAAAGGTTGGGTTTGTGAAGGAGAACGGCGTATACGAGCGGAAGATCTAAGAAGAGAAAAAGACAAAAAAGAAAGTCCCTGGAACAGAGTTGAAGTTTCAGGGACTTTTTCTGCCGCACAAAAGGACAGTGAGTGAGAGAAGAAAAAATGTATGATTTCCGGGATTTTTTGACGCTTCCGGGTGTTTACAAAGAAACGCTTGCGGTTTTTTGGCTTCTCTGGTAGACTGATTTTATCTGAGAAAGTGGAATCTGTATGCATATGCATGTCCGGCATTTCGCCACGATTTCCATGTAGGTTCAAATTTGCAGAGGAAAGGAGGTAAAGTGTCATTTATGGGACATAGAAAGTGATAAGATCGTTTTATCAAATTGGAAGTTGACAAAAACGAACATTTGTTTTATCCTATGATAAGAGTGGTGAGAACAGATGTTCTGCAAACAGAGGCGGAGACACCGCCCTGACATGGAGGGAATCATGGAAAGAGATGAAAAATTAAAAGCGTTGGATGCGGCCTTAGGCCAGATAGAGAGACAGTTCGGAAAGGGAGCCATTATGAAGCTTGGCGATCCTTCCGTGCAGATGAATGTGGAGACGATTCCCACGGGATCCTTAAGTCTGGATATTGCACTGGGACTTGGCGGTATTCCGAAGGGGAGGGTGATTGAGATTTACGGTCCTGAGTCCAGCGGTAAAACCACGGTTACCCTGCATATGATTGCAGAGGTGCAAAAGCGCGGCGGCATTGCAGGGTTTATTGACGCGGAGCACGCATTAGATCCCGTCTACGCGAAAAATATCGGCGTGGATATTGATAATTTGTATATTTCCCAGCCGGACTGCGGGGAGCAGGCTCTGGAGATTACGGAGACGATGGTGCGCTCGGGGGCTGTGGACATTATTGTAGTGGACTCTGTGGCGGCTCTTGTGCCGAAGGCGGAGATTGACGGTGATATGGGTGACAGTCATGTGGGTCTGCAGGCCAGGCTGATGTCCCAGGCGCTCAGAAAACTGACGGCGGTGATCAGCAAATCTAACTGTACGGTTATTTTTATCAACCAGCTCCGTGAGAAAGTGGGCGTTATGTTCGGAAACCCGGAGACGACCACGGGCGGCCGTGCCTTGAAATTCTACTCTTCCGTCAGACTGGACGTCAGAAGGATCGAGGCGCTCAAGCAGGGCGGTGAGGTGATCGGAAACAGAACCCGCGTTAAGATAGTTAAGAATAAGGTGGCTCCGCCCTTCAAGGAGGCGGAATTTGATATTATGTTCGGACAGGGGATTTCCACGCAGGGAGATATTCTGGATCTGGCGGCGGAGAATAACATCATCAACAAGAGCGGCGCATGGTATGCTTACGACGGAAATAAGATCGGACAGGGCCGTGAGAACGCGAAGCAGTATTTGAAGGATAACCCGCAGATCTGCGCAGAGGTGGAGAGAAAGGTCAGGGAGCTCTTTAATATGGAGACAGATTCCGTGGAGGAGGCGCCGGCAGAAAAGGCATCGTCCGAAAAGACATCGAAATCTGCCAAGGCAGCCAAGGACGATAAGGAAGGCGAGAAATAAGAGAACGGGGCCAGAAGTGAGAGAAGCTGCCCGATGGAGAATAGGGCAGAATGAGAAAGGCCGCCTGGTGGAGAATAGGGCAGAAGCCGCAGAGGAAACGCTATGATCGTTACACAGCTTACGCAAATGGGGAAAGGCCGTTATAAGGTATACATAGAGGAACGCCCGGCCTTCGTGCTTTACAGAGGAGAGCTGAACCGTCTGGGTATCAGGGCCGGGGAAGAGATCACGGAGGAGAGCCTGCGTGAGATCCGGGAGGAAATTCTACCGCTGCGGGCGAAGAAGCGGGCCATGAATCTGCTGCAGAAAAGGCAATATACATCGGCCGGGCTGCGGGAGAAGCTGCGGGACGGAGAATACCCGGAGCCGTGTATCGAGGAGGCCCTCGCCTATGTGGAATCCTACGGTTATGTGGATGATCTGCGCTATACAAAGGATTTTGTCATCTATCATATGGACAGAAAGAGCCGGACGCGGATCGAGCAGGATCTGTTTCGAAAAGGGATCAGTAAAGATATGGTCCGCGCCGTTTTTGATGAGCTGGAGGAGGAAGGGACGAGGCAGGATGAGGAGGCTATGATAAGAAGCCTGCTGGAAAAGAAAAAATATGACGCCCAAACTTCCGACAGACAGGAGAAACAGAGAATGTACGCTTTTCTATACCGAAAAGGCTTTCATTCCGAGGCGATTAACAGAGCTCTTTTGCTTGACATAACATAAAATTCAGTATAGAATTAATTTGTTGTAGTTTTGCTAGCTATCGGGCTGTTATTATTTGGAAACAGATGACAGCCGTCAATAGATTTGGTAATGTACAATGAAAACTAAATAAGGAGGTGCTCCTGTAATGTTGCAAGTTGTGGTAGCAGTACTCGTCACACTGGTAATCTCCATTCCTGTCTCCGCGCTGGTTGCGACCAACTATCAGAAGAAGATGGTGGAAGCAAAGCTTGGCAATGCGGACGAGAAGGCCAGAGAAATTATCGACGAAGCTCTCAAAACTGCTGAGACGAAGAAGCGTGAGTCGCTGCTTGAAGTCAAGGAAGAGTCCATTCGCACAAAGAATGAGCTGGACAAGGAAATCAAGGAACGGCGTGCCGAGGCACAGCGCTATGAGCGTCGCATACAGCAGAAGGAAGAGAACATCGATAAAAAGGCTGACGCTATTGAGAAGAAGGAAGCAAGTTTAGCGCAGAAGGAAGAAGCTCTTGCCAAGCAGCGTGAAGAAATTTCCAAACTGAGCGAACAAAGATTACAGGAACTGGAACGAATCTCTGGTTTGACCTCCGAACAGGCAAAAGATTATCTGTTGAAAATTGTTGAAGATGAAGTGAAACACGAAACTGCTGTCATGGTGAAAGAGATGGAGAGCAGGGCGAAGGAGGAAGCGGACAAGAAGGCGAAAGAGTATGTCGTTACAGCCATTCAGAAATGTGCGGCAGACCATGTGTCCGAGACCACGATTTCCGTGGTACAGCTTCCCAATGATGAGATGAAGGGCAGAATTATCGGAAGAGAGGGACGTAATATCAGAACTCTCGAGACGATGACGGGCGTGGATCTGATCATTGACGATACACCCGAAGCGGTTATTCTCTCCGGCTTTGACCCGATCCGCAGGGAAGTAGCAAGAATTGCGCTCGAGAAGCTGATTGTGGACGGGCGTATTCATCCGGCCAGAATCGAAGAAATGGTCGAAAAGGCGCAGAAGGAAGTCGAAGTTATGATGAAAGAGGAGGGCGAAGCTGCCACCCTCGAAGTCGGCGTACATGGTATTCATCCTGAACTGGTGAGACTGCTCGGTAAGATGAAGTTCAGAACCAGCTATGGCCAGAACGCTCTGAAGCATTCCATTGAAGTGGCACAGCTTTCGGGCCTGCTGGCAGCGGAGATGGGGCTGGATGTCAGAATGGCCAAGCGTGCGGGACTGCTGCACGATATCGGTAAAGCGGTGGATCACGAGATGGAAGGATCTCATATCCAGCTTGGCGTAGAGCTTTGCAGGAAGTATAAGGAAGGGCCGGTTGTCATTAACGCGGTGGAATCTCATCACGGAGACGTGGAGGCCCAGACTTTGATTGCATGTCTGGTGCAGGCGGCTGATACGATTTCTGCGGCGAGACCGGGTGCAAGAAGAGAGACATTAGAGACATATACAACAAGACTGAAACAATTAGAAGACATCACAAACAATTTCAAAGGTGTGGACAAATCTTTTGCTATTCAGGCAGGTAGAGAGATTCGTGTAATGGTAGTTCCGGAACAGATCAATGATTCTGATATGGTACTGCTCGCGAGAGATATTTCCAAGCAGATTGAGGCAGAATTGGAATATCCCGGACAGATCAAGGTAAACGTGATCCGAGAGAGTCGTGTCATAGACTATGCCAAATAGTACAAAACCCCGCAGATTTTATTCTGCGGGGATTTTTGCGCTTATAAGCAGGTTTTCGAGTCTGCTTATGCACACAGCCCCATATATATTTAACATTTTTACCATAAAATGGCCATAGAAATACAGAAAATTGTCGTATATGCATACTTGTGAAATCGTCATACTTATAGTAGAATAAATACCAGTGTATGATTGTATACAATTATTCAATAGCATGATTACAAGGATGCAGGAGGGTACTATGAAAGCGTACAATGTGATGACCAGAAAAGAGCTCATGGCACAGAAGGCGGAGCTTGACAGACAGTTTGTCGAGGCGAAAGGAAAGGGATTACAGCTTGATATGTCCAGAGGCAAGCCGGAGCCGGCACAGCTCGATATGGGGATGGGCCTTTTGGATGTTTTAAATTCCGAGTCGGATATGAAGTCTATGGAAGGTATGGACACAAGAAACTACGGTCTGATGGATGGCATCACGGAGGCGAAGCATCTGATGGCGGATGTGATGGGAGTTTCGGCGGACAGTGTGATTGTGTTTGGCAACTCCAGCCTTTCTATTATGTATGATATGATTTCCCGTTCCGTTACGCATGGCGTGATGGGGGCGACTCCCTGGTGCAGACTGGATAAAGTGAAATTTTTATGTCCTGTTCCGGGTTATGACAGGCATTTTGCGATCACCCAGCATTTTGGCATCGAGATGATTCCGATTCCTATGACGGCCAACGGTCCTGATATGGATCTGGTAGAGAAATATGTGTCAAAAGATGAGACGGTGAAAGGAATCTGGTGTGTGCCCAAGTATTCCAATCCGCAGGGTATCACTTACTCCGATGAGACTGTGAGACGGTTTGCGGCTCTGAAACCGGCAGCGGCGGATTTCCGCATTTACTGGGATAACGCTTACGCCGTGCATCATCTCTATGAGGATAAGCAGGATACGCTTCTTGAAATTTTAACGGAGTGTGAGAAAGCGGGCAGTCCTGACATGGTTTATGAGTTCTGCTCCACTTCCAAAATCACGTTCTCCGGCGCAGGTATAGCGGCGATGGCGTCATCCCCGGCTAACCTGGCAGATATCAAGAAGACTCTGACGCTGCGGACGATCGGTTATGATAAGGTGAACCAGCTGCGTCATGCCAGATATTTTCAGAATCTGGAAGGGATGCTCGCCCATATGAAGAAGCATGCGGACATCATCAGACCCAAGTTTGAGGCGGTGCTTACAGTTCTGGAGCAGGAGCTTGGCGGTCTTGGCATCGGCGAGTGGACGAAACCGCTTGGCGGCTATTTCATCTCCTTTGAAGCGATGGAAGGCTGTGCGAAGGAGATCGTGGCAAAATGTAAGGAGCTTGGTGTGGTTCTGACAGGAGCAGGAGCAACTTTCCCTTACGGAAAGGATCCGAAAGACAGCAATATCCGTATTGCGCCCACCTATCCGACAGCGGAGGAGATGGCGCAGGCAACAGATGTGTTCGTGCTGTGCGTAAAGATGGTCAGTGTGGAGAAGCTGCTGCAGGATGCGGTTGCAGAGACGGCTTGAAAGGAAGCGGGCGGACTGCCCGGCTGATTGGGAACGACACGGTGGAAACGGTAACAGTTTGAGAAAAGGATACAGATAAAATGGCAGACAATCATTATGAACGTTTAGGCAGGGAGCTGATACACAAGGGCGCAATCATTGATTATTATCAGGATACGATCCGCGTGGCAAACGGCAATGTGGTCAAGTGGGATCTGATTGATCACAAGGGCGCGGCGGCAGTCGTGGCTGTGAAGGATGACGGGAAACTCCTGATGGTGAGACAGTACCGCAATGCGCTGGACCGGGAGACGCTGGAAATTCCGGCAGGCGGGCTCAACAGCGTGGATGAACCGACAATAGAGGCGGCGGCCAGGGAACTGGAGGAGGAGACCGGCTATGTGGCGGGCAATCTGGAGCTTCTTTTGACATTGCGCACGACCGTTGCTTTCTGCAATGAAAAGATAGATGTGTATCTTGCAACAGATTTAAAGCCTGGCAGCCAGCATCTGGATGAAGATGAATTTTTGAATGCGGAAAGCCATGATCTTGACGAGCTGGTACAGATGATTTATGACTGCAAGATTCAGGATGGAAAGACCGTGTCCGCCATTCTCGCATACAAGGCAAAGTACGGCAGATAAGAGGTGTTATGTAAACTAAAACTGCGCAGGATACAGTCATGTCCCGTCTTTTTCAGACATATACTGTCCTAGAGAAGCATGAAGAGGCGGTGTAATCTTGCGCAGACAGTTTGGGATCAAAAACGGCTATCATATGGCATATCTGTTTATGATCGGTCTTTTTATGGGAATCCTGTTTGTCAATCTGGGGCATGAAACCTGGATCAGAAACGGCAGCCTGTTGGGGACGGAGATGATGATCAGACTAAAAAACAGCAGACCGGCGGGAGAGGGCCTGGTGGGATATATTCTCAGGCAGCGTCTCTTTACGGGCTGCCTTTTGTGTCTGGTCTCCACGACTCTGATAGGAATGCCGTTTCTCTGCGCTTATATCTGCTATATGGGGCTGTCGGCGGGCTGTCTTTTGTCAGTGGCGGTGGTCCGCTATGGACTCAGGGGGCTTTTATTTATAGCAGCCGTTTTGTTTCCGCAGGCGCTGCTGCTCGTTCCAGCTTATATTCTGCTCTTCTTCTGGGCGGCGGATGTAAATCGGACGCTCTATATGCCGAGGACACAGTTGGAGGGATATGAGCGGTACAGCAGCCGGTTTTACATCAAAAAGGGAGTGCAGATGATCGGTATTATGACAGTTGTCATAATGGGATGCCTGTTGGAGAGTTATGTCAATCCAAGCATTCTGCATTTTGTTCTGAAAATCTTCTAAAAAAATTTTTTTATCAATTTTTTCAAGATGTAGTAGACATAAAATCATAAATGGACGATATGTTGTATCTCTCAGGAAAAAGGGCGCAAATGCCCGTAAATTCAAGAAAAATTCCATTTGCTTTTCTAAAAAAATCTGATTATAATGATACTCAGACAGTGATTTGATTTACATAAAGAGAACGCACAGGGAAGGGCTTCCGGGTAAATGGAAAAAGAGATTGGTGCATTTATTACTTATTTACATAATGTAAAGAATACCTCCAGTAACACGGAGATGTCTTATAGAAGAGACTTGGAAAAGGTATCGCATTTTATGGAATCGCGCGGAATCCATGAGACCAGGGAAATACAGGCGCAGGATCTGACGGACTATGTGAAGTATTTGGAGGACAGTAAGTTTGCGGCGGCTACGGTGTCCCGCAATATCGCATCCCTGAAAGCGTTCTATCATTATATGGTGCAGGAGGGACTGGTGGAGGAGGATATCGCCGATAAACTCAAGGCGCCAAAGATCGAGAAGAAGGCGCCGGAGATTATGTCGCCGGATGAGGTGGTGCGGCTTTTGGAGCAGCCTTCGGGGGACAGCCCCAAGGAGATTCGGGACAAAGCGATGTTAGAGCTTCTCTACGCCACAGGAATCCGCGTGACAGAGTTGATCACGCTGAACCTTTCCGATGTGAATATGCAGATGAGTTTTATTCTCTGCCGTGACCGCAACAAGGAGAGGATCATTCCTTTCGGTGCGGCGGCCAAGAATGCGATGGCCCGGTATCTGGACGGCACCAGGGAGGAAATGCTGGAGAATAAGAAATCAGAGGTGCTGTTTGCGAACTGTTCCGGGCAGCCTATGAGCAGGCAGGGGTTCTGGAAGCTGATTAAGTATTATGCGAAGAAGGCAGATATTCAGGCGGATATTACACCGCATACACTGCGGCATTCTTTCGCGGCGCATCTGGTGGAGAACGGTGCAGACCTGCGGAGCGTCCAGGAAATGCTCGGGCATTCCGATATATCCACCACACAGATTTATGCGAATCTGAACCACAATCATATCAGAGAGGTGTATGCAAAGGCGCACCCGCGTGGATGACAGGGCAGGAGACCGCGGGCGGCAGGATTTGGTTGTAGCGCGGACAACATAGAATGACAGCGTGATATAAGCTAAGCAATGGAAGGCATGGGACTGTTAAAAAAAGCACCCCGTGCTTTTTTGCGTCTGTTCATACATGTAAGCAGGGGTGTCGGAAATGAGCAGCCGTTTTACCCGGAAGCGTTATATATAATGGTACTTTCCGCGTTTCGCAAACAGGAAGGCAGCGGAGAGCGCGAAGGCGAACATCTCGGCGGCAGTGATGGCCCACCAGATGCCGTCCACACCGAAGAGCAGCGGCAGGATCAGCACGGACGCAGTCTGGAAAATCAGTGTCCGCATAAAGGAGATCGCTGCCGAAACCGCGCCGTTGTTGAGGGCGGTAAAAAAGGAGGAGGTGAAAATATTAAAGCCTGCCAGCAGGAAGGAGAAGGCAAAGAGCCGGAACGCATGGCAGGTCAGCGCAAACAGCTCCGCATCATAGCCCACAAATATGCCGGAGAGAGGCGCGGCCAGAAGAAAGGCGGCGGCGGTCAGAACGAGACTCGTGCCTGCGGTCAGCAGCATGCTCTTTTTGAACATATTTTTCAGTTCTCCATCGTTTCCCGCGCCGTAGTGGTAGCTGACGATGGGCGCCGCGCCGATGGCGTAGCCGATGTAGATGGCGATAAAGATAAACTGCACATACATCAGTACGCCGTATGCCGAGACACCGTTTTCACCGATGTACTTTAAAAGCTGAAAATTATAAATCATGCTGACAACAGAGGCGGAGATGTTGCTCATCAGCTCTGAGGAACCGTTGGCACATGCCTGCAGGATGGGTTTGATTTCCAGTTTTGTCCGGGTGAGCCGCAGAAGGCTTGTGTTGGGGCGGATAAAATAGAGCAGGGGAAGCAGACCGCCCACACACTGGCTGATGCCGGTGGCAAGGGCAGCGCCCGCCACACCCCAGTGGAATGCGCCAACGAAGAGCGCGTCCAGAAACATATTGGTCACGCCCGCGCTTATGGTTGCCAGAAGGCCAAGCTTCGGCCGTTCCGCCGCAATCAGAAAGCTCTGGAACACATTCTGCAGCATGAATGTGGTGATAAAACAGAAGACGATGCGTCCGTAAAGGACACAGTCCTCCATCATCTCCGGCGTTGCGCCCAGAAAGGAAGCCATAGGGCGCGTAAAAAGAAAACCGGCCACAGACAGGACAATGCCGAGAAGCAGCGTCAGGTAAACCATCATGGAAAAATAGCGGTTTGCCTTTTCCCGGTCGCCTGTGCCGAGCACAAGGGAGACCAGAGCCGTGCCGCCGGTGCCGATCATAAAGCCCATGCCGCCGAGAATCATAATGAAGGGAAAAATCAGATTGACGGAGGCAAAGGCGGTCTTTCCCGCAAAGTTGGACACAAAGAACCCGTCCACCACGCCGTAGATGGAGGTAAATACCATCATAATGATAGAGGGCATGGTAAAGCGCAGAAGTTTATTGTAAGTAAAGTGGTCTGATAACTGTATACTTTTCTTCATAAAATCACATCCTTTGATATAGCAATAGTGTTATGCAAACTAGTCTTGTTTCAAGTACCGCAAACGTTCCCGGAAATCTTCTAAATACCGTTCTGTCAGCGACAGATACTGCTTCACATCTTCTTTCGTCCAAGAGGCAAAAATTTCATTCTCTAGGGCAATGACTTTGGCGGCGGTCCGTCCGGCCAGCTTTTGCCCTTCATTGGTAAGAAATACGGTTTTATTTTTGCCGCCTGTATTTTCCAGATAGATGAGTCCCTCCGCCTCCAGCCTGCGGAGCGCGGAATTGATGGTCTGTTTGCTGACGCCGGCGTTGCGGCATATGTCCCGGAGAGGGCAGGAAGTTCCGGCGTGACAGACTGCGTAGAGAACCATCATGGAGCTTTCGGGAAGGCCCAGTCTGGACGCCGCTTCATGGTAGGCGGACTCCGTTTCGCTCAGCAGATAATTGAATCGTCGCAGTTCTTTTGAAAAATCAGGGGTCATTTCCTCGTCCTCCATGTTTCGGGCGTCAGTGTGTGAGGGAACACTAAAATAGTATGAAATCATACCATTTAAGGGATTATAGTACGATTTCATACTAAAGTCAAGTAAAAAAATACGCCCCATAAGCGGGGCGCAGCTTTTCGTAATTGGTCTTAATCATATTCCGCAATATCGTAAATCAGCCGCTCAGACGCTTCCCATCCAAGGCAGGGGTCGGTGATGGATTTGCCGTAAATGCCCTCGCCGATTTTCTGGCAGCCCTCTTCGATATAGCTCTCGATCATCACGCCTTTGACCATACGGTGAATGTCCTTGTTTAACTTCCGGCTGTGCATGACTTCCTTGACGATACGGATCTGCTGTTCATACTCCTTGTTGGAGTTGTTGTGGTTGGCATCGATGACGCAGGCCGGATTGACCAGATCGTAGTCCTGGTACAGCCTGTACAAGGTATTTAAGTCCTCGTAGTGGTAGTTCGGAAGACTTCTGCCGTGTTTGTTCACGGAGCCGCGCAGAACTGCGTGAGCTAACGGATTGCCGCCTGTGCTTACCTCGTATCCACGGTAAGTGAAATCGTGGGGATGCTGCGCCGCATAGATGGAGTTAAGCATCACGGAGAGTGTGCCGCTTGTGGGATTTTTCATGCCGGCGGGCACATCGAAGCCGCTGACGGTCATGCGGTGCTGCTGGTCTTCCACGGAGCGTGCGCCGATGGCTACATAGGAGAGAATGTCCTCCACATAGCCCCAGTTGTCGGGGTAGAGCATCTCATCGGCAGCGGTCAGTCCTGTTTCTTCGATGGCGCGGATATGCATTTTGCGCATGGCGATCAGGCCGCTTGTGAAGTCGGGTTTCTTTGCCGGGTCGGGCTGGCTTACGATTCCCTTGTAGCCTTCACCTGTGGTGCGCGGCTTATTCGTATAAATCCGGGGAACGAGAATCAGTTTGTCCTTCACTTTTTCGTTGACTTTCGCCAATCGGTTTACATAATCACATACCGCCTCCTCGTTGTCGGCGGAGCAGGGGCCGATGATCACGATAAATTTCTTGCTTTTTCCGGTGATCACATCCCGGATTTCGATATCTCTTTCTCTCTTAACCTCCACCAGATGGGCGGGCATGGGAAAACGCTCGCGGATCTCGTCAGGGGTTGGCAGTTTGGCTACATATTGAAATGACATGGTTACCTCCCGGCGCAGACGCTTTCGCCGCACTGTTGGGACGGATTGTCCTCTGGCGGTCCGGCGGCCGCTTCGTCTGTATTTTGTCTGTGTCTCTCTGGAAAAAACACATATATTATAGTATATAGAGAGGAGAATCGCAAGTATAAGTGCAGGAAGAGCTTCCAATCGGCCTTCTTAATGCTTCCGCCGGAAATCCTGCGAAGCGGATTTGTGCCCGGTGGAACTTACGTCCTGTGTGTCTTGCGCGAGACAAGGAGCGCCGATACGGTGCACAGGAATGTCTGCAGCATCTGACTGGCAAGCATGCCCCACAGATATCCCTTGATACCGTAGAGCGGGATGGCGAAAAATACGAACAGCAGGCGCAGAAGAAGGCTGACCACGCTGAACAGGAATGTTTGGACGGTCTTTCCCAGACCGTTCAGAACGCTGTTCAATGTGCTTGCTATATACATAAAGGGGCAGATAAAGCTGAGGGTCAGGATAAAACTGCCCGCCAGTTCCGAGTGAAACAGCAGGCGTCCGGCAAATCTTCCGAACAGCAGGAACAGGGCGGTGCAGAAAAAGCCAAGCAGAAGACAGCAGCGGATCGAGATGAAGATGGCGCGCCGCACCGCAGTATGGTTGCCGCTCGCGTCCGCCTCCGCCACAATGGGCAGAAGCAGTACGGAGACAGAGCCTGTGATGGCGGACGGAAACAGGATCAGGGGCAGACTCATGCCGGTGAGCACGCCATAGACGCTCAGGGCAGCGGCATTGTCCAGACCGTATGCCATCAGCCGGTTGGGAATATAGACCGCCTCCACGCTCTGCAGGAGATTCAGTATCAGCCGGTTGGCTGACAGGGGGACGGCGAGCTGTAAGAGCTGTCCTGTGATGCGCCGGTAGATGGAAAGTACGGAGGGAAGCGGCCGGGACACCTGATAGCGGCCAAAAAGCCGGGGCGCATGTGTGGACTGTGCCGGGAAGCGGGACAATCCCGGGGAAACAGTGTGCCCGCAGGCGGGGAATACCTGGTGCGCGCGGGCTAAAATTGCCACCACTGAGACGATCATGGAGGCGCTTTCACCGATTACCAGGCCTACTACGGCGAAGCTGATGGTAGGCGTAAGTCCGTGTTTCTGGCAGACAAAATAGATCAGGTATACGCTGCCAACCCGGAAAACCTGTTCCGCGAGCTGGGAAAAGGCGGGAATGGCAGTCCTGCGGATGCCGTAGAAATAGCCGTTGATGCAGGAGTGTACACTGGCCATAGGAATGGAGAGCGCAATGATGCGAAGAAGCGGGGCAGTCCGCTCCTCCAGAAGAAGATTTGCCGCGATCGGTTCCGCATAGACATAGATGCCGAGCGCGCAGGCTGCGGAGAGCGCCATCGCCACAAGAAAGCCTGCCCAGAGTGTGCGGAAGGAGTTTTTATAATCGTGTGTGCTTGTTTCGCTGGCCACATATTTGGAGATGGCAGTCTGGATGCCGGACACGGTGAGAGAGAAGGAGAGAGCCAGCACGGGAGATATGAGCTGATAGAGGCCCATACCTTCCGCACCAAATACATTGGATAGGAAAATGCGGTAAAAAAAGCCGATAAAACGGCTCGCCAACCCGGTCAAAGTCAGGATAACAGTTCCAGCCACCAAAGGGTGGGTCCATTTTTTTAACGTCATAAGGCACCATCTGCGTATGGGATATGCTCTATGTTTATGCCGGAATGAAGAAAAGTAGAATTTTGTGATCGGATATTGTTTGTATGAAACGGGCAAAAAGGCACGATTTAGCGGGAAAATGCAATAGATTGACAGAAATAATACTATATGGTATTATTTTGTGCAGGAGGAATTTGAAAGAAAATCTTTCAGTTTGGGTGGGGATGAAAGGAACATGCAGGCATGTTCACTTGACCTATGGAGGCAGAAATGGAAACACAGGCAGGCTTTTTGATCACGCAGATCAAACAGATCGGCGGACGGGTGTTTGAAAAAATTTTACAACAGGAAAACATCAGCGAGTTTAATGGGGCGCAGGGCAAGATTCTTTATGTTCTCTGGCAGCATGACCATATCTCGATCATAGAGTTGTCAAGGCTTACCGGGCTTGCGAATACAACGCTCACCAGCATGCTTGACAGGATGGAGGCGGCGGGGCTGTTACGACGTCTGCCGGATCCGGGGGACAGGCGCAAGAACCTGATCGCGCTGACCGGGAAAGCGGAGAATCTGAAAGAAAGCTACGACAAAGTTTCAGCAAAGATGCATGAGGTATATTTCAAAAATTTCAGCACAGAGGAGATACTTGCGTTTGAGGGGTATCTGCGGAGAGTAGCGGATAATGTGAAGGAGGAATTGTAGTTATGGCGAAAATATCGAGACAGGGGACCAATGATTTTTGTCCACAGACGTTGTTTTTATATGGCACATACAAGGAGGATGGGACGCCGGATTTCGGTCTGTTCTGCTGGTTCAGCTACTGCTGGGACAAGACACTCGGCGCGATGGTCTGCATAGGCGGGGAAAAGCTGACCAAGGACAGGATCAAGTCGGGACATGTTTTTTCGGCAAACCTTGTCACAGAAAAAATGCTTCCTATGGCCGATTATCTTGGAATAAAATCGGGATATGATGCGGATAAAATGAATTTTCAGGCGGACATTGGCAGGGGTGAGGTACTGAACGTGCCGGTTCTGATGGAAAGCCCCGTGAATTTTGAACTGGAAGTGGCACAGAATATTGTACTCGACGGCGGCGAGGTGTTTTTGTGCAGGATCAAAAATGTGCTTTACAACGAGGAGCTTGCGGATGAAAGCAGTTCTGTGGTGGAGCGGTTAAAAAAGATTGCGCCCATCTCAACGACCTGCGAGACTTACTTTTCTTATACAGGGGAAGTTCTGGGCGCATGGGGAGAACCAGCGAAAGGGTTTCTGAAAGGCTGACGCAAATTTGGGTCATGCCTTGCGGGAATATTTTGGAATGGAGATCAGAATGGCGGAAAAAGTGGTAGTTGGCATGTCCGGGGGAGTGGATTCTTCCGTGGCTGCCCTTTTATTAAAAAGACAGGGTTATGATGTGGTGGGAGTTACCATGCAGATCTGGCAGGAGGAAACGTCTGCTGCGGGGGAGCAGGGAGGCTGCTGCGGGTTCAGTGCGGTGGAGGATGCCAGAAGGGTGGCAGAGACGCTGGATATTCCCCACTATGTGATGAATTTCAGACGGGAATTCCGGGAAAATGTCATGGATTACTTCGTGGCGGAGTATCTGGCAGGCAGAACGCCTAATCCGTGTATTGCCTGCAACCGCTATGTAAAGTGGGAGGCCATGCTGCACAGGAGTCTGGAAATCGGGGCGGACTATATTGCCACGGGACATTACGCGGGGATTACCCGCCTGGAAAACGGCAGATATGCCGTCCAAAAGGCAGTGACGGCGAAAAAGGACCAGACCTATGCCCTTTACAGCCTCACACAGGAGCAGCTTGCCCATACGCTCATGCCGGTGGGGGCGTACACGAAGGAGGAGATCCGGCAGATGGCTGGGGAGGCAGGACTTCCCGTGGCAGACAAGCCGGACAGCCAGGAGATCTGTTTTATTCCAGACAATGATTACGCGGCATTCATTGACAGGGAGGCGGGAGAGCGGGTGCCAAAGCCCGGCTGTTTTGTGACGAAGGAAGGGGAAACGCTTGGGCGGCATCTGGGCATTACCCACTACACGGTAGGACAGCGCAAGGGATTAAACCTGGCAATGGGGCGGCCCGTGTTTGTTACGGAAATCAGACCAGAGACAGACGAAGTGGTGATCGGCGAATCTGAAGATGTGTTCGGAGATACCCTGCACTGCAGTCGCATCAGTTACATGGGCATGGCGGATCTGTCGGAGCCGAGAGAGGTGACTGCCAAGATACGCTATGCCCATGCGGGTGAAAAATGCGTGATTGAGAAAGAGGGCGAAGACCAGATCCGTGTTACATTCAAAAAGCCCGTCCGGGCAATAACGCCTGGACAGGCCGTGGTATTCTACGAGGATGACTATGTGCTTGGCGGGGGAACCATCATCTGAGTGTGAGAATGGGAACCATCCGCTCATGGCAAAGTCCTCCGCTGGTCTTTCCTGCGGCTTATAATTTATGGAAGGAAGGGCTTCTCTTTTTGTAGGTGGCATAATAGCGAAAACCGCAGTCTTTCAGAATTTCGGCTGCTTTGTCAAAGGCGTGGGCGATCTGGCCCGGTACATGGGCATCGCTCCCCACAGTAATGATTTCCCCGCCAAGCGCATGGTAACGTTTCAGGATGCCGGTGCACGGATTCGGCTCCCGCATCCCTTTTGCCAGAGCGGCGGTATTGATCTCGATTCCCTTTTCCAGGGCGATCAGCTTCCTCAAAATCTGATCAAATATTTCCCGGTACCTTTCGTATGAGTAGCCTTGATCCTTTGCCGGGCCGTAGCGCACCACATAGTCCAGATGGCCATATATATCAAAATTGCTGTAAGCGTTCAGATTTTCCAGAATGGATGTAAAATATTCCAGATAAGCCTCCTCTTGAGGGCGTCCCTCATAAAAAGCGGGATAATAGGGATCTTTTCCGTGGCAGATATGGGAGGAGCCTATGATGAAGTCGTAATCGTGTTCTTTGGAAAAGGCGGCATTGCGTTTGGAGAGGTGGGGCTGCAGGCCAAGTTCTACGCCGAAAAGAAGCGCGATGCGGTCAGCGTATTTATCGCGGAGTTTTAGAAAATCATACAGATAGGCATCGGGATTCAGCTCGAAAAAACCATCGGGTTCCTGGGCGGTCACCGGGTAGTCTAAGTCATTGTGTTCCGTGAAGCACATTTCGGTCAGTCCCAGTTCGATCCCTCTGAGGACCATCTGCTCCATAGGCGTGTCGGAATCCCCCGAAAAGGAGGAGTGTAAGTGAAAATCTGCTGTGATTGACATGGAAAGCTCCTTTCCCTGCAAGCGAAAAACTCTTTTCCTGTTGATATCACAAGTATAGTGGATGCGGGAAAAAAATACAAACAGCATTTTTTTTGCGGTCAATTCCTAAAATATTTTGATTTACGTCTTGAATTTTTGGGACAAATTGGGTAAAATAAAGTCGTTGACAAAATTTTGTCAATCTTATCCAATTTGGTTGGCAAAATGATATAGCAAAGTAACAAAAAAACAAGATTCAGGAGGAACGAAAAATGGCAGTAAGAGTAGCAATTAATGGTTTTGGCCGTATCGGTCGTCTGGCATTCAGACAGATGTTCGGAGCAGAAGGTTATGAGGTTGTAGCAATCAACGATCTGACAAGCCCTAAGATGCTGGCACATCTGTTAAAGTACGATTCTTCCCAGGGTAAATACGCTCTGGCAGATACCGTATCCGCAGGCGAGGATTCCATCACGGTTGATGGTAAGACATTAAAGATCTACAAAGAGCCCGATGCAAACAACTGCCCTTGGGGTGAGCTCAAGGTTGACGTTGTTCTGGAGTGCTCCGGCTTCTACACCAGCAAAGAGAAGGCTCAGGCCCACATCAATGCAGGCGCAAGAAAGGTTGTTATCTCTGCTCCCGCAGGAAACGATCTTCCTACCATCGTATACAATGTAAACCACGAGACACTGAAGGCTGACGACACCATCATTTCCGCAGCATCCTGCACAACGAACTGCCTGGCTCCTATGGCTAAGGCGCTCAATGATCTGGCAGGCATCAAGTCTGGTATTATGAGCACCATCCACGCTTACACAGGTGATCAGATGATCCTTGACGGTCCTCAGAGAAAGGGTGACCTGAGAAGATCCCGCGCAGGCGCGATCAACATCGTTCCCAACAGCACTGGCGCAGCTAAGGCTATCGGCCTTGTTATCCCTGAGCTGAACGGCAAGCTGATCGGTTCCGCACAGCGTGTTCCTACCCCTACAGGTTCCACGACCATCCTGGTTGCAACCGTAGAGAAGTCCGTAACCAAGGACGAGATCAACGCAGCAATGAAAGCAGCAGCTACAGAGTCCTTTGCTTACAATGAGGATGAGATCGTTTCTTCCGATATCGTAGGCAGCACCTATGGTTCTATCTTCGATGCTACCCAGACTATGGTAGGCGAGGACAATCTGGTTCAGGTTGTTTCCTGGTATGACAATGAGAACAGCTACACCTCTCAGATGGTTCGTACCATCAAATACTTCTCTGAGCTGGCATAAATCAAAAAGAATTGATAAGATGTCAAAAGACGATGTCTAACAAATTCTAAGTTTTGATCGGCAGGTTTGAAAAAGACAAATCTGCGCACGGTGAAATATAGACGGTAAATCAAAGAGGCTCGGCCGCTGGGCCGGGTCTCTTCTCTTATGTGCGCACACGCGACACTGCTGTTTCACAGCGTGCCGCCCGCGCGGCGGACAGGGAATCCCCTGCCTGCATAAAAAACCATAAAACAGGAGGATTCAAACATGTCATTAAATAAGAAATCGGTAGATGATATCAATGTTAAAGGCAAACGCGTTCTCGTAAGATGCGACTTTAACGTGCCCTTAAAGGAAGGCAAGATCACGGACGAGACCCGTATCGTGGCGGCGCTTCCCACCATCAACAAGCTCCTTGCTGACGGCGGCAAGGTAGTGCTCTGCTCTCACCTTGGCAAGGTGAAAAACGGCCCCAACGAGGGTGAGTCTTTAGCACCCGTTGCAGAGAGACTTTCCGAGAAGCTTGGAAAGCCCGTTAATTTCGTAAAAGACGACAACGTGACCGGCGAGGCGGCTACGGCGGCTGTTGCAGCTATGAACGAGGGCGATGTGGTGCTCTTACAGAATACCCGTTTCCGCGGCAAAGAGGAGACCAAGCCCAAGGAGGCAGGAGAGGCTTTCGCAAAAGAGCTGGCTGAGCTGGCTGACGTTTATGTATGTGACGCTTTCGGTTCCGCTCACAGAGCGCATGCATCTGTTG
This sequence comes from uncultured Lachnospiraceae bacterium, assembly GCA_910579285.1. Taxonomy (GTDB): domain Bacteria; phylum Bacillota; class Clostridia; order Lachnospirales; family Lachnospiraceae; genus UBA3282. Next base: position 58,280 of record CAJTTT010000004.1, on the reverse strand, counting down.
CGGTTGTTACCAAGTATATCACGGAGAAGGGCGGCGAGAACGCTGTCGGCTATCTGATGCAGAAAGAGATCGACTTCCTCGGTAACGCTGTGGAGAACCCGGTAAGACCTTTCGTGGCAATTCTTGGCGGCGCAAAGGTTGCAGATAAGTTAAATGTAATCAACAACCTGTTAGAGAAGTGCGATACGCTGATTATCGGCGGCGGCATGGCGTTCACCTTCTTAAAGGCGAAGGGCTATGAGATCGGCAATTCTCTTGTGGACGAGGAGAAGATCGACTACTGTAAAGAGATGATGGAGAAGGCTGAAAAGCTCGGCAAGCAGCTCTTACTTCCCATTGATACCGGCGTGGCTTCCGGCTTCCCGAACCCCATTGATGCGCCTATTGATGTAGAGTATGTGGATTCCGACCAGATTCCCGCTGACAAGGAAGGCCTTGATATCGGACCTAAGACCCAGGAACTGTTTGCAAACGCAGTGAAGAGCGCGAAGACCGTTGTTTGGAACGGACCTATGGGCGTGTTCGAGAACCCCACTCTGGCAAAGGGTACCATCGCTGTTGCGAAGGCTCTGGCTGAGACGGATGCTACCACCATCATCGGCGGCGGCGATTCCGCAGCGGCATGCAACCAGCTTGGTTTTGCAGACAAGATGTCCCACATTTCCACAGGCGGCGGCGCTTCCCTTGAGTTCCTGGAGGGCAAAGAGCTTCCCGGCGTAGTGGCAGCAGACGATAAATAAGTCTTGCAATATGTGGAAGCTGCCACTACGCCACGTTGCAGGCAGCAGATGATAAATGATGCGATGAGCAGAGCGGGAATAATCATAGCTGAGAGAGAACGCGCTTGTACGGGTCTCTCGGATATGATTGTTTGAGGGTGCAGCGCACCCGAGGAATTGCGAAGCAATTACGAGGCTTTGCGTAAGAAAATAATAGGAAAGAATAGAAAATAAGGAGATAACGACAATGGCTAGAAGAAGAATTATCGCCGGTAACTGGAAGATGAACATGACTCCCAGTGAGGCAGTTGCGCTTTGCGCGACTTTAAAGGATCTGGTAGTGAACGATGCGGTTGACGTGGTTTACTGCGTACCCGCGATTGATATTGTGCCTGTGGCTGAGGCTGTCAAGGGCACAAACGTACATGTGGGCGCTGAGAACTTCTATATCGAAGACAAGGGCGCGTACACGGGTGAGATTTCCGCTCCCATGCTGAAAGATGCAGGCGTGGAGTATGTGATCATCGGCCACTCTGAGAGAAGAGAGTATTTCAAGGAGGATGACGCTTTCCTGAACAAGAAAGTATTGAAGGCGTTAGAGGCAGGCATTGTTCCCATTCTTTGCTGCGGCGAGTCCTTAGAGCAGAGAGAGATGAACGTGACGATGGACTGGATCAGATTACAGATCAAGTCCGATCTGGCAGGCGTTACCGCTGACCAGGTGAAGGGCATGGTTATCGCTTACGAGCCTATCTGGGCGATCGGAACAGGTAAGACTGCAACTTCCGATCAGGCACAGGAAGTCTGCAAGGGCATCCGTGACTGCATCGCTGAGATGTATGACGAGGCGACTGCAGAGGCAGTGCGCATCCAGTACGGCGGCTCCATGAATGCAGCCAATGCAGCGGAGCTTCTTGCAAAGCCTGACATTGACGGCGGCCTGATCGGCGGCGCGTCCTTAAAGGCTGACTTTGGACAGATTGTGAACGCATAAGAAAAGCAGTGTAAATTGATATGAAAAAGGCGCCGGATAATAGGTAAAACCTATATTCAGCGCCTCTTTTATATAATAGGAAATTGCGATAGCGTAAAACATTCAAGGAGAATGCGAAGCATTCTCTGAATCGAGCGTGTCGATGCTCGATTTTTATCGTATTTCCTATCCCAAGACAGCCTGCCCTATGAATAGAGTTTTGACAAAAAGGGGGGGACTGTGTTACACTGGCACCATAATTGAATATTGCATCAGATGCAGCCGCTTTAGCGGCACATGGAATAGGGTGAAAAGCCCTGCGAGTCGGTCACTGTGAAGCCTTGTAAAAGGATAAGTCAGATACATGGCAGTCTGATGGCATTCTGCCGAAACCAGAACTGCTTCCTTTTCGGCCTTGCCGCGTCTGCAGCAGGGTCTTTGGCGTCCTGTGCTTCGGTACGGGACGCTTTTTTCGCGCAGAATCTTGAGTCTGCTGCTGAGGCTCAAAAGGATGCCTGCGCACGGCATCCGGGAAGTATGACAGAAGAAAATGAGGAGAAAAGATTGAA
>CAJTTT010000004.1:0-56009 GCA_910579285.1 uncultured Lachnospiraceae bacterium | reverse complement strand
ATTTATGCGGCGTCTCAACAAAGTTGAGACAAAAGCAGCGCAGAAATGGAGAAAAACATGAAAAAAGAAATGAAAAAACAGCGTAAAGTGAAAACGAGGATTATGGCATGGGCGCTGGGCGTGCTGCTGCTTGCCCTGCCGGCCTGCGGCGGGGAAACACCTGCAGCGCAGCCTGACAAAGCGGCATCGGAAGCACAGTCTGCGCAAACGGAAACGGAAGCAAAGGAAGAGCAGCCTGCACAAACGGAAACGGAATCGATAGAAGCACAGTCCGCACAAACGGAGACCGCGGCAGAACCGTCACAGACGCTTCCCACAACAGACCCGAGCGGTGCGTCCATCGCAATCCCGGATCAGGTAGATTCCGTGGTGGCGCTTGCGCCCTCGATCTGCGAAACATTGGTGGCTCTTGGCGTGGAGGAGAAGATAACCGGCTACGATTTACAGAGCGTAGGTCTTGTGGGACTGCCGGGGGATGTTCCGACTTTTGATACAGTAAACCCGGACATAGAACAGTTGACCGCACTTGCGCCGGATATGCTTCTGGTGTCAAACCTTTCTCTCTACGATCAGGAAGCGCCCTATCAGCCGCTGATTGATGCGGGCGTGTGCGTGATCTGCGTGCCCACCAGCGAGAGCGTGGAAGGGGTGCGCAGTGATATTCGCTTTTTGGCGTCGGCCCTGCGTGTGCCGGAGGAAGGAGAGCGTGTGATAGAGGAGATGGATGCGGAGCTTTCCAGACTTTCCGCTATTGTTTCCGATATCCCGGCGGAAGAGCAGAAGAGTGTCTATTTTGAAATTTCCCCTGCGCCCTACTTATATAGCAGCGGCAGCGGCACTTATCTGCATGAGCTGATTGAGCTGGCGGGAGGCAGGAACGTGCTGGCTGACCAGAGCGGCTGGCTTTCCGTGGAGGGTGAGACTGTGGTGGCGGCCAACCCGGATGTTATTTTTACTAATGTAAATTATATGGATGCGCCTGTGGAGGAAATCCTCGGCAGAGAGGGCTGGGCCGGCGTGTCCGCCGTGCAGAATAAGGAGGTTTACTATATCGACAATATGGCGTCTTCTCTGCCGGACCAGAATATCGTAAAGGCGGTGGAACAGATGGCGCAGGCGCTCTACCCGGAGCGATTCGGGGAAGAATGAGAACGGGGGTAAAAATGGGGATGCTCTTCCTTGCGGCATTGGCGGCGGTGCTGCTTGGAATCGGTGTGGGCAGTGTGTATGTACCGCCGGGGGATATTCTGGCGATTGTGACGGGGCGTATCTTTCACATGCCGCTGCCGGACCACATTCCTGCAAATTACAGCGTCATGGTGTTAGATATGCGCCTGCCGCGGGTGCTGCTTGCCTTTTTGACAGGGGCGGCGCTTTCTGTCTGCGGCGGCGTGATGCAGTCGCTTTTGCAAAACCCGCTGGCGTCTCCTTTTGGGCTGGGGGTATCCTCCGGCGCGGGACTGGGCGCGGCTCTCGTCATAGTGCTGGGGGGTACCCTGACAGGGCTTGGCACGTTTCTTCTGCCTGCGGTCAGTTTGAGTTTTGCGCTCGGCACCGTGTTTTTTGTGCTGTTTCTTTCGGCAAAACTGGATCGGAGAATGTCCAATGTGACTGTCATACTGGTAGGCATGGTGGTTTCCCTGTTTTGCAACGCAGTCATGTCGCTGCTGGCGACCGGGTCTCCGGCCCATGCGCAGCGCATCCAGCTCTGGCAGCTTGGCAGCTTTTCCATGCGGGAGTGGAGCGCGGTGTGGGCGCTTCTGCCTGTCACGGCTGTGGTTTTTCTCTATTTTCTGCGCTATGCGGGGGAACTTGATGTGATGACCTTCGGGGAGGAGCAGGCGTCTGCGATGGGGGTGGATCTGCGCCGTGTCAGAGGCAGACTGATGACGGCGGTGGCGGCGCTTACAGGGACGGCGGTAGCCTTTGTGGGGATTATCGGCTTTGTGGATTTGATTGTGCCCCATATCGCAAGGCGGTTTTTCGGCGCAGCTCACAGACGCACGCTTCCGGCCAGCGCGCTGATCGGAGGAATGTTTCTTGTTTTGTGTGACCTGGCGGCAAGAACCCTCACGCCGCCCCATGAGATACCGATCGGTTCCATCACGGCGTTTCTTGGCGCGCCGTTCTTTTTGTATCTCTTTTTTGGCAGGCGGAAAGACGGTTGAAAGGCCGCCTGCCTGAATGACGGAGGATTTACGGAGTGACAGAACAAAATGGAGTACGGCATGGATAAAACAGCGATGCTTGAGGTAGAAAACTTATCCTGCGGCTACGGAAAAACAGAGGTGATACACGATCTTTCCTTTCGGGTAGAGGCGGGAGAACGGCTGTGCATTCTCGGGCCGAACGGCTGCGGCAAGACGACGCTTTTACGCGCCCTTGCAGGGGTGATCTCATGGCAGGGCAGTGTGGAGGCGGACGGCATTTCTTTGCGCGGGCTGTCCCCGAAACAGAGGGCGAAAAAAATTGCGCTTATGAGCCAGTTTTCCCAGGCGGCTTTTGACTATACGGTTTACGAGGCCGTGATGCTTGGACGGTATGCGCATCGGAGCAGGACTCTTTTTCCTGCGGAGACAGCGGCAGACCGTGAAGCGGTGCAGGAAGCCCTGCGGCGTACCGGCGTATGGGAACTGAGGGAGAAGCTGGTGACAAAGCTTTCCGGCGGGCAGATGCAGCGGGTGTTTCTGGCCAGAACTTTTGCTCAGGAGCCGCAGGTTATCCTTCTGGATGAACCGGCGAACCACCTCGATCTGCGCTGCCAGGCGGAACTTTTGGAAAGTCTGCGCGAGTGGACGGCGGATCGGCGGCGGTGTGTGGCGGGGGTGTTTCACGATATCAGTCTGGCGCTGGCCTTTGCAGATCAGGTTCTTTTGCTGGAAGGGGGAAGGAAGCTTGCCTGCGGCCCGGTGGAGGAGTTGGACAGTGAACTGTTGGACCGGCTCTACTGCATGGATGTGCGCCAGTTTATGAGAAGGATGTATGGACGGTGGGAGTGAGGAGGAGAGAACATGTCGGCTTACAGAAGCCCTTATGAGGCGTACCCTTTTTTGTGCGATGCGGACGAGGATCTGCGCTGTGATTTTGAATTGCTTACGGATGAACTGGCAAGCGGCGCCGGACTGCTGCGAAGCCAGATCACGGAACAGACGATTGCAGATGAACTTTTGTGGGTCTGCGAACTGATTTACCATATGAATCCGACCCTGCGCACTTCTTTTACGGTGACGGGGGAGGAGAGTGCCCGACTGGCCGCAGCTGTGGAGCGGCTGCAGGCGGAGACCAATGTGCACGGTTTTGTGCTGCCATGCGGCTGTCAGGACGCCTGCACCGCTCATCTTTTGCGGGTGAGGGCCAAATGCCTGGTACGCCTGTTATATAGATACCAGCAGCGGGGAGGAGGCGTTCCTGACGAACTTCTGGATCTCGCCAATCTGCTCTCCGGCTACTTCTTTTTGCTTGCGCTGAAACTCAATGCCATGAACGGGGTGGAAGAACACACCTATCACAGTCGGAATTATAAATAATTTTCGTACGGTGTCAACTAATTTCAACTTCACAAGTGCGGCGTTATTTGTTAGAATAAGTTTATGGACCAGACGGGGTATGAAAGTTGCAGAATGAAAAAGCGTGGACAGGAGAATTGGGGACATATGGATTATAAGGTAATTCCGTTTGAAAAAAGAATCAAGGAAAATATCAGGAGCTATGCGCTTGAGAATCTTTATGCGCTGGATGTGCTGACAGAATATTGCAAAGCGCTCTGTGCGGCGGCGGATGTGGCGGTTTTGATTACGGAAAGGCATGGGGAAAAGATTGTGTCGGTAGGCGGTTTTGCGGGCTTTACGCCGGATGTGGTCGGGGAACCGGGGCGCAAGGTCAGAGTATATGGCAGAACCATTGCGCATCTGTATGCCGAGACAGGCAGAGTGCCGGAAGAAAAACGGCAGGCTGTGGAGAGAATGCTGGACGGTTTTGCAGCCATGCTTTCCCATTGGGGAGAGGAGACCTATCTACATACAGAGACAGCGATCTATGTGGATGAGCTGGAGCAGAAACTGGACGTGAAACATGTGCAGACAGCAAGAGGGGAGAACGAGGACGCGCTCACCGGGGTATACCATAAGCTGTATTTCGAGGAGCGCATGCGTGCGATAGACAGGGCGGAAGTAGTGCCTGTGGCTGTGATCAATGTGAACATCAATGACTGGAAGTATGCAAATGATCATTTTGGGGACGAAGAGAGTGATCGTCTGATCAAAACCATTGCGGATATACTGAAGCAGGAGAAGAAGCCGGATTATATCATCGGCCGTGTGGATGGGGACGTATTTATCGTGCTGATCCCTGCGGCGGAGGACGGCGAGGCGGAAGCGTACTGTAATAGAGTACAGCAGGCATGCCTGTCCTATGAAGATGCGTTCCTTGCGCCTTCTGTCGCCTGCGGCGTTGTCTATAAGACGAATGTGGAGGAAAAGATAGCAGATAAGCTCGACGATGCAGAGTACGAGATGTTCAACAACAAGTTTGAAGTGAAGAATGCGCCGGGCTACAGAGAACGACTGGAAAAGAGGAAGTAAACATTTCCGTGGGGACATGAGAAAGAGCCGGCTGAAAGGCCAGCTCTTTTTGCGTGTATAAAACTGCCCATCTGTTTATATTTGAATTTATCAGAAGGCAGAATCAGAAAATGGGACGAAGAATATGCTTTATTGTGAAAATTGTCATGCGCCGATCGCTGAGGAGAGCGCGAAGTGCCCTTATTGCGGTGCCTTGAACGCCCTGGGCGGTGAAAAGCAGTATATGGAGAAGCTTTACAGGGTAAAGAAGGACGTGGAGAAACTGTCCGCTGTGCCGAAAAAGGAATACCGCAGGGAAATCGGAAGGACCGGGCAGGTGATCCGGCTGACATTTCTGGGGCTTGCGGTTTTGGCAGTTGTGGCCGGGCTTTTCCTTTTTGCCAGAAGAAAACTGACGGACGATGAACCGACTGCGGAGGAAATCCGTGCCCAGATGCAGTGGGAAAGGGAGTTTTTCCCGAAGCTGGACGCTCTTTACGCCGAAGGAAATTATGACGCTGTCGTGGAATGTGTATTTGAGAACCAGAATGAGGAGTTTTATTCCATTTCCAATTGGGAGCACACAGATTTTATCAATGTATATATCCAGTATCAGTCCTGCGCAGAAAGGCTGTCGCAGGCCGCTTCGAAAGGATACGGTGAGGAGGAGGCGTGCGAGTGTATCATAGACGTCCTGTTCCTCATACAGGAGAGAAAGTATGATTCTTATACGGAGGCGGAGGAGACGTTGATCGGGGCATACCAGAAAGAAATTAAGGAGCAGGCCGGCACAGTGTTTGGCGTAGCGGAAGACGCGTTTCCCCTTTTGTATGAGGAATGCTGTGTGGAGGATGAATACGGTGTTTATTTTGACTATCAGACGGCGAAAAAGAAAGTAAGAGACTTTGTAAAAGAGCATATGATAACAGACGGAAGAAAGGGTGTATGAGACGATGAAATGTCCTACATGCGGCGCCAATTTACAGATTGAGGACGAGAGATGTCCTTTTTGCCAAAATCCGAATCCCTTTGCGGTGAAGCATCAGCAGGATATGCGGCATTATCAGCAGGAATTTCAGAAGACCAGGCAGGAAGTGGAAAAAAAGACATTGCACTTTAATGCTTTTACGGCCAGAATTGCGGTTATTGCCGTGCTTCTTGTCATGGTTCTTGGAATGATTTATGTCATGGAGGACGGCCCCTTTTATCTCTGGTCGGGCCGGGTAAAGCGGGATGTTGCGAAAAATATGCAGAATTACAGGGCAGAACTTAGCGCCTGTGAGGAAGCGGGACAGTGGAGGCAGCTTTACGCCTTTTATGATGCAAAAAGCCTGGATCGTACAGGAGATTTTCAGGAGTACACGCAACTTTATTTTATCATTTATGACTATAAGAGCATCCTGAACCAGATAACCAGATTCAGGGAAGGAACGCAGGAGGATGCGGCCGAAGTTTCATCCAGGATGGCATCGCATCTGGACAGCTTTTACAAGACAGCCGGGCGGGTTTCTTTTGAGGGCGCTTATTATGACAGCGGTTACACCCAGACGCACATGGAATCTTACGCCCGGATGCAGGAGGATCTGGAGGCGGCGCTTACTGTCTACTGTCATCTGACGAAGGAGGAGGTTGCAGCGCTTTCAGATTATTCACTTGCCAAAAAGGCAGCGCTGATCGAAGAAGGTCTGGGCAGAGAGACAGATGGAATGAGGAAGGAGGCTGCAGGAGAATGAATGAGAATCAGAGTGCAGAAGTAAAAACAGGTGTTTTTTACAGGAATCTGATATTGAACGGTATCGTAATCCTGCTCTGTGTGATTTTCGCTGTGCAGGTGTTCCTGTTTATCAGAGAAGCTTCGGCTTATATGAAGGTGTATGAGGCTGACGAGGGAACCTTGATTCAGGAGGTCAACAGCCAGATGTATGAGATGCTTGTGGAAAATGTGTACCGCAATGAGGCATTGGGGGTGCCGGTAAAGGGGGATATGGCGGAGATTTACGCGGCGGCGCATTACTATGAGGCGGCGATGTTGTATAACGCCCATCAAAAAGCAGGCAGCGCACAGCAGGCAGAGGAAAAATATGCCCAGATGCAGGCATATGAAGAACAACTGGGCGACTATGCTTTTGTAAAGGAAGAAATCTGGGCGTTTCTTGGGATGGACACAGAAAATATAAAATAAGTATAAAATCCCTTTTTCTGGATAAAAACGAGATAATGAGAGAAAATAATAGAAAAGATGAAAAAATAAGAGATAAACGCATGTATGCGCATGTGAAACCATTTGCAAACACCCGCATATGAAGATAATATATGTTCCAGAGTTAGCACTCATATAAGGCGAGTGCTAACAGGTCAAAGGATAAGCATGAAATGTATCACATAATAAGAAGGAGGCAGTTATTATGAAGTTAACACCACTTGGCGACAGAGTTGTATTAAAGCAGTTGGAAGCGGAGGAGACTACGAAATCCGGCATTGTTCTGCCGGGACAGAGCAAAGAGAAACCCCAGCAGGCTGAAGTGATCGCGGTAGGACCGGGCGGCGTTGTGGACGGTAAGGAAGTGAAGATGGAAGTAAAGGTTGGCGATCAGGTCATTTACTCCAAATATTCGGGCACAGAGGTGAAGCTCGGCGAGGATGAGGAATACATCATCGTGAGACAGAATGACATTCTGGCGGTCGTAGAGTAGAGTGAAAAGAAGTTCTAGCCGCTCACAGCAGAGGCTGTTTCGCGGAGAACTTCCAGGAGTTGCTCCGCAACTCCGTTTCACTCAGGAGAATGCTTGAAAAGAAGCATTCTCCGCATTGAACTAAGAAGTAATCAAAATCGAAAAGCAGGAGGACATAAAACTATGGCAAAGGAAATTAAGTATGGTGCAGAAGCCAGAGCGGCTTTGGAATCAGGTGTAAATCAGCTGGCGGACACCGTGAGGGTGACCCTTGGCCCGAAGGGCAGAAACGTAGTTCTGGATAAATCCTACGGCGCGCCCCTTATCACAAACGATGGCGTGACCATTGCGAAGGAGATCGAGCTTGCGGATGCGTTTGAAAATATGGGCGCACAGCTTGTCAAGGAAGTGGCAACCAAGACCAATGATGTGGCAGGCGACGGCACCACCACAGCGACTGTGCTGGCACAGGCTATGGTGAATGCGGGTATCAAGAATCTGGCGGCGGGCGCGAATCCGATTATCTTAAGAAAAGGTATGAAGAAGGCTACCGAGACGGCTGTGGAAGCGATCGCGAAAATGAGCTCCAAGGTTAACGGCAAGGAGCACATCGCGAGAGTGGCGGCTGTTTCCTCTGGCGATGACGAGGTTGGCCAGCTTGTTGCAGATGCGATGGAGAAGGTTTCCGGCGACGGCGTAATCACCATCGAGGAGAGCAAGACCATGCTCACAGAATTGGATCTGGTGGAAGGTATGCAGTTTGACAGAGGCTACATTTCCGCCTATATGGCAACCGACATGGATAAGATGGAGGCGGTTCTGGAGAACCCTTACATTCTGATTACAGATAAGAAGATTGCAAACATCCAGGAGATTCTGCCTCTCTTAGAGCAGATCGTTCAGTCCGGCGCGAAGCTCCTCATTATCGCTGAGGATGTGGAGGGTGAGGCGCTCACCACTCTGATCGTGAATAAGCTGCGCGGCACCTTCAATGTGGTTGCTGTTAAGGCGCCCGGCTACGGCGACAGAAGAAAGGCTATGCTGGAGGATATCGCAATCCTTACAGGCGGTCAGGTCATCAGCTCCGAGCTTGGCTTAGAGCTTAAGGATGCAACTCTTGACCAGCTCGGCCGCGCGAAGTCCGTGAAGGTACAGAAAGAGAACACCGTTATCGTGGACGGCGAGGGCGAAAAGGGTGAGATCGAGGCGAGAATCGGCCAGATCAAGAAGCAGATCGAGGAGACGACATCCGACTTCGATAAGGAGAAGCTGCAGGAGCGTCTTGCGAAACTGGCAGGCGGCGTGGCTGTGATCCGTGTGGGCGCGGCGACAGAGACCGAGATGAAAGAGGCGAAACTTCGTCTGGAGGACGCGCTGGCAGCAACCAGAGCGGCTGTGGAGGAAGGCATCATCGCAGGCGGCGGTTCCGCATATGTGCATGCGGCTAAGGAAGTGGAGAAGATGGCAGATAAGCTGGAAGGCGACGAGAAGACAGGTGCACAGATCGTCCTGAAAGCTCTTGAGGCTCCGCTGTACCACATTGTTGCAAACGCGGGTTTGGAAGGCTCCGTGATTATCAATAAAGTGAGAGAGTCCGAGGCAGGCGTAGGCTTTGACGCCCTGACCGAGGAGTATGTGGATATGGTAAAGGCAGGTATCCTTGATCCCGCCAAGGTGACAAGAAGCGCTCTGCAGAACGCGACCAGCGTGGCAAGCACCCTGCTCACCACCGAGTCCGTAGTGGCAAACATCAAAGAGCCCGAACCCGCAATGCCCGCAGGCGCAGGCGGCATGGGGATGATGTAAGGCGCAAAAGGAAAAACAAGCGGCGCGGAGCGACATTTGTTTTTCCTGCGCCGTGAACGAGCAAAGGTCCGTCGGAGACGGACAGAGAGCGCGGAAGCGCGGCTTTGCGAGTGATAACGTAGAATACACAAAGAATGCGCCCTCCAAGCTTGCTTGGAAGGGCGTATTTTTTGCGAACAGATAGTATTTTCTATTTGTTTCCATTTTTATTGGCCATCTGCCGACTGACAACAAAAATGCCAACCACCATCTGGCAAATGGATAATCCCAGCGTGAAACCCGAGAGAAAATCCTGAAATTCTGTCCCGCCAAACAGTTGGGACAAGGTTAACATAACAATTCCTACGATAATCAGAATATAGCCTGTAAACGTAATTTTGGCATTTTTCAGCTCCTGCATTTCTTTCATCATCTCCACGATCTGCTCATTGTCATAGGTGTGTATGCTTTTGTCATCCTCTTCTCCGTTCATAAGCTCGGCCAGCGTCGTGTTCAGCTGCGCGCATAACGATTCAACAATGGAATAATCGGGCATACATTTTCCGGTTTCCCATTTAGAGATGGTTTTGTTTGAGACACCTAATTTTTGCGCAAGCTGTTCCTGCGTCAGGTTCAGTTCTTTGCGCTTCTTCGTAATAAATTTGCCTGTTGCTGTCTGATCCATGTTCATGTACCTCCAGTTGTTTTTCTATGGCAAGTATAGCATTTTGGGGCGTTCAAAGACAGCCCCTGTAAGGCGAATTTGGGTGGAATTGGCTGTGAAACCGCTTCCGGGGCTACTTTTCGTACATAACAGAAAGAGCATGTATTTTGCGCTTCATGTTTTCGCGAACATGTGGCGGCTCCAAACATTCACAGTTATTTCCAAAGCTGAGAAGCATATCATAGTGGTAGTCATTTTCTACGAAAGGAAAATCAACAAGATAATACGAGGCGCCGTCCGGCGAAAAATCTTCATAGGTACAATAGTCGAGTACCCGGTCCAGTATGGATTCGTGAATGCGGATTTTGATTTTTATCTGCATGGTTTCCAGAAGTTCTGAAAAGTCCAAAACTGGTTTTTGATATGTTTGTGGGGTAAAGATCTCCTTCTGTATTTTTAAATTTGACATACGGGAGATTCTGAATAGACGAAATTCCTTTTTGGTATGGCAGAATCCATACAAATACCAGTTATGCCCCTTTAATACAAGCTGATACGGCGCTGCTGTCCGCACGGTTTTATTCCCGTGGTGAGCCACATATTCGAACAGAAGCAGCCGATTTTCCTGCAAAGCGGATTTGATTGTCTCCAAATATGGCTGTATGCTGCGGCTGTCGGTCCATTGACTCAGATCTATGTAAATTTGACCTGCCTTTAATTCAATCTCTTTCGCTCTTTCAGCGGGAATAACGCTCTTGACTTTGGCAAGCGCGTGTACCACTTCGTTACCCCGCACGATGCCGGAGAGACTGGAAAGTCCCATTAAAATGGCAGAAAGGTCATCAGCAGAGAAAAACTTTTTATCTATTTTGTATTCTTGCATAATTTCAAAGCCGCCGCCCACTCCTGACGTCGAACGGACCGGGATTCCCGCCAGATTGATCGCGTCTATGTCGCGGTAAATGGTGCGGGGTGAAACTTCAAAGATGTCTGCTAATTCTTGTGCGCCTATCCGTTTTTTTTCGAGGAGTATTATAATAATGCTGATAAGTCTGTCTATTTTCATCTGATAGCTGCCTTTCAAATTTCTTTTTCTAAAATAATAGATTGTTGCCATGCTGATGTCAACAATTGGGGGTTATAATGAACGAAGTAAAAACAAAACAGCCTGTCAGGAGGAAACAGTATGCAGAAAAAAGCTTTAGTAGTAATTGACATTCAGAAGGATATAACAAAGAATTACAAAGACATTATTGACAACATCAATCAAGCGGTAGATTGGGCTGTGCATAACGAGATTCCTGTTGTCTATATCAGACATGAAAATCTGTCGGTCGGTACACGAACATTTAAGCCCAATACAGCCGGAGCGGAATTTGCTTCCGATTTGAAAATAGTATCAAACCACATTTTTACAAAATATAGAGGAAATGCATTGACCAGCGAAGCATTCACAGAATTTATCAGGCAGAATGAAATCAGTGAGTTTTACATAACCGGAGCGGATGCGGCTGCCTGTGTGAAATCTACCTGCTACAATATGCGCAGGGCAAATTATGGAGTTTACGTCTTATCGGACTGCATAACCAGTTATGATAAAAACAAAATTGAGAAAATGCTGAACTATTATGAGAGCAAAGGATGTAAGATTATAAGCTTGTGTGATCTGCTGTCATAAAAAGCTGTCTTTACCAGGCGCCCCTGACGATACTGTTCTGTGAGCAATCGTCAAAAAGGGCGCTTTTTTTAGGGCAGGGCTCAAATATTATGGGATGCGCTGCTAAATTATTTTGATTTTTCTTGCAAATAATACGAGAATGGCGTAAAATTGCTAGTATGTAATATTATGTAATCCGATAAGGGTTTGGTGAATGTATGGCGACAGAAGAAAAGACTGAGCTGGTCTTTGACGACGGCAGAATAGAATCGATAGAGGAATTTCAGACTCCCGGGCAGCTTTACGAGGAGCTTATTGCCCGTGTGCGCAAATACCACCCTTCGACGGATATCAGCCTGATCAAAAAGGCCTACCGGGTTGCATCGGATGCCCACAAGGGCCAGGCCAGGAAATCAGGGGAGCCCTATATCATCCATCCGCTGTATGTGTCCATTATCCTCGCAGATTTGGAGCTGGATAAGGAGACGATTGTCGCGGGGCTTCTGCATGATGTGGTGGAAGACACCATTATGACGGACGAGGAGATCAGTGAGCAGTTCGGGGAGGACGTGGCCCATCTGGTGGACGGCGTCACGAAACTGGATAAGCTGAATTTTCACGGAGAACACGGAAATTATGACAAGGACGCGGAGAAGCTGGAGCGGCAGGCAGAAAATCTGCGCAAAATGTTCCTCGCTATGGCGAGAGATATCCGCGTCATACTGATAAAGCTGGCGGACCGTCTGCACAATATGCGTACATTGCAGCATATGCGGCCGGAGAAACAGCAGGAAATTGCGAGGGAGACGCTTGACATTTATTCTCCCATTGCCCAGAGACTGGGCATTTCAAAGATTAAGGTGGAATTAGACGATTTGTCATTAAAATATCTGGAGCCCGACGCTTACTATGATCTGGTAAATAAAATTGCCGTCAGAAAGAGCGAGCGGGAGCGTTATATTCAAACGATTGTGGACGAGGTCAGTGTGCACATCAAAAATGCGGGGATCAAATCCCAGATCGACGGCCGCATCAAGCATTTTTTCAGCATATACAAGAAGATGAAGAACCAGAATAAGTCCATAGACCAGATCTATGATCTGTTTGCGGTGCGTATCATTGTGGATTCAGTGAAGGACTGTTATGCCGCGCTGGGTGTGATCCATGAGATGTATAAGCCGATTCCCGGCCGTTTCAAGGATTATATTGCCATGCCGAAATCGAATATGTATCAGTCCCTCCACACCACGCTGATCGGCGCAAGCGGACAGCCCTTCGAGATACAGATCCGCACTTATGAGATGCACAAGGCGGCGGAGTACGGTATTGCGGCCCACTGGAAATATAAGGAGGCCTCCGATGGCAGGAAGGTGGAGACGCAGGAGGAAGAGAAGCTTGTATGGCTGCGCCAGATTCTGGAATGGCAGCAGGATATGACGGACAATAAGGAGTTTATGAATCTGTTAAAGGATGACTTAAACCTCTTTGCCGACACGGTATTCTGCTTTACCCCAACAGGGGATGTGAAGAGCCTGCCAGCAGGTTCCACACCCATTGATTTTGCCTACAGCGTGCACAGCGCGGTGGGAAATAAGATGATCGGCGCGAGGGTCAATGGCAAGCTCGTGACCATAGACTATGAGATCAAAAACGGAGACCGGGTGGAGATAATGACTTCCCAGAACTCCAAAGGTCCAAGCCGTGACTGGCTGAACGTGGTGAAGAGCACCCAGGCCAAAAACAAAATTAACCAGTGGTTCAAAAATGAATTAAAGGAAGACAATATCGTCAAAGGGCGCGAGCTGATTCATGCCTACTGCAAAGCGAAGGCGATCAATGCCGCGGATGTTCTGACACCCCAGTATGAGGAGGCGGTCATTAAGAAATACGGTTTCCAGAACTGGGATTCTGTGCTGGCGGCGGTGGGACACGGCGCGCTCAAGGAAGGGCAGATCATCAACCGCATGCATGAGCTTTACGAGAAGGATCACAGGCGGGAGATGACGGATGCCGAGGTGCTGGCGGAGATCGAGGAGAGTGTTCGGATCAACCGCGCCAAACCGGGTAAAAGTACAAGCGCGATCGTGGTGAAGGGCATTCACGATGTGGCGGTTCGTTTTTCCAAGTGCTGCAGCCCGGTGCCGGGGGATGAGATCGTAGGTTTTGTCACAAGAGGAAGAGGCATTTCCATCCATCGGACGGACTGTGTGAATCTGATGAATCTGCCGGAAATAGACAGAAACCGTCTGATCGATGCGGAGTGGCAGCAGGCGGAAGGGGCAGCGGCCGGCGAGAAGTATCTGGTGGAAATCAGTATTTACGCCAATAACAGGAACGGCCTTCTGGCGGATGTGTCCCGGGCGCTCACTGAGAAGGAGATTGATATTCAGGCGTTGAATACACGGGTGAACAAGCAGGGCACGGCCACCATCATGGTCAGCTTTGAGGTCGGAAGCAGGGAAGAACTGCAGCGGATCATTGACAAGATCAGAACCATAGAGAGCATTATAGATATCGAGAGAACAAGCGGTTAACAAAGTGAGAAGTACTTCTAAAGACGTCCCGCCATAGGACGAGACGCCAAGAAGTACTAAATCTCACTTGGGAGAATGCCAGAAATGCGGCATTCTCTGCATAGGGGAAGAGAGAGGAACAGGGAAGATGTCAGATTTAAAAATCGGCAGGCTGATGCTTGGCATCTGTCAGACAAACTGCTATTTTGTGTACAGAGAGGGCACGAAGGATGTGATTTTCTTTGATCCGGCGGACAAGGGCGATTACATTTATGAGACATTGCAGGAAAAGGGCTTTCAGGTCAAAGGCATTCTTTTGACCCACGCCCATTTTGATCACATCTGGGGCTGTAACAGACTGCGGGAGCTGTCGGGTGCGCCAGTTTATGCCTACGAGGAGGAGAAGCCGCTCTGCGAGGACGCGGTCACCAACGTTTCTGACCAGGTGGGACGGCCCTACACGGTGATTCCCGACAGATATTTGAAAGCGGACGAAGAGATTACGATCGCGGATATGACCTGTAAGCTGATTGCCACGCCGGGACATACCGTGGGAAGCTGTTGTTATTATTTTGAGGAGGCGGGCATACTCCTTGCGGGAGATACGCTGTTCCAGGAGTCCGTGGGCAGGACGGATCTGGCAACGGGAAGCATGAGCGCACTGACCAGATCGGTCAAAGACAAACTGTTTGTACTGCCGGATGACACCAAGGTCTATCCCGGACACGGAGAGTCGACGACCATCGGCCATGAGAAGGAATATAATCCGTTTGTACAGTGAAGAATGCCGGCAGACGACACCACGGCGGACAGCCGTATAGGATACAGAACACAGAAGGCCGGATGCGGGCAGATAAAAAGAGATAGGAATGAGCGAAAGATGGGCGATTGCAGAGACTGTGGATCGCCTATCTCAGCGTAAAGAGAGCAAAGCGGCTGGGATGCCTGGCTGCTAAAAGGGCGGCAGGGGCAGAAGAAAGCGGCGTCTGCAAAATAGGGGAGCGGAATATGGGCGGACAGATACAGACGGACACAGCGGAAAGCGGCTTACGGGTACTGAACCGTGATGTCATCAAATATATTGCCATGTTTACTATGCTGCTCAATCACATGGGGCATGTGTTTTTAACGAGAGGGACGCCGCTCTATGAGATTTTGGAGGATATCGGGTTCTTCACCGCGCCGGTGATGTGTTATTTTATGGTGGAGGGTTATGTCTATACGCGTTCCAAGGCGAGGTATGGCCTGAGACTGTTTTTGTTTGCGGTTTTATCCCAGATTCCCTTCCAGCTTGCCTTCGGACAGCGCGGGTTCAACATGATTTACACGTTATTTTGCTGCTTTCTGATTCTTGTGGTGATGGAGCGTGTGGGCAGTTCTCTGATACAGGCATGCTGTGTGATGTGTCTGATATTGGCCACAGTGAACGGGGACTGGCCGATTGTTGCGCCGCTTTTGACGTTTCTGCTCTGCAGGAATGTGGGAGATCGGAAAAAGCAGGCGATGAGTTTTTTTGTGGTTTATCTGTTATTTGCGGTGTTGAATATACAGAATTATATGTTCGGGCAGCAGGGAGACTGGACCTGGTATGCAGTCACCCACGCGGCGCTTTCCGGGCTTGGAATCCTTGCTGCGGCTGTCGTGGTATTGGTGTTTTACAATGGAGAGCGGGCACAAAAGGGCCAGCGTTTTTCCAAATGGTTTTTCTACCTTTTTTATCCGGCGCATCTGCTGGTTCTGTATTTGCTGAAAATAAGTTTACATAATATATCTGTGAAATAGCCTTTCGGAGAAAAATAGTTATGCGGATGTGGTTTACATAAAGCAGGCGCGGCGGTGCGGACAGAGAGGAGGCGGTTTGACGTGGGAACACAGGGAACGTCTGACAGACAACAGAAAATAGAGAGTTTGGCGGAGGAGATTCTGCGCCTTGCCCACGACGGCCTTCTCATCAATATGCGGTTTCTGGATGTGGCATTGTCCAAGCTCCGGCTGGAGTGCAGGCAGCAGACGGGTGCGCATCTGTTTGACGGTGCGGCGTTGTACTATGACCCGGTGCTTCTGCTCAGACAGTATAAGGCATCGCCAAATTATGCGGCAAGGCTCTATCTGCACACGCTTCTGCACTGCGTCTTCTTTCACGGTTATGAGACAGATAAGATGAACAGGCTGTATTGGGATATGGCCACGGACATTGCGGTGGAGAACACCATTCTGGACATCAACCTGCATCTGACCGGCCTGCAGACGGACGATACGCTTAAGAACCGTCTGGAAATTTTAAAGAAGCAGGCGGGCGGCCTGACGGCGGAGAAGATTTACCGGCATTTCCGGGTGGAAGAGCCATCCGAAAAGGCGGTGGAAGACTGGCATAGGCTGTGTCACTATGACGAACATATCTATTGGGACAGGCGGGAAGAGCTGGAGCTGTCCCAGGCGGAGTGGCGCAAGGTCAGTGAGCGCATCAAGGCGGACTTGAAAAGTTTCAGCCGGGATAAGAATAACGCCGAGAGCATCGAGCAGAATTTGCAGGAGGCCACAAGGGAACGTTACGATTATGCAGGCTTCTTAAAAAAATTTATGGTCATGGGCGAGTCCGTGCAGGTCAATGACGATGAGTTTGACTATATTTATTACACTTACGGGCTGGACACCTACGGCAATATGCCTCTGGTGGAGCCTTTGGAGTATAAGGACAGCAATAAGATCCGGGACTTTGTGATTGCGCTGGACACTTCAGCTTCGTGCCGGGGAGAAATAGTACAGGCTTTTTTGCAGAAAACCTACAATATCATGCAGGAGGCGGAGAGCTTTTTTTGCAAGATCAATGTGCATATCATCCAGTGTGACAGCGAGGTGCAGCAGGACATCAAGATTACGGAGAGGCAGGAGTTTGATCGGTTTATGGAGCAGGGAAAACTGACAGGTTTCGGTTCCACGGACTTTCGCCCGGTGTTTTCCTATGTGGAAAAGCTGCGGGAGGAGGGAGAGCTTGCGCGGCTTAAGGGGCTGCTATACTTTACCGACGGGTATGGGATTTACCCGGAGCAGATGCCGGACTACGATGTGGCTTTTGTGTTTCTCCATGACGATGAAAATGCGCCGAAGGTACCGCCGTGGGCGATCAGACTTGTTCTGGAGGCGTGTGAGAAGGACTTCTAAAGCTCAGCAGCAGGGGCTGCATCGCAAAGCCAGCAGAGCTGGATTGGAAGTACTAAGTCTGCTTTGCAGACTTTTCTCACACAGGAGAATGCCTGAAAGACGGCATTCTCCGTATTTGAGATGAATGACAGGAGCGTACAGATATATGAATATTAAGGATGCGAAGAATTATATCAAGGATTCGGTCAGGATTTATCTGAAAAAGGATGAGGAGGGGGAATATCGGATTCCTGTTGTCAGACAGCGGCCGATTTTTCTGCTGGGCGCGCCGGGCATCGGCAAGACGGCGATCATGGAGCAGATTGCACAGGAACTGGGGATCGCCCTGGTGTCCTATTCCATGACCCACCATACGAGGCAGTCGGCCCTGGGACTGCCCTTTATCGTGCATAAAGAATATGAGGGAAAGTCATACGATGTCTCGGAGTATACCATGAGCGAGATCATTGCCTCCGTCTATGATGTGATGGACCAGAGCGGCATCCGGGAGGGCATCCTGTTTTTGGATGAGATAAACTGTGTGTCGGAGACGCTTGCGCCCTCCATGCTGCAATTTCTGCAGTATAAAATTTTCGGCAGGCATCAGGTGCCGGAGGGCTGGGTGATCGTGACGGCAGGCAATCCGCCGGAATACAACAAATCGGTGCGGGAGTTTGATGTCGTGACAATGGACCGCCTGAAGATTCTGGAGGTGGAGGCGGACTATGCGGCCTGGCGGGAGTATGCGAGGGAGCGCGGCGTGCACACGGCTATTCTGAATTATCTGGATATGAAAAAAGAAGACTTCTACCAGGTGGAGACCACAGTGAAGGGCAAAAGCTACATTACGGCCAGAGGCTGGGAGGATCTTTCCGAAATGCTGAAGCTCTATGAGGAAGAGCAGATCACTGCGGAGGAGTCCTTTGTGGGGCAGTATCTGCGAAACGACCGGGTAGTCAAGGAGTTTACGGCGTATTATGACCTGTATCGGAAGTATCAGAACGACTACAAGGCGGAAGAAATATTGACCGGCGTGGTCAGCGAACAGGCGAAGGATAAGGCGAGGAAGGCCGATTTCGATGAGCGGCTTTCCCTGATGGGGATGCTGATTGACAGCATGCAGCAGGATATCCGGGAAAATATGCAGGATTCCCAGATATTGAGTGAGCTGATGCCTCCTTTAAGAGCCTTGAAGTCGAAAGCGGAGGCTGGAGAGACGGCACAGGAGCTTTCAGAGCTTGCCGGAAAACAGGCGCAGGGCAGGCAGAAAGCAATGGAGTCGCTGCAGAAGGCGGGGGCTTTGTCCGCCCGCGACAAGCGTCTGAACAGAGCGGTAGCTGGTTTCCTTTCCGCCTGCGAAAAGAATCTGCGGCTTGCGGAGTCGGCGGACGGCGGGGCAGCATTTGCGCGTGTGAAGGAACAGTTTGACGCAAGAGTGGCTGACTATAAAAAGAATACGGAGCGCGTGAAGGAGCGGATGCATTTTCTCTTTCGGTTTGTGGAGGACACCTTCGGCTCCGGCAATGAGATGCTGATTCTTGTGACAGAGTGTACAGTACAGGCGGACTGCGCAAAATTTATCAGTCTTTACGGATGTGAGGATTACCAGAGGCACAATGAGGAATTGATGCTCACCGAACGGGGGGCGGAGCTGACCGCACGGATTGATGAGTTGGAACTATAGGCGCGTGAGAAGAACTTCTAAAGACGTCCCGCCATTGGGCAGGACGCCAAGAAGTTCTAAATCTCATGCAGGAGAATGCCTGAGATGCGGCATTCTCCGCACGGATTCTGCAGAGTGAAGCGATGGTAATGAAACGATGGAACAAAAAAGAAAGCACGGGGAACTGAATATGCCGCAGGGCGTTCTGTCATATAAGACGGACAAGGAGGCGGCGGAGATTACGGGGTACCGGGGAAAAGATACGGAGATCACGGTGCCGCCTGTGATCGATGGCTGTCTTGTAACCTGTATCGGAAAGAAGGCATTTTTGAGCAATAAGCTGCTAAAAGAGATTTCCCTGCCGGAGACGGTGGCCCGGATCGACGACTGGGCTTTCGCCTGCTGCGCGAAACTGCAGCGTGTCATCCTGCCCTATCACCGCATGGAGATCGGACAGGGGATTTTCAAGGACTGCTTTCAGATGGAACAGATCGTGGATGAGGAGGCGGACACGGCAGAGAAAAGAAGTGTGGACACGTCCTTTTTGCTGGCGGCTGTGATGAGCAGGCTTGACGCCTTTTATCTGTTTGACTTTGAGAGCGCGGGTACGACAGAGTGGATTAGGCAGTGGGACGGAAGGATGCAGGCGCTTATGGAGAGAGGCGATGCGGAGGGCTTCTCCAAAATGCTGCTGTGCGGGGAAGAGGATTACGGCAGCAGGGAGAACAATCTGGATTACTACATGGAGCAGCGCAGGCGCGAAAAGGTGAGGCTATCCATGCTGCGGCTGATGCACGACTACGGACTTAAGCAGGATGTGCGGGAGAAACTGGAGCAGTATCTGCTATCCCATATAAAGGGATGCGGGACGGAGGAGACATGGCGGGTGGTGCTGGAGGAATACGGGGACGATCTGCGCTATTATCAGTTTCTCACACAGCTCGGCGGTGTGACCAGAGAGAATTTTCAGTCGATGATGGAGGATATGGGACAGACTCACACCGAGATGAAGGCGTATCTGATGAAGTATCATGGCGAGCAGCACAAGACAGAGGATGTCTTTGATGCGTTTACACTTTGATCGCCGTGAAATGCGGTATGATGTTCAAGTTTAGAAAATGAGATAGTGGAAAGGATGTTGTTTTTACGTTTGGACCTTTTGGCTTTTTGCTGCACTGTATGGATGAGGGAAACAAAATTCTGATGACGCTGACTGCGTGGCGCTTATTGGGGCGGCTGCTTTTTTGTTCTGTATAATTCTGGGATGGAAAAGGCAGCTCTATCTTACACTTTTTTCAGTCCTTATTATGATTACCGTAGTAGAAAGCGGGCTGAAGTATTATAAAAAGGAGATGCAGGTAGAATTTTATACTTCTGAAATGAGATGAGACGGACAAAACAGGAGCTTGGAAAGGACATTTGTGAAATATTGACATTTCTTAAGAAAAAGAGTATAGTTAATTGATTACATAAAGTAATCAGTAAACTAATGAGAGAAGGAGGAGAGATGAAGGATTTTTGGGATATCTCTGATGCAGAATTGGAAGTGATGGAAATGATTTGGGGACAGGATGGCAGCATCAGCCAGTCCCGGCTTCTGGCATTGTTTGAGGAGAGCGGCAAAAAGTGGAAGAGGCAGACTTTGAATACCTTTTTGTTAAGGCTGGAAGCAAAAGGGATGGTGAGGCGGGATCATGGAATTGTAGAAGCGGTACACAGCCGGGAGGAGTACAGGTATACACAGATGAAGGCGGTAGTTGATAGTCTGTATGACGGGCAGATCAGTGATTTCATTCTGGCATTTACGAAAAAGAATGATATCTCAAAGGAAGATGCGAAAGAACTGATCCGCATTTTGGAGAACAGTTAGAGGAAAAGGGAATGGAATATTTACTGGTTATGTCACTTTCGGGGAGTACGATGATGGGTATATATCTTCTGCTCAAGCGCCTGCTGAAGGATAAGGTCAGTGCAAGGCTGTATTATCTCATCACAAGAGCGGCAATTCTGTTTTATCTGATTCCCCTGCCTTTTCTGAAAGGGTGGTATAGGAAAATAATCTGGGCTGTGATACCCAAAGGTCAGATGAAAGGTGTGCAGATTCCTGTCAGATGGACGAACAATATCATTCATGTGGGTGAAAAAGCGTTTGTGAACGACTATGCGATTGTCCAGATAAGCGTAGTAGGGGTGTGGCTGCTTATTGTCTGTATTCTGACAGTGAGATATGGTTTGATATATGCGCGTGTCAGACATCGGATTCTGCTCTGTATAGGCACTGTGATGACGGAAAAACAGCAGTCATTTTTAGAAGTATGGAAAAGAAAGTACGGCGTGAGGAGATCTGTGATTTTGTATCAGGGGCAGAAGAGAGACCAGACGATCACCTTTGGCATCTGCAGCCCGGTTATTATCTGTAACAGGAAGGTGGGAAGCAGGGAAGAGGAACTGCTTGTCCGCCATGAGATGGTACATATCAGACGATTGGATGTGTTATGGAAGCTGCTTGCGAGGCTTGCTGCGATTCTGCATTGGTGGAATCCGGCTGTGTGGATACTGCGGCGTGAGTTGGAACGGGTCTGTGAATATTCCTGCGATGAGATCGCTATGGAGGGAGAGGCAGGAGCGGAGATAAAAAACTATCTGCGGCTGCTGATTGAGGAGGCACGCGCGGTGCCGGAGAGGACATCTTCTGCAGGATGGCAGAGCAGTTTTGCTGACGATGTGGAAGACTTAAAAGAAAGGATGGCGAATTTAATGAAAAAAAGGAATTGGAACCGTTATGTGGCAGGAATGTTGGTGGCGGCGCTTACTTTTGGCAATTCTATGACTGTGTTTGCATACAGGGATACGCTTCATCAGTCTGTGCCGTACAATACGCCGGAGGAAGAGGTTTTGCAGTCTCTTCAAAGCGATACTTTTTGCTTTACGCCTGATGGGGCACAGACAAATGTATTTGATCCGCTGCAAGGGACAGAAATTTTATATGAGAAACAGTTCGTGGATACAGAGGGGAATATTTACCTGTACGAAGATGACGGGACGGTGGGAGTTTATAGAGGCTGTAGTCATGCTTTTGTATCTGGCACAGTAACTGATCATACAAAAAAGGCAGACGGAAGTTGTGAAGTAAAAGAGTATCGTGCGCAAAGGTGCAGCAAATGCGGATATGTGGAAAGAGGGGATAGGATTGGCGTGTATAAATATGATGTATGCCCTCATTGACGATAAGGAAAGAGAGAGAAAAGAGAAATTTCGGGAATCGTTTGAAAATTTTACGAGAACATAAAATATTTGCTGACAATGATTGACAAATAGAAAAGTGCGGTATAAGATATAGGTGATTACGCGGTGTAATCACCTATATTTTTTTGATTATATTTTACCGGATTGAAAAATGGATTCCAGTTTATGAAAGATGCAAAAGAAATGTTGTGCAGGGTATGAATGGGAAGGTGTTGAAGAAACATATTATAGAGAACAGCAAAGTAGTCCGGGCGTTCGCCTATTGTGTAAATTTATCCTGGCGTGTATCAAAGATATATACAGTTCTGCAATTTCTGACGCGGACAGTATCTGTTTTTTTACCTGTTTTAATTACTTGGAACACAAAAGAGATTATAGACCTTCTTAGTGTTGATGCAGGGATGGAGACATGGCAGCGAAGGAATTTATTGCTGATTAGGATGGGCATTATGCTTATGCTATTTCTGCTGAAACTTTTGGCAGTGCAGATACATTCTTATGTGAACGGGATGCAGAGGGACAGGGTTTTGCACTTCGTGGAGCAGGAACTTTCGGTAACTGCAATGCGGATGAAGTTGGAGTATTTCGATGACCCGAAATACTATGACATGTTTGAAAAAGTGAAAATGGATATTTACTCTCTTTCAAATGCCATATATGACGGCATTTCCGCAGTCAGTTATGCGGTTTCGCTTTGCAGCTGTATTTATTTTCTGATCGGACTAGGACCTGTTTATACGATGCTGATTGTGGCAGCCACTGTACCAATGGCGGTGTCTGAATATAAATATACAAAGGAATTATATTCTTGGGGATTAAACCACATGAGGGAAGAACGGGAAATGTCCTATCTGTACTGGGTGGCGACAGATCGGAGATTTGCGCAGGAGATACGCGTTTTTGGAACACAGGAATATTTGATAAAGAAGTATCGTAAGGTGTGGGATACCTATTTTTCTAATAAGTCTGGTCTTTCCAAGAGGAAAGCAATACTAAATTGTCTGCTGTCAGTATTTCCAGAACTGGTCGTGATAACCGCACTTTTTGCAACGGGAAGCAGGGTGCTTACCGGGACAGCCACGATTGGTGATTTTACTTTATATAATGGGCTGCTTGTACAGATGGTTGAGAACTTGCGTGGCGTGATTGTGTCATTCATGGGATTGATAGAGGAAAAATTACAGATAGAGCATGTTTCTGAGTTTGAAAAGCTGGTGGGCGAAGAGAACACAACTGGAGGGAAGCGGCTATCCGAAAAAGTGGATATTGAGTTTCGGAATGTGAGTTTTCGATATCCGGGAACGAATCTTTATGTAATAAAAGATGTCAGCTTTCGGTTGCCACAGGGGAAAAAGATATGTATTGTGGGGGAGAACGGAGCAGGAAAATCCACACTGTTTAAATTATTGCTGCGTTTTTACGAACCCTGCGAAGGGCAGATTCTGCTAAATGACATTCCGATTGAAGAGTATGACCTCGACAGCTTGAGAAAAGAGTTTAGTTGTTTTTTCCAGAAAGCGGTCAATTATGCTTTTACAATACAGGAAAATATTCGGTTTTCGCAGATTGAGAAAGCGGGACGTGAGGCTGAGAAGAGTGAGAGACGCGCGGAGATGATAGCGGGAGTGACTGGAATGCTTGATGCAATGCCACATGGAAGAGAAACATTTTTAACGAGAGCTTTTAGTGATGAAGGGGTAGAGCTGTCAGGCGGGCAGAACCAGAAAATTGCTCTCGCAAGAATGTTTTACAGGGACGCGTCCGTGGTGATTTTAGACGAACCGTCTGCGGATCTGGATCCGAAAGCGGAATACGAATTGTTTCGGTCGATTCAGAGTGAATGCAAGGGACAATCCTTGTTTTATGTGTCCCATCGGTTGGCGAATGTGGATCTGGCTGACGAGATCATTGTGTTGCAGAGAGGGAAAATCTGTGGGAAGGGAAGCCATGTGGAACTGATGAAGGGGTGCGAACTGTATAGACGGTTGTATCATTATCAGGCGGATAAGTATGTAACGGAAGAAAAATGAGGAGGAAGAAACGATGGGGGAAAATTTTCATCCGTTGATTTACCCATACAGCAAAGCCTATGAGCCATATGTAAGAAACGAAGGAATATTGGGAGAATATCTAATTTCTGCACTTGTTAGTCCGAGAGGCTGGGGATATGAGGGGGATGTTGTTGCAGATAGACAGGGTAGGGAACATATGGTCTCAGCAGATTTTTCAGAACAGTGGCAGGGATGGGACAGGATACAGACAAATTGGCTGTCCAGCTTATATTAAAACAAAAGTTTCAGGAAAAGGGATATGCGGCCACGGTCATTTCTTCCAGGCGTGACGGCGATTGGGATGATATATACAGTATGCCAAGCTTTGTTTTTGATCGTTCTGTTGGTGAGTCGGAGAAAATTATTAAATTGAATCATTTTGTAAAACAGATCGAGAATAAGGTTAGACCAGACTTGTTTATTGTAGGCGTTCCGGGTGCCGTTTTGCCTTTCGATAATATCGATCATAATGAGTTTGGCATTTTAGCATATGAAATGTCATTTGCTTTACCCTGTGATGCGGCAGTGTTGTGTATGATGTATGATCCACAATTTGACGGTGCTTATGGGAAATTAGCGGAAGATATGGAGAATCGTTTTGGTTTTCACATAGCAGGGATTCATGTGGCAGCGATGGTGCCAGATGTGCAGAATTTTTATGATGATATCAAATTGTCTTATATATCCATAGATCAAAAAGTAGTAGACAAAAAGGTGTCTGAGATAAACAAAGATACGGTGTGGAATATATTAAACAAACAGGGAGCAGAGAAGGCGGCATCGTGGATTATTGATACTTTGTCATGCTAGGAGATAGGAGTGTGGTGTAAATGAGAGTAAGAGCAGAAGAGGTTTTGGGTGATATTCTGTTTGACATGTGGGACATAGATATGCGGGATAATACCGAGCTTCGGAAGGAAAAACTGTTTGGAAACAAGATCAATATGGCGGCAAGAGATTTGGTGATGTTATTGTTCGCAATTGAGGATAAGTTAGACATTCGGATTGATAAGGAAAGTATTATGAACGGAAAATTTGACACTTTTGACCACATCGTAGACCTCATATGTAATGCTTTATCATAAATATGAGAATAAAGAAGAAAGGAGGAAGGGGTTATGAAAAAATTATTAAAAAAGCGTGAGGACCGTGGACAGAAAAATTTACAGTTATACTCATGTCCGTGCGTCTCGTGTGGTGGCTGCGGAAGCGGTAATGGTGGAAAAGATTATGAGAACGTGGATACAGCCCAAAACAATTACAGAAGGCAGCTTTAAGCAGCATAAAGCCGTAACGAGCTATTGAGGTTATGTCTTAGATAATGGTAGTTCGGATGATGGAAAAGTCTAGCATGGAATGCCGTAGACATTCTGTGCTAGATTACTTCTGTGGATATATATAAATTATGAAGGATAGATGATAATCAGAAGGAGTGCTCCATATGAAAAATCTCGGAAAACAAATGCTGCGTACACCGCTACAGTCGCTGTTTATCATCGTACTTATTATGACTGTGACAGTAATACTGGTGGTGGGGGGTAATCTCTGGATCATCAGCGGCAGGCTCTCAAAGGCATATGAGGAAGATTTCATCACCATTGGCACGGTTGTCCAAAAGCCGGATACCGTACAGGAACGTAAAGTGTGGGATGCGGAGAAGGGGGACTATCTGTTATACAAAGATTCCACATATAATCGGTATGCAGCGGAAAAGGATATGGATTTCCCGGAGACACGTTATCTTACAGAGCCGGAAAAGCGGGTATATTGGGGATCTTATGGGCCGGAATATGTGCATGTCGGTGAAGACAGGGCTTATTCTTATATCACTGTGGCGGAGTTTTCCCCGCAGGAGGATTATGTGCCGGAGGAATCAGGGAAGATTCTGATTAAGAGAATTTTAGGAAGCGACAAAAGGATGGAGGGTAGTGTGGTGTGGTTCTGTGACCATACGAATCGGTATCCAGAAGAATTGAAAGCAGATCGAACCTATGTCGCGATGATTACAGAGGCAGGGTGGACTCATGGAAAAGAGTGGGAGACAGGTGATAAGATCTATGACGATCTGGAGTTTGCGCCGGAAATTATGGAGCCTACTTTGTATACGCCGGAGGGAAAAAGAATAGAAGATCCGCTGGATATGCAGGGTATTTATGAGCTCACAGAGGGGTTTTACGAGACGGAGGCAGGGCAGCGGTTTCTGGCAGCCGCAGATACGGCAGCTCTCTATTATGAGACGCAGCCTGTGGTTGGGACGAACAGTACAGATCTTTTGATGCCTTTTTATGAGCAGAGCGCCTGGGTCTGTGAGGGACGTTATCCCACACAGGAAGAGTATGAGAAGGGAAGCCCGGTGTGTCTGGTGCCCCGAACTTTTGCGGAAAACAACGGTCTGTCAGTGGGAGATGCGGTTAGCACGAGACTCTATTTTACAAATGCAGCGACGCGACCAGACATAGCTTTCGATGTGGGAGGAGGCCGCATTGATTTTCAGTTTATGGGACTGGACGGGAAGCTGCTTACACCTTTTGAGGAGAAGGAGTATACCATAGTCGGTATCTATGATTATACCCAGCTTACAGAGGGAATCGGGAGAGATGAGCTGATCGTGCCGCTTAACGCTGTTCAAAACAAAATGGAAAATATTGTGGATTACGGGCCTATGGCGGACGATAATACTTCCTTTCAGATTCCAAATGGAAGCATTTCGGACTTTTTGGAAACCAGCGCAAAGTATGGTGTGGACAATCTGGTTTTTACTTTTTATGACAGGGGATATTCTGCGTTGAAGGAGGGAATTGAAAATTTGAAAAATATGTCGGCAGCGCTGCTTGTCATGGGAGTGATCGCTGCCGTGATCCTGACCTTGCAGATTTCCCATATCTATATCACGAAGCAAAGAAAGAGACTTGCCATCGAACGGCTGATGGGGATGACGGGAAAACAGTGCCGGAATATCAGTCTGGCGGGTATCCTGCTTCTGCTGATGCTTGGGATTACCCCAGGCGTGGCGGCGGGTATAGCGGTCGCCGAACAAGTGGACGTGGAGGATATGGGGCAGGAGGATTTTGACAGGAAGTACAGCAATCTGGGAATAGCTGTGGAAACGAGTATTGACTTATCTGGTCAAAGCGAAGGGGATGTGAGAATTTCCTGCATCATGGGAGTACTGGTGGCATTTCTTGGCATGGGTCTTTCTGGCGCAAGGGTACGGAGACTGTTAAAGGGGGAGCCTCTGTATCTGGTGGAAGACGGGATGTCGGGGAAGTAGATATATTTGTTTTAACGGGAGGGCTGTCTTGTATCATTACATTTTAAAAAGCATAAAACGGCAGAAAAGCAGGAGTGTCCTTGTCATATTGGTAAATGGTGTGCTGGCCATTTTGCTGAACCTGTATTTCGGGCTGATCGGCAGCTACCAGACGCAGCTTGCAGATCTGGCGGCGAACACACCCATCAAATGTACGGTTACCAACCCGGACGGGACGATGGAGGTGGGAATCGCTGTGAGCAGCGATACCCTGCGTGGCCTGCAGGCGGCGCGGCAGATCAGAGATCTGGACTATTCCACCCAGCTAAAGGCAGGTTATGGTGTATTTGAAGAAGCAGACCGGGATGCCAATTTGAATCTGGATGTGAATGTGGTCAATAAGATCGACAGCACGGTTTTGCCGGAAAATATCAAAGTGATCTATCAGGAAGGGTGGGATGAAACGCTCTTTGCCGGAGCGGAGAAGGTATGCCTGCTGAAAAAATCCGAAATGGAAGAGCAGGGTTTTGTTTACGGCGATGAGATTCCTTTTACAATTTTCTATTATCGGTATGATGATAAAAGACGGGATGTGGACATTCTGGAACTGGGTCGTGTGCACCTGAAGCTGGTGGGGCAGGTTGATGACTCCGATTCGGTGGAATCCAGGGATTACCCGGATATGCTGGTACCCTTTCAGACGGTGTGGGATGAGTTTGAGGAAAAACAGATCGAATTTACGGCTGAGGCGGTTTCCTTCTATGTAAAAGACCCTCTTGCCCTCAACGCTTTTAAGGAGGAGATGAGAAGAATCGGAGAACTGGGTCTTCTGGAAATCTATAAGGGAGACGGCGCTAAGTTTTCCTACAAAGGAAGCGCTTTATATGTACAGGATGGTATTTTTATCACTATGGCGGGCAGATTAAAGACGGCGATCCGCATTTTGTCAGCATTTCTTCTGCCTATGGGAATATTGGTCTTTATCGTGGGTTATGTGATCAGTCATCTGCTGGCAAACGGCAGGGTGAAGGAGTTTGCCCTGTTTCGGTCGCTGGGAGTGGGAGCGCCCTGTGCGGTGTGGGGATTCTGGTGCGAGCAGTTTGTCCTTGTGCTTGCAGGGAATGTAATCGGATGTCTGACAGCAATACTTGCGGGGCAGCAGGAGATTCAGGAAATTTTGTCAGTGTGCGGTGCGGCTTTTGGCGGTTACATGCTGGGAACTACGGTGGCGCTTGTCCTGCTTGCGAAAGAAAAGCCGTTAGAGCTTCTGATGTCGGAATAGGAAAGGGTGCAGAAATGGAAAAGATAATTGAGGCAGTAAATGTGAGCTATATCTATCAGACGAAATACCAGAAGACAAAGGCACTCTCGGAGGTGAGCTGTTCCTTTGAGAGAGGGAAGGTGTACGCTATCACGGGGAAATCCGGCAGCGGAAAGAGTACGTTCCTGTCACTGCTTGCGGGGCTGGATGTGCCTGCGGAAGGGACGCTGTACATAGAGGGGGAAGACATACGAAAGCTGAACCGGGACGAGTATCGGTTGAACCGGGCTTCTGTGATCTATCAGGCTTTTCATTTATTTCCGCTTCTGACGGTGCAGGAGAACGTGATGTTTCCCATGCAGTTGCAGCATATTCCTGCGAGAGAAGCAAAGATGAGGGCGCAGGAATATCTGAAAAAGGTGGAGCTGCCGGAAACACTTTATAAAAAGATGCCGGGTATGATTAGTGGCGGTGAGCAGCAGCGGGTTGCTATCGCAAGGGCTATTGCGTCTGGCGGAGAAATTCTCCTGGCCGACGAACCTACGGGAAATCTGGACAGCCAGAATGAGAAGGTGATCGTGGAGCTTTTGTGTAAGCTGGCCCATGAGGACAACTATGTGGTGATTGTGGTCACTCACAATGAGGCGGTAGCGGCAGCGGCGGATGTGGTATATGGCATGTCGGATGGGGTGCTCACGGTGGTGCGGGAGGAAGCGGAAAGGAAAAGCGGAGAGACGAAATGCTGACATATTTGTTATATAGTCTTAAGAGAAGAAAGTCAGCAAATCTGATCACTGTAGGGATCAGTTTTCTGCTGGTTGTTTTTCTGAATCTATATTTTGGAACGATACACAGCTATGAAAGGCAGATGGACGAACTGGCGGAGAATGCATCGGTTTATTGCCGGGTTACCAATAAAAATGGAAGCCGGGACAGCGGTCTGTTTATTTCAGAGAGTGTGCTGGACGGTTTGTCTGCTTCTGAATTGATATCAGATGAATCCTGTGCGGTTTATTTGCTGGCAGGTGAAGGGGAGTTTACACAGGCAGAGTGGGAGCAGTGCGTGCATCTGCAAGTATCAGGGGTCAATCGTATAGAGGCGGCAGACGGTCTGTCGGTTGAGAAAATTCATTTTAATGAGGAATATGAAGAGGACTTTTTTGTGTCCGACCGCCCGGTGTGTATTGTGGACGAAAGCGTGATGAGGAAGCATGGATGGGAAAACGGGGACAGGGTACAGCTCACCATGTATTATTACAGCAGCGCCAGTGAGCTTTTTAAATTGGAGTTATATCCGCTGGGATTGATTGAGCTGGAGATTGTGGGAAGTATGGAAAGACTTATGGGAGTGACAAGTGCGATTCCCCCGGATGTGATCATACCTTTTGAGGCGGTCCGCAGCATATACCAACAGCATGAAATTCCATTTTTTGCAGATACCGTTTCATTTTATGTGGATAATCCGTTGCGGCTCAATGAATTTAAGGAAGAAATGAAGTCCATCGGACTGATGGAACGAGATCCTACAGCGATGGATTCCTACATCGGATGTACGCTGGCAGTCAGGGACAGAAATTTCGTCATTATGGCAACACAGCTGAGACAATCCATTGAGATACTGCGGTCTTTTCTGTCAATGGTATGTATCTTGACTTTTGCGATCGGATATATTGTAAGTTATCTTCTGGGTAACGGCAGAATGGGAGAATATGCCCTGCTCCGCCTACAGGGCATGGGAAGCGTAAAGGGGACCATTCCTTTTCTGGGTGAGCAGCTTCTTCTGGTTTTGCTCGGTAATCTGCTGGGAGATGCGGTGATGCTGTTCTTTTCGGAAGCGGTCGTCGTAATTCTGGTAAACGGAGTCGTGTCAGCGGCATATGGCATCGGTATTATCATGGCATATTGGCGCATGGGCAGAAAACGGGTGATGAGGCTTCTGGCTGTCTCACAGTAAAATTAATTGATGGAAGTGTGAATATTGCAGGAAACTGCCCTGACATGGAGGAAAGATGAAAAACAGTTTAAAACAGATGGCGCGGATGCCCGTCAAAACAACGCTGTTCTTTTTACTAAATCTGTTTGCGGCATTATTGATGACTCTGGGGGTCTGCATCTGGCAGAAAAGCAGCAGCATGATGGACAAGTATGAGGATCAGTTCATAACGATAGGAACTGTGCGCCAGCGGCCGGAATCTTTTGAAGCGGTCAGGATATGGGATGCAGAGGAAAAGAGATACAGTATTGTCAAAAGGGCACAGTATGCATCTTATGATACAGTGGAGGATCTGGATATCCCGGGGGTAACGTATCTGGCGGGGCCGGAACAGAGGGCTTATTATGCTTCCTATACACCGCAGTATGTCAAATTGTGGAGAAGTTTGAATCCCAATGCCGTAGACACGGCAGTGCTGGTCGTGGAATTTACACCGTTAGAAGACTGTATACCAGAGGAATCCGTAAAGATCTGTATCACTAAGGTAATTGGCGGTGACAGCCGGCTGGAGGGAACTACGCTGTGGCTCTGTGACCATTCAAATCCGAAACCTGAGATGTTATATCAGAACAAGACATATGCCGCCTATTTGAATCATTCTAATTTTCTTCATGGAGAAAGGGCGGAGGAAGCAAAGAAGGAATCTTCCATGATGTCCTACACGCTTGAATATGCACCGTTGTCTCTTTCATCGCAGCTTTACCGCCTGGATGGGAGCGTGATAGAGGATCCTTTTCGGGACGGGCCGAACATTTTTGAGGTCACCGATGGCTTCTATGAAACGGACGCGGGAAAAAGACTGTTAAATCTTGTAGATACAAGAATGTATGGCAGGGATATCCAGCCGGTCACAGGAACGAATGAAACCAGTCTGCTGATGGCGTTTTACAATGGGGATGCCTATATTACAGAAGGAAGGGATATCAGCGGGGAAGAGTACAGGGATGGAGCGAAGGTGTGTCTGGCGCCCAGAACCTTTATGGAAAACAACGGACTTTCTCTGGGCGATCAGATTCAGGTACGGTTGTTATATACGGATACCCGCTGGACGGCGGGATATCGTTTTGAACTGGAGGGAGGCTATTCGAGCGTTCCTATGCTCGATGCGGAGGGAACTACGCTGGAGCCGTTTGAAACATCTGCATATACGGTAGTAGGTATCTATGATGCAATAGCGGGTGATATGGACTTAAGTTTTCGTTCGGGTGCAGACGAACTGATTGTTCCCATGAACTCGATCAGTGAGAGGGGCGGGATCAATTTGACAGCCAGCAGACCGCTGGCGGATGCCACCACTTCTTTTCGAATCCCGAACGGGACGATAGATGAGTTTCTTGCCGCCTGGGAGAAGTATGGGACGAAGGATCTGGAGTTCACTTTCTATGACCAGGGATATACGAAGCTGAAAGCCGGAATTGACAATATGAAAAACTTTTCCCTGTTCTTGTTGGCTTCTGGAGTCGTTTTGACGGTGCTTCTGCTGGTTTTTTACAGTTATCTGTTTGTCACGAAACAGATGGGACGGACAATGCTTGAGCGTGCTCTTGGTATGACATGCAGTCAGTGCAGACGGTCTGTTTTGTCAGGATTTATTTTGATCGTTTTGTCTGGCAGTATGGCAGGCGCGGCAGGGGGAATACACTTTTCACGGTCTTTCTCGGTAAAAAGCACAGCCCCGGGATATTATGAAAGCGCTTACAGTGCGGGGGAGACCGTTGACATCAATGAGGTTGTGATCGAAGATATGCCATTAGAGAATGGCGTATGGATTGCTGTTTTGTGCAGCGCATCAATCACGGCAGCAGGAACGGTGATTGCGCTCACAAGAATGAATAGGAGTCTGAAACAGGAGCCAATGCAGATTTTGAGCAGGGAGACAGAGGGAGAGTTATGAACGAAAAACCATTCATCCATTTATTTCAAGTAAATAAGAGAAGCTATTGCTATGATGTAAATAAAAATAAAATCATAGAGATTCCGAAAAAGGTATATCAGTATCTTCTAACTGGACAGATTGATGATAGAAATGACGCAGGTGAGATTAAAAGTTATGTGGAAGAATTGAAAGAAAAGGGATTTTTGAAAAGTAACCACTCACAAGTTAGCGAGCATTCTGCCACAGAATGTTATAAGTATTTTGTAGATAATGATTTAGGACAGCTTACTTTACAGGTAACACAGAAGTGCAATCTTGATTGCGGTTATTGCGTATATTCGGGTAATTATGATAATCGTCACCATGCGGATAAGTGGATGACATTTGAGATTGCCAAGAAGGCAATTGACTATTATGTGGCACATTCCAGTGATGAAGAAGAGGTTTCACTAGGATTTTATGGAGGCGAACCATTATTAGCATTTGATTTTATCAAAGAGTGTGTAGCCTACGCGGAAGAGGCTTTTGAAGGGCGTAAGGTTATGTATAGCTTTACGACAAATGGGACATTGCTGACGGATGAGAAGCTGGATTTTTTAGTACATTATAATTTTGCGGTATTAATCAGCCTTGACGGACCGAAAGATGTTCAGAATAGACACAGAAAATTTGCAAACTCTGGAATTGGATCATTTGAAACGATGATGAAAAATATCAAGAATCTCAAACTAAAATATCCAGATTATTATCGCAACCATGTTTCCTTTAATACTGTGCTGGATCAAAGGTATCCTCTTGCAGATATTGCAAATTTTGTATTAACAAATGAAATTGTTAGAGAGTCCAGATTTAATTGTTCGACCATTAATGATACATATGCAGATACAGAAATAAGGAGTAGTTCAGTTTTTTTTGAGGAATATCAATATGAAAAATTTAAAACATTTTTATGGCTGACAGGTAGACTCAAAAAACAGGAAATATCGCCGATCATGTTGAGTGATTTCTCGAGTGTGAGAAAAATGGCAGTCTTGTTTGACAGGTATAATCGTGAAACATTACCATACAAAGGACATCGAGGAGGACCGTGCATACCGGGTGTAAGAAAACTTTTTGTAGCTGTAGAGGGGGAGTTTTATCCGTGCGAGAGAGTCAGAGAAAACTCTAAAGTACCACAGATTGGGGATGTTTATAGGGGGATAGATGAGGAGAAAGCATTATCAATTTTGAATATAGAAAGAATATCGACTGAGAAATGCAAAAATTGCTGGGCTTGTTTTTTCTGTTATTTATGCGTGGCACAGGCTGATGATGGAAACGAGCTGTCAGAATGTAAATTGTGTAAGGCATGCGGAGAATGCAAAATCAATGTAGAAGAAACCATGAAAGATTATGTGGTATTACATGAACTTGGATATAACCAGGATTTAGATGCTGACAGATTATTATAGAACTGGAAAGGAAGGCAATAGCCATTGAAAAAGATAATGATATATCCCTATAGCAAAGCATATGAACCATATGTGCTGTATCAGGGGGCATTGAAAGATATGGAAATATCGTCGTTGGTCAGTCCGAAAGGATCCGGGCTCGTTGGAAGAAAGGTATGCTATGAGGGGAGAACTTGGGAGATTAGCAGTAACTATACAGAAGCTTTGAACCAATGTGATATTGTATGGTTTGTAAATGATGAAAAATTTAGATTGTCGGAAGAGGAAATAAAGAAAAAAGTATTGGAAGCGGTAAGTGTGGGAAAGAAGATTATTTTTACGCGGACAGTCACTGCAGATGGAAATAATCTTGCGGATATGATACCAGTACAACAAAAAATAAAATTGGAGAAATCTCATATGATGGAAGACAAACTGTCGGAACACTACTGTTATCATATAGATACTCCGGTTCTAATTGTATATGGAACAGAAGCTGGTACGGATAAGCTGGCGGTTCAGCTGTCATTGAGAGAGGAGTTTATCCATAAGGGATATAAAGTTGCATCGATTTCCTCGAGGGTGGACAGTGAGTTATATGATATGTATGCCATGCCAAAGTTTATGACTGGGCATGAATGCAGTGAGGCTGAAAAGATAAAACGATATAATCATTATGTAAAACAGATAGAGCTTACAGAAGAGCCGGATATTATACTAGTTGGGATCCCGGGTGGAACGCTTCCGTATGACCGAATTGACCATAATGAATACGGCATTCTTGCTTATGAGATTTCTTTTGCAGTGCCCTGTGATGGAGCAGTAATGTGTATGCCATATAATCCTGGCTTCTGTGGAGATTTTTCGGACTTTGCCGATGACATGAAATTGATATTTCGATATAAAACGATTTGCTGTCATGTAGCAGCGGTTATACCTGATATGAAGACAATGAGTGAGAATCGGAAGAGACATTTGGTTAGTTTAGAGAGAGAGTTCATAGACGTAAAAATAAAACAGTATAATAAAGAAAATGTTTTTAATTTATTGAATAAGA
Organism: uncultured Lachnospiraceae bacterium; assembly: GCA_910579285.1. Taxonomy (GTDB): domain Bacteria; phylum Bacillota; class Clostridia; order Lachnospirales; family Lachnospiraceae; genus UBA3282. Next base: position 21,191 of record CAJTTT010000004.1, on the reverse strand, counting down.
ATGGAGCTGAACGTGCTGTAGAACTTATTTGCGATGCACTGTCATAGGATGATAAAGATAGAACTAGAAAAGGTGGTTTTTGGTATCTATCCCATACGATTGAATGTTTATGGGAGTAATGATACATATGACCAGATATTGAACATAGTTGTGGTTCGTATTATGGTACATCGGAGAAAGGAGGACAACGATATGAAGAAAAGACTGAAAAAGAGCATCGATCGTGAGCAGCGATCTATGCAGTTATACTACTGTTCTTGCGAAGAATGTCTTGGATGTTCAGGGTGTTCGGGAACTCCCTCGTCAAATTTTAACGAGAACTATTTGGCAAGATCGGCATCAAAGAGTGCGCGCAATGTTTATAATGACAAAACTTAAATGAGCAGAAGATCCTTTGTATCTATGATATAATAGAAGCAATTCGCTATTGAAGTAGATACAAAGGATTCTTTGTATTAGAGGAATCAGTAAATGCGCATATACCATAGAAACTGAAATATAAAAAAAGAATGAAGTGGGAATGAAATCAAATGCAGCGAATGAAGAAGGGAATAAAGGTGGCGATAATTGATGATGGCGTGAATGAGGTCATGGATTCTGTCTTTATAAAGATAAGCAGATGCTATGCTGAAAAAGGCAGATTATACCAAGGAACCGCCGAACAGGTTCCACCGTTGACTCATGGGACAATTTGTGCGGCTGTGATAGCATCAAAGGAAACCGATGTTGAGTTGTTTGATATCCATATCTTTAAAGATGGCAGTGCAGATATGGAAGATATGATCACAGCATTGGAGTATTGTATATCGTGCGGTGTACAGGTGATCAATCTTAGCTGTGGGACTTTAAACTATTTAGATTATAAGAAGCTAGAGCGTATTCTGCATAAGCTTTTGAGAAAAAATATTATGATTGTGTCTGCGTTTAGTAATCAGGGAATCATGTCTTTTCCGGCAAGCTGCAGGGGTGTGTTTGGCGTTAGGGCAGATTTGGGAAAACGTCTAAAACGGGGAGAGTACGGATTTCAGGAATTTACAGGAGGCCGGCTGGAAAACAGTATCGTTGCTCATATAGGTACTGTGGTAATAGATGGCAGTAAACTGGACGTGATGGCAAATAGCTATGCGGCGCCGGTTGTTACGGGAGAAATTATAGGAATCCTTAAAAATGAATCGAGATGCTCTTATAAGGGAGTTTTGAGGCAGTTGATTCAGAGAGGGGCGAAGGAAGGACACCAGGGACGGAAGCCAAAAAAATATTTATCCAATCAGGGAAAGGAAATTAGCACACCGATTCTGGGAATAGACCGTCGATGTGGGCAGTTGAAAAAGTATATAAAAGAAAGACTGCAGGCGGATGGTTATCATGTAATTACGGTATGCGAAAATGCCTGGAATGAGAAAGAGATTCCGTGTGGCTGCTATATGGATAGAAAACAGGTGTTAGGCAGGGATATCATATATACGGTAGAACATATATATGAGCCGGATGTTTTGCTCTTTTTTTTGAACAAGAAGAGATTCCGCGTCGATACGATCTTGGATATAATTGATATACATATATCCAAGATGCAGGGAAGGATAGAACTGAAATCCGAAAAGGATATATTTGTCTCCGGGGATTGTCAGGAGATATATGAATATATTTTAGATTTTTTCTCCGGGTGAAGCCGAAGAAATTTAAGGCTTGCACAATGCCCGGTTCTGTGGTATTATGAAATCTGCTTGAATAACGGAAGAGTTTTCGGTTTTTTCGGAATGGAGGATAAAAATGGGTGTATTGAGAATCATATTGACAGTGATTTATATTTTAATATGTATCGCATTGGTGATATTGGTGTTGATGCAGGAGGGAAAGGCAGCCGGTCTTGGTGCGATCAGCGGCGCGGCTGAAACCTACTGGGGCAAGAACAAAGGCCGCTCGATGGAAGGAAAACTCGTCAAGATCACGACGGGGCTTGCGGTCGGGTTCATGTTGTTGGCGGTTGTTTTAAATCTGACTTTATTCTAAGGATTAGAGAACGAAAAGCACTCTTGCACGAATGTGGTGAGGGTGCTTTCTTGCGCATATAAGCAGAGTCAGAAGCTTCCGTGCATAGCCGTCATGCTTGCATGTAAGGCTGTGTAGGGAAGCTCCTGACGAGCAACGCGAACGAGAGATGCGAAGCATCTCGAGTCTGCTTATACACAGTAATGACAGGAACGGAAGGCGAATGGACACACAATTTGAGAAACGGAAAAATTTAATATGTGAGCTGGTGGCTGATGAACAGTATGTGCCGATGAAGGAGAAGGAGCTGGCTGTATTGATGCAGGTTTCTCCGGCGGACAGAGAAACGTTCCGAAAAGCGCTCGGTGCGCTTTTGACGGAGGGAAGGATTCAGCTTACGAGGCAGGGCAGATATGTGAAGCCGGATGAGAACCGCCCCGTTGGCACCTTTATCAGCCATGCCAGAGGCTTTGGCTTTGTGGAAGTGGAGGGATATGAGGAGGACTTTTTCATTCCCGATGATAAAACGGGCGGCGCTTTTCACATGGACAGGGTGCAGATCGCTTTTCTGGCTGAAAGGCGCGGACAAAGGCGGGAGGCGGAGGTTGTACGGATTCTGGAGCGCGGCACGAAGCAGCTGGTGGGCACTTATGAGCAGTCCCGGAATTTCGGCTTTGTGATTCCCGATAACGGCAAGATCGGCATGGATATCTTTGTGCCGAAGGAGCGCTCAAAAGGGGCGGTTACGGGACACAAGGTTGTGGTGGAACTGACTTCTTACGGGGACGGGCAGCATAAGCCGGAGGGCAGAGTGGTGGAGATTCTCGGGCATATCAACGATCCCGGGGTGGACATTATGTCCATCGTGCGGAGCTTTGGGCTTCCCGTAGAATTTGGCGAAAAGGTGATGAACCAGGCGGACCGTGTGCCGGAAACCGTGTCAGAGGCGGACCGGGCGGGCCGTATGGATCTGCGTGATCTGCAGATGGTGACCATAGATGGGGAGGATGCCAAGGATCTGGACGATGCGGTCAGTCTTTATCAAGATGAGGCAGGGCTGTTTCATCTGGGCGTGCATATCGCGGACGTAGCCAACTATGTACAGGAAAATTCGGCTTTGGACTGGGAGGCTCTGGAGCGAGGCACCAGCGTTTATCTCGTGGACCGGGTGATTCCCATGCTGCCCCACAAACTATCCAACGGGATCTGTTCCCTGAACCAGGGAGTGGACAGGCTGGCATTGAGCTGTCTGATGACAATAAATGCAAAAGGGGAAGTGATAGACTATGAGATTGCGGAAACCGTGATCCGGGTGGACCGCAGGATGTCCTACACTTCCGTCAGAAAGATGCTGGAGGACAGGGACGAGGAGGAGAGAAAAGAGTACGCAGCCCTTGTCCCCATGTTCGAGCAGATGGAGGAACTGGCGGCGCTTCTCAGAAGGAAACGGCATAAGCGCGGCTCCATAGACTTTGATTTCGCGGAGAGCAAGATTATTCTGGATGAAAACGGACGTCCTTTGGAGATCAGACCTTACGAGCGCAACGTGGCAACAAGAATGATTGAGGATTTTATGCTGATTGCCAACGAGACCGTGGCGCAGCACTTTTTCTGGCTGGAGACGCCCTTTGTATATCGGACCCACGAAAAGCCTGATAAAGATAAAATAAAGCAACTTTCGACCTTTATCAGAAATTTTGGCTATCATATCAAGCAGACGGGAGAGGAAATCCATCCCAAGGAGCTGCAGAAACTCCTCGATAAAATTGCGGATACTGACGAGGAGACGCTGATCAGCCGGCTGACGCTTAGGAGCATGAAACAGGCAAAGTATACGGTGGAGTGCACAGGGCATTTCGGACTGGCCTGTCAGTATTACTGCCACTTTACTTCGCCCATCAGGCGTTACCCGGATCTGCAGATACACCGCATCATCAAGGAGCAGCTTCGGGGAAAACTTTCTGAAGAGCGGATCAGTCACTATGAAGAAAAACTGCCGGAAGCGGCGAAGCACGCCTCAAAGATGGAACGGCGCGCCGCGGAGGCGGAGCGGGAGACCGATAAGCTGAAAAAGGCGGAATATATGGAGGAGCGCATTGGAGAGAGGTATGACGGTGTGATCTGCGGCATTACCCAGTGGGGGATTTATGTGGAACTTCCAAACACCGTGGAGGGATTGATCCATGTATCTTCGCTTGCGGGCGATTATTTCTATTATGATGAGGAGGCCTGCGAGATGGTTGGCAGGGAGAGCGGCATCGCGTATAAACTTGGACAGCGCGTTACCATAGAGGTGAAAGGTGTGGACCGCCTGGCAAGGACGGTGGATTTTGTGTTTCCAGTTCAGCCAGACCGAATCTGACGGGCAAATCGTGCTTGCACGAATTTGGCGGTCGGATGAAGGGCTGAGGGAACGCCCGCTTATGAGCAAAAGAAGCTGCGAAGCAGCGGAGAGAGCCGAAGGCACGATTTTGCGAATGGGCGTGTGCTGAACTGTCAGCAGCCAGACCGAATCTGACAGGCAAATCAAAGGGAGGAGAGAGTATGGCGAAAGAGGCTATGAAACTGGTGGCGAACAATAAAAAGGCCTACCATGATTATTTCATAGAAGAAAAATATGAGGCTGGACTTGCGCTCCACGGCACGGAGGTAAAATCCCTGCGCATGGGAAAGTGCAGCATCAAAGAGGCATATGTGCGGATCGAGAACGGGGAGACGTTTGTTTACGGCATGAATATAAGTCCCTATGAGAAGGGAAATATATTTAACAAAGACCCGCTCCGCCCGAGGAAACTTCTGCTGCATAAGCCTGAGATAAGAAAACTGGCGGGAAGAATGTCTGAGCAGGGTTATACGGTGGTTCCGCTGCAGGTCTACTTTAAGGATGGCAGGGCAAAGATAGAGATTGGCCTTGCGAAAGGTAAAAAGCTCTATGACAAGCGGCAGGATATCGCAAAGAAAGATCTGCGCAGGGAACACGAGAGAGAATTTAAAATCAAAAACCTGTAGATTGCATAGAATGAAGAAGCGTGGTATAATATGCGCGAAAGCCAAGAGCAGTGCGCTGTGTCAGTTTTTGAGCGGCGCTGGGAACAGGTAAAATTATGAATACGGGCCAGTCAAGGTTTCGACAGGGGTCTTGCAGCTGGAGAAGCTATCCGCAGGCTGATGCGTCAAATCGCAAACTTAAATACAAACGCTGAAGACAATTTAGCATACGCTGCCTAATGGCAGCTGTCCGCCTTAGTGCACCTACACATTAAGATCCGGGCATCGACTATGTAGGAAACGACGCAGGGGACGCCTCTTACCTGCGGGCGTATCAGAGGCTACTGAATCCACGGGGGTGTCGCTCTCCTTGTGGAGGAGGGAATGAGGAGTCATCCGCAACGAGTGACTATGATAGTAGAAGGACAGGGAATGGGCTTTTGGACACGGGTTCGACTCCCGTCTGGTCCACTGGAAAAGTTCTTAAAATGCCAGAGATACTGGTGTTTTAAGAACTTTTTTGTGTAAAAAACAGAATGCGCCTTGTATGTGTATATACGGACGCATGTATGGACTCTTTCACAATTCACTGGACATCGTTCCCGTTTGGCGGTAAAATAAAAAGTAATACGGTATATGCAAATGAAGGGAAGAGGGGCGTATAATGGCGGGAGAAAAAAGGGTTACAAACAGGAACGAAAAGGGTAATGTCCTGCACTCTGTGAGGACGAAAATTGTTGGGGCCATGATATTGGCGATGGTTATTCTGTCGGTGTGTCTTTCTGTGGTGCTGATCAGGAATCTGCGGATTCCGCTGATGAATATCAACCAGAGCTATCTCTATGATCTGGCGCTGGCCTACGGGGAAAAGATGCAGTCGGAGATTGAACAGAAGGGATATAATACGGCGACCCATTATAATAGTCTGGCAGATTCCCTCAGTGAAGTCGGGCTGAAAGGCGTAGAAACCAGCTATGCTTATCTGGTTTCATCGGAAGGGGTTATGCTCTATCATCCGACCAAGGACAAAGTCGGACAGCCGGTAGAGAACGAAGTGGTAAAGGCTGTGGTGGATGAGATCGCTACAGGTGTTGTTCCTGAACCGAATGTGGTGGAGTATTCGTTTAATGGCGCCATGAAGTATGCGGCTTACTATGTCACGGAGCGCGGCCATTGTATTCTGGTGATCTCTGTGGATAAGGATGAGCTGATGAGCACTGTGCGCCGGGTTACGCTTACGGGCACAGCTTGTACGGTTATTATGGTTATCATTGCCAGTATTTTGGGCTTTTTATTTGTGAATCAAATTGTGAAGCCGCTCACCAGGGTGACGGATGTGGTAGGGCAGCTGGCGCACATGGACTTTTCTGAGATTGACGGACAGGAGAAGCTGACGGCACGGGCGGATGAGACAGGGCGAATGAGCCGGGCCGTGGCGGAGCTTCGGAGACAGCTTGTAGAGGTGGTGACGAAGCTTCGTGAGCAGAGCGAAATGCTGTACGAGGCGTCCGATGTGCTAAACAGCAATGCTTCCGAGACGGCGATCACGGTGGAACAGGTGGAGAAAGCTGTGGCGGAGATATCCGATGGTGCATCTTCCCAGGCGGATGAGACACAGAAAGCGACAGAGAATGTGATTCTGATGGGCAGCATGGTGGAGGAGACGACCAGACAGGTGGAGGAGCTCACGGACAATGCCAATGCCATGAGAAAGTCCAGCGATGAGGCTTTCGAGACCTTGCAGAATCTTGAGAGAATTAACGACAGGGCGCGCAATGCCATTGATGTGATCTACGAGCAGACCAACACAACGAATGAGTCAGCCATGAAGATCAGACAGGCTACTTCTCTGATTACGTCCATTGCGGAAGAGACGAATTTACTGTCCCTGAATGCCAGCATAGAGGCAGCCAGGGCAGGTGAGCAGGGCAGAGGTTTTGCTGTGGTGGCGAGCCAGATCCAGAAGCTGGCGGAGCAGTCTAACGATTCTGCCAGACAGATTGAGAATATCATAGATTCTCTGATTGAGGATTCTCAGAAGTCTGTGGAGACGATGGAGGATGTGAAGAAGATCATGGAAAGCCAGAGCGAGAGCGTGGGCCGGACAAATGAGAGCTTCACACAGGTCAGGAACGGCATCACCCAGTCCCTTGACGGCGTAAATCAGATTGCAGATAAGACGAGAAGACTTGATGAGGCAAGAGTGAATGTGGTGGACGTGGTGCAGAATCTGACGGCCATTGCAGAGGAAAATGCGGCGAGCACGGAGGAGACATCCGCTTCGGTCACGGAGGTTTCGACAATTGTGTACAGCATTTCCGAAAATGCAACGAAGCTCAAGGAAGTGGCGGAGCATCTGGAGCAGAGCATGAGTGTCTTCAAAATCTGACGAATGTCTTTGAGGGGTGTTTATGGAAAAAAGAGAGGATGACCTGGTCGTTGGCGGTTACCGCTTTGCTACAATCGCAGATGCGGAGACGGCCAGAATGGAAATAAAAAAGGTGGAGAATCTGGAGCAGAGGCTCGATTACCGCAAGCCCCAGAATGTGCTGCTTGTCTACAACCGTGCAGTGGAAAACCAGGTGTTTCTGACGCCCATCGGTTTGAGCTATCTGCAGAGGATGCAGAAGGAAATGGTGAAGTGGGGAGTGCCGGCAGATAAAGTACAGCCGGTGCCGCTTCGAGGGACATTCAGCAACAAGACGGCTAACAGCCGCTCGATCAGGATGAGCGTTGCAAACAGGCACCCGGAATACCAGGGACGGTTTGTGACCTCTGTGCTGATCAATGTAGTGCTGGTGTTTCTGGTGGCTGCGATGATGCTGATTGCGTGGAACAGTGAAACTCCAAATATTGTGAATTACAGACAGGCTGTGGTGAATGAATATTCGGAGTGGGAGCAGGAACTCACCAGACGGGAAAAGGCCGTTCGCGAAGCGCAGCGCAATCTAGAAGCTGAGAAGTTAAATGAACAGTAACAGGAAGAGAGGCATGGCGGTAAATGGAGAAGTCGAAGATCCTTGTGGTGGACGATGAGAGCCGTATGCGTAAGCTGGTTCGGGATTTTCTGGTAAAAAACAATTATGAGGTTTTGGAGGCGGCGGATGGAGAAGAGGCGCTCGACCTGTTTTTTGAAAAAAATGAGATTGACCTGGTGATTCTGGATGTGATGATGCCCAAAATGGACGGCTGGCAGGTGTGCAGGGAGATACGCGCCTACTCCAAGGTTCCCATCATTATGCTCACGGCCAAATCAGATGAGAGAGATGAACTTTTGGGTTTTGAGCTGGGAGTGGATGAATACATTTCCAAACCCTTCAGTCCGAAAATTCTTGTGGCGCGGGTGGAGGCAATCCTTCGCAGAACAGGGCAGGCGGCCGGAGAGATGCTTGTGGAAGCGGGAGGAATCCGGCTCGATAAACAGGCCCACAGTGTGATGGTGGAGGGGAAGCCGGTTGACTTAAGTTACAAAGAATTTGAACTGCTTGCTTACTTTATGGAAAATAGAGGAATTGCCCTCTCACGCGAAAAGATTTTAAACAGTGTCTGGAATTATGATTATTTCGGAGATGCCAGAACGATTGATACGCATGTGAAAAAACTTCGCAGCAAGATGGGAGAAAAAGGCGAACTAATCAAAACGATCTGGGGCATGGGATACAAATTTGAGGGAGAATAAATAAAGTTATTTCTTAAGAAAAAACAGGAATGGCGGGAGGTAGAAATGGCCAAACGGTGGTTTTATAAGGAGGAAGTGTTTTTTACCACAGAGGAAAAGAGTCTTTCAGATGAAAATCAGGACAGGATTGTAGAACTGCTTGGCAAAAACGTAGCGGTCGGTGTGGTCGGCGGATTCTATGAGGAAGGATTTCCCGTCTATTTTATCAGTGCTTTTGCACTCAACAACATAGGGATGACCTACGAGCAGTTTATGGAGAAAACAGGAGGCAGTTTTCTACAAGCTGTCTATGAGCCGGACCGAAACGTGTTTACGAAGGTTTTTCTTCTGGGAGAGGAGGAGAACAGGGAGTACCGCATCATAAACGGAAGAGGCGAGCCGGTATGGGTGCGTGAGATTCGGATGGAGTCTGTCGCAAGCGATGGCAGGAGAATCTGGATCAGCGCGGTCAGGCTGATTGATGCGGAGCGCAGGGACATCCAGTTGTCCGTTGAGGCTTTTCAGATGCTTCGGGATACATATTTCAGGATCAGCGAAGTGAATCTGAACAAGAATACCATAGTTGACTTGAAGTTCGTGGAGAGCGAAGCGCTGGAGGTTGAGCGGTTAAACGGTGATTTCAGAATGACTGTTGCTTCCTGTGCCCAGAATCATGTGGAGGAAAAGGATCGGGTCAGCTTTTTGAACGTCATGTCGGCGGAGAACTTAAAAAGAGTGTTTATGGAGGATGCCTCATCCATTCATTTCAGTTATCTGCGTCTGGTGGAGGGCGAGTGGAAATGGGTGCGGACCGATCTGGTGCCTGTGGAAAATTTCAGTGAAGAAAACGCCAGATTGATGTGGTATGTAAAAAATATCACGGAGGAAAAGGCCAGAGAGACAGAGATGACAGACCAGATGCTGCGGAAAAACGCAGAACTGTTTCAGGCTAAGAAGGAGCTCGAGGAAGCAAATGCGAAGATTCGGGAGTCGAACGAAAAACTGCGGCGTGCACTGAGCGTTGAGGAACAGTACAGGCAGGCGATCGTCTCCGAAGCGGTATTTGTGTTTAATGTAAATGTAACGAAAAACCTCATTGAGGAAGAGTTTTACGAGACTGTAGGAGGGGAAATGGAGCCGGTGCTGTCCCGGATGGGAATGCAGGCGCCGTGCAACGCGGATGATTTTTTCCTTCGCTGGGGGAAGGAGCGGATTTTCCCGGAGGACAGGGAAGTCTATGTACAGACCATCAATACCAGGCATTTGCTGGAAGCTTATGAGAGGGGAGAAAATGAGCTGATTATGGAAATTGAGACTTCAGGTGCAGACGAACAGCCTGTGGTTTTAAGACACACGATTCTGCTCACGAAGGATGGCATAAGCGGTGATATTCTGGCTCTCAACACGGCCAAAGATATCACGGATATCCGCAAAAAGGACAGGGAGACGAAGAAAGCGCTGCTGGATGCCTACGAGGCGGCGGACAGGGCGAGCTGTGCCAAGACGGATTTCCTCTCCAAGATGTCCCATGATATCAGGACGCCCATGAATGCGATTATCGGTATGACAGCCATTGCCGGCACCAAACTGCATGACCCTGACGGGATGGAGGAGTGTCTGGCAAAGGTTTCAACGGCCAGCCAGCATCTGCTCTCCCTCATAAACGAGGTGCTCGATATGAGCAGGATTGAGTCGGGTGCGATGACGCTGGACGAGGAGGAGTTTAACCTTCTGAATATTATAGACAGCATGGTGAATATGCTTTCTGCTGCCGCAAGGGATAAGAAGCAGAAGATCGTATTTCGCGCGCATGGCGTTCAGAATACCAATGTGCGGGGAGATGCGAGACGGCTGCAGCAGATCTTTGCGAACGTGATAAGCAATTCCATCAAATATACCGAAGAGGGCGGGAAAATCAGCATAGAAATTACGGAAAAGGCCTCTCAGCAGGAGCATGTCGGATGTTATGAGTTTGTGTTTAAAGATAATGGTATCGGCATGTCGGAGAAGTTTCTGCAGCATATTTACGATCCCTTTGAACGGGCAGATGATGTGCGTACCAGCAAGATACAAGGTACCGGCCTTGGCATGACCATCAGCCGGAATATTATCCAGATGATGGGTGGAGATATTCAGATCGAGAGCGAACTGGGGATCGGGACGACTGTCACGATCACAGTGCCCTTAAAGTATCAGGTGCCGGGCGTGGTGAACAGAGAGGATCTTGCGGGAAGAACGGTTCTTGTGGTGGATGATTCACCTTTTGCGGGGGAGACAACCAATGTTCTTTTAAGCAACCTTGGGATGCGCGGTGAATGGGTGCAGTCCGGAGAAGAAGCGTTAGACTATCTGAAGGAAAAACGGCGGAAAGTGGAAGACGTTTTTGCCATTCTGCTGGACGTGAATATGCCGGGTATGAACGGTATGGAGACGGCGAAGGCGATACGCAGACAGGAAGGCGTGGAAATTCCGATTATTCTCGTTTCTGCACACGAGTGGGTGGATATAGAAGTGGAAGCGCGGCTGGCTGGCGTAAATACGTTTATCAGAAAACCGTTTGATAAGACCAGACTGTTAACCGCATTTCGGAATTTTATCCCGAAAGAGGTATCAAAGCCTGCGGAAGGGGAAGTGACGCTTGAACAGATCGGGGAGGCGGACTATTCGGACAAACGGATTCTGGTGGTGGAGGACAACGATTTAAACAGGGAAATCGCCACGGAAATTCTTTCCATGACAGGAGCTGTGATTGAGACTGCGGAAAACGGAAAGGAAGCCGTAGATATGGTGCTTGCTTCCGAAGAGGGATATTACGATCTGATCCTCATGGATCTGCAGATGCCGGTGATGAACGGATATGAAGCGACAACGACAATCCGCGCTATGGAGAGGGAGGATGCCAGGAATGTGCCCATTGTGGCCATGACGGCGAATGCCTTTCTGGAGGACATACAACAGTCAAAAGCCTGCGGCATGAATGAACATATGTCAAAGCCGCTGGATGTTGACCAGCTGCAGCGGATGCTGGCAAGGTGGCTGTTAAAGAAAAGTGGAAACTGATCAAAGAGGTGCCGGTTCCTGAAGCTGTGGGGACCGACACTTTTTTGTATTTTAAGAAAGATAAAAAAAGTCTTAAATGTGGGACAATATACTTTACTTTTACAGATAAATGGTTGTATTCTAAAAATCGGATATTGGGATATAAAATTTGGAGGAGACAGAATGAAAAGACAATACATAAAGTCTGGGCGCGGAGCTGTATCGGTTCTGCTTGCGGCAGCATGTGCTTCCACACTGCTTTTTGGATGTGGAGATGCGGTGGAGAGCGCAGAGGAAGAGACGATGAGCGAGGTGATTCCCGTGGAGGCGCAGATGCCTGTCGCGGGAACGCTTGTTTTGAAAAATGAGTTTGTCGGAACGGTCAGCCCGGAGGAGTCAGTGTATGTGATTCCTATGGTGACAGCGGAAGTATTGAGTACAGGCATCAGTGTAGGTGATACAGTGACTGCAGGGCAAGAGTTATGTCAACTTGATACTGAGGCCGCAGAGCTGCAGCTTGCCAGTGCACAGGCCCAGTATAACAGTGCTGCGGCAGGCGTACAGGCGGCAGAGGTGGGATACGAGATCGCCCAGGCGCAGTACGACAGCACGGTGGCACAGATGGATGTGCAGAATGAACAGACTCAGAGGCAGAAGGATCTGACCATGTATCAGATGCAGATGCAGATTGACGGGATTAACGATGGAATAGACGATATCAACGAGCAGCTTGTGAAGCTGGATGAGGACCGGGAGGACGCTAAGGATCAGAAAGAGGATCTGAACAAAGCCAGAGGTAAGGCGAACGAATATGTAAAACAGGCACAGGCGGCTTATCAGGCAGCAGCGGTGGCTTACGGATATGAAGCTGTGCAGGCCCGGTATCAGGCTGCGATAGCGGCGGTCACGGCACTGGAAACACCAGGCGTCGCGCCGGATCCGACAGTGCTGGAAGCGGCGAAGAAGGAACTGGAGGAGGCGGCTGCGGCCTTGAAGGAGGTCGAGGAAAAGCTTAAGCCTCTGGCGGATGCCCTGCAGGCAGCTCAGGCGGCAGCCTCCCAGACAAGCGCAGCTTATGAGCAGGCGAAGGCAGGCATCGAATCTATCGATGATGGAAAGGAAAAGCTGGAGGATTCCCTTTCTGATACCTATAAAACCAAGGAACAGACCGAAACCGTAAAAAATCTGACGGAAGCACAGCTTAACATTGATACACAGCAGGTACAGGATATCGGCAAACGGACGGCAGCGCTGGGCGTGGATTCTGCGGCAGCCCAGGTTAACAGTGCGAGAGTAGGTGCAGCGGGAGCCAAGGTAGGGATTGACAGCGCGGAATATCAGCTCGATATGTACACGCTGACGGCTCCCATAGACGGTGTGATCGAGGCGGTGAATGTAAAGGAGCATGATTTTGCGTCTCCCCAGACACCGGCTTTCGTGATTTCCAATAAAAAGACAATGACGGTAACTTTTGGCGTGAGCGAGGGTATCCGCGGCACACTGCGGGTTGGGCAGAATATCCAGGTTGATAGAAACGGCAAACTTTACGATGCGGTGATCACAGAGATTGGCAGTATGGTGGATCAGACCACGGGCCTGTTTATGATTAAGTCCTGTGTGAGTACGCCGGATGACAGCCTGCTGACGGGCAGCAGTGTAAAGGTGACGGCGGAAACCTACAGCCAGACGGATGCCCTGCTGATTCCTTACGATGCGGTGTACTATGATGACAGCCAGCCTTATGTTTATGTGGCGCAGAATGGTGTTGCGAAGCGTATGGATGTGGAGACGGGAATTTTTGATATGGAACTGATTACGGTGCTGTCGGGCCTTTCCACTGAGGACACGCTGATCACCAGCTGGTCTGCAAACCTCAGAGAGGGGGCGGAAGTGTCTGTACGGATGACGGCGGAGAGCGGGAAGGACAGCACAGAGACACCAGCGGCGGACGAGACTGACGGCGCAGAGACATCGTCTTCAGATGAGAAAGACGGCACAGAAATATCGGCAGCGGATGAGACGAACAGCACACAGACAGCGGACGAAGAGTAGGAGGCGGCGATATGAGTTTGACGAAATTAGCCCTGAAACGTCCCGTTTCTATGGCGCTTATTGTTCTGGCGCTGGTAGTGTTCGGCCTTTCTTCTGTGCCGGGCTTTCAGCTTGAACTGACGCCGGATATTGAAATGCCCATGCTCTTAGTCTATACGATTTATCCGGGGGCTGACCCGGAGAGTGTGGAAGAACTGGTGACAAAGGAGGTAGAGTCAGCAGGTTCCGAACAGAGCGGTGTGACTACTTATACTTCACAGTCAGCGGAAAACATGTCTATGGTTATGTTCCAGTATGATTACGGGACAGATCTGGATGATGCATATATGGATTTGAAGACGGCGCTCGACGCTGCGAGGTCATCCATGCCGGATGACGTGCAGGAGCCGATGGTGATAGAGATGTCTATGGATCAGATGGAGACGATGGACGTATCGGTCACGGCGGTGGGCGACAGCGATGTGTTGAGCTATGTGAATGACACAATGGTGACAGAGCTGGAGACGATCTCCGGCGTGGCGGACGTGACCGTGTACGGCGGACGGGAGAATTATATCCGGGTACTGCTCAACTCCCAGGCGATGAAGGAGTATGGAGTGACCATGAGTGGGATTGCCCAGACCATAGGCGCTATGGACTTTACCGTGCCTGTGGGAAGCGTGAACCAGGGATCGCAGGATATTGCGGTATCCAGCAGTGCGGATATTTCCGGGGTGGTACAGATCCAGAATATTCCCATTACTACGGCAAGAGGGCAGGTCATTCCCCTGTCTGAGCTGGCTCAGGTCGGCGAGAGCCAGATGGCAGCCGACAGTTTGAGCCGTTACAACGGACAGGATAATGTCACAATTGCCATCAAGAAAAAGAAAAGCTATGGCACAGTGGATGTGACCAGGGAAGTGGAGCAGATGCTGGAACGGCTGCAGGCGGATAACGATGTGGTTGTGATTGATACGATCTACAACGCCAGCGATATGATTATCTCTTCCCTCTCTTCCGTGGGAAGCACACTGGCGCTTGGCGTATTGTTTTCCATGATTGTCCTGTTTCTCTTTTTTGGGGACATCCGGGCAAGCCTGATCGTGGGAAGCGCCATGCCGATTTCCCTGTTTGCCACCATGATCGGGATGAACATGCTGGGCTTTACCTTCAACGTGGTGACGATGGGCGCGCTTGTTATTGCGATCGGCATGATGGTGGACAGCTCCATTGTGGTGCTGGAGAGTTGTTTCCGCTTAAAGGACAAGACGGGCGAATATGACAGTGCGGCGCTTGAAGGAACAGGGGTGGTGACGGCTTCCATCATTGCATCCACGATCACAACGGTGGTTGTTTACGGGCCGCTGAGTACGATGAAGGGCCTTTCGGGGCAGATGTTTTCGCAGCTTGGCATGACGATTATCATGGCTATGCTGGCTTCGCTTGTCATGGCGATGACCATCATCCCGCTGCTGTTCCGAAAGTTTCAGCCGGTGGAGAAAAAGGATCTGCCAATCAATAAACTGCTGCGCAAGATTAACAGCGGATATGACAAAGTTCTGCGCAGGATCCTGCCTAAGAAGGGACTCGTGGTAGTGGTATCGGTGTTTCTTCTGATTGCGGCGTTTATGTTAGTGAGCCAGATTCACACGGAGCTGATGCCCAGCATGGATGAAGGCGCCTTTTCCATCACGGCAAGTTTCCGCTCCGGCACAAAGATGGAACTGATTGAGGAGCAGACCAGTTTCCTGGAGAAGCTGGCCGAGGAGGATGAGAATGTAGATCATTATTCCTTCAGTGTATCCGGGGATACGGCGACGCTTACCGGCTATCTGCCGGATGACTGTGAACTGTCAACAGCGCAGGTAATCGAGAAGTATGCCAAAGAACTGGACGGTCTGACTAACATGGATATCAGCATCAGCGCCAGCGGCGCCAGCATGAGCAGCATGATGGGAACCGGCATCGAAATTGATCTGGAAGGACGGGATCTGAATGATTTGAGGGAGACGGCCAGGCAGGTACAGGATATGCTGCAGGGGATACCGGGTGTCCTCCAGACTTCCTCGAACCTGGCGGAAGCGTCCACCCAGGCAAAAATTATCATTGATCCGTTGAAGAGTATGGCAGCCGGACTGCCGCCTGTACAGGTGGCGGGAGAGATGTATAATACGCTCAGCGGCATGGAGGCAGCGAAACTCAAGAGAAGCGGCGAAGAGTATACGGTGCGGGTGGAGTACCCTGAGGGCGAATATGAGGGTATGAACGACCTTTTGAATATGACACTGAACACAGCCAGGGGAACGCAGATTCCGCTGTCGGAGATCGCAGCGGTGGAATACCGGGATTCGCCGGTGACCCTTATCCGTGTGGATGGCATCTATCAGGTTGCAGTGACGGCCAGCACTACGGAGGAGGCCAGATTCACGGCACAGGAGGCGGCGGATGCTGCGATGGAGCAGATGGTGCTTCCAAGAGGTGTCTCCCGGGCGGCCAGCATGATGGATGATATGATGATTGATGAGTTTAAGGCAATTATCACGGCCATTTTTGTGGCGGTTTTCCTGATCTTTCTTGTGATGGCCATGCAGTTTGAGTCGCCGCGGTTTTCGCTGATGGTGATGATGAGTATTCCCTTTGCGCTGATCGGCTCTTTCGGACTGCTGTATGTGTCAGGATCTACTTTGAGTATGGTGTCGCTGATGGGTGTGCTGATGTTAGTCGGCATTGTGGTAAATAACGGTATCCTCTATGTGGACACGGCAAACAGGCTGCGGGAGGAAATGCCGCTGGAGGAGGCGCTGGTCCAGAGCGGACAGCTCAGACTCAGGCCCATTTTGATGACCACGCTCACAACGATTCTCTCAATGGTGCCGATGTCTCTCGGGATCGGAGAAGGCTCTGTTATGATGGAAGGCATGGCCATGATTATCATTGGCGGACTGATTGCTTCCACCGTGTTGATTTTGTTACTGATGCCGACTTTCTATCTGATTATAGATAAGAGAACCAGAAAAGAGAAGAGACTGAACAGGAGAGAAGAAAGACGGATCAGAAAAGAGGAGAAAAAGGCGGAAAAGAAAGCCGCGAAGGAAGAGAAGAACAAAGAAGAGTAGTCAAAAGTGAGTAAAAAAGGCCGGTTCAGATTACTTTATCTGAAACCGGTCTTTTCCGTTCCATTTTGCTTCATAGAGCGCTTTGTCTGCATTCTGGTAAAGCAGCTCATAAGTGTCATTGTTTGCGGCAAGCCCGACACCGATGCTGACAGAGAGCTTCTGGTCAGGATATTTGCTGTCGAAGTTCTGGTGAACGATGGAAAGAAATTTGCGCAACATCCCTTCCGTCTCTTTCGTGGAAATGTCACGGCCTACAAAAACGGCAAATTCATCGCCGCCCAGACGGCCTACGATATCTCTGTTGCGGTTGTAATAGTTCTCAAGAACCGCGGAAAATTCCCGCAATACCTGATCGCCCACGGGGTGCCCGAGCTGGTCGTTGATCAGCTTGAAGTTATCCATGTCCATAATCATCATAAGACCCTGATCAGGCCGTTCCGCCAAAGATACCCGGACGAGTTCTTCGAATCCTTCCCGGTTGAGAAGCTTGGTCAGCGGATCCATTCTGGCCTTTGTGCGGATCGAGCTCATCTCCTTGGAATACAGCGATGTCAGGAAGAAGAGGAGGACGGAGGCAATTACGGCAGTCAGCAGCATGGGAAATTCAATCCGCCACAACCCTTTCAATACTTCATTGCGGTTCATGCAGGTGATGAAATACCAGTCCGTATTCGGAATAACATTGATGTCTACGAAATAGACGCTCTCATTGCCGAGAATGTCGCTCTGCCCCGTCTTTTCCTCATCCAAAAGGCGGCTGACATTTTGATATAGCAGAGATTCATGTTCGGCGGACAGCGTTGTGCCGATCATGGAGGCATCCGAGTCAGCAATGATCAGGCGGCTGTCTTTTGTGACAAAAAATGCATGTTCGATGTTGTCAGAGGCGCTTTCCTGGGCCAGCCGGGAGGCGTAATCCAGATAGACGTCTGCAGACAGAACCGTTACCGCACGGCCGGTCTTCAGGCGGCTGCTTATGCTTACACAGGTGCCGCCGGTCATCGCATCCACATAAGGGGCGCCGAAGGCAAACTGATCGTGAGATAAACCTTCCTGATACCAATCGCGCTCTGTCACGACAAAATCTTCACCGGGAACCCAGCCGGATGAATCAAAATAATTGCCGAGGTCATCGCCCATATACAGGCCGTAGGGATAGGCTTCATGTACATTGGTGCTGGTAGACATCAGTTTATAGGTGGCCTCATTTTCCAGCCCCAGCTTTTCAATCATATCCTTGTAGATGGTCGCTTCGCTCAGCACTGAATCGGCCCAGGAACTGATTTCTTCTACATAATATTGAGATTTCAGAGTCAGTTTTTCCTTCGAGAGTATCAGAATTTCCCGTCTGACAAGCATGAAATAGAAAATAATCATTACCAGAACAATGGGGACGATGGTGCAGACCAGTTTTATGTTAGCCCAGATATAACGGTGTTTTGCTTTCATTCAAAATCCCTCCCCGGGGAAATGTAAAGACGCCCGGTTTCCCGCAATATTACTTGCCATAATTTTATCATATGCACCCGGAAAGTCAAGGCGGGACTCTATTGACAAACGAGGGCGGGAATGTTAACGTGGTTACCAATCCTACTTCCTTTTTGAGAAAGGATGCCAATATGAAATATTCGATGAAAAGGCAATTTGCTTTTATTTTCATAACGCTGATAGCAGGTACGATTCTTATGTGCCTGATCCTGAATTCGACCCTGTTGGGAACTTATTATCTCAATAAGAAGCAGAATGCGCTGGTGAGCGCTTATTACAGCATCAACGAAGCGTCAAACGCGGGCGATATCATCAGCGAGGAATACGATATTGAATTGAAAAAAATCTGTGAGAAATACAATATTCAGGTATTGGTAGCAGACGGGGAATCGGAAGCGATCAAGTATTCCATGAATGACCCGCGCAATGTCTTAAAACAGCTTTTCGACCATATTTTTCTTGGTGTGGACGAGGAGGAGCTTCTGTTAAGCACACCCAAGTATAAGATGCAGGTGGTCCGGGATTACAAAACCCAGACAGAATATATAGAAATGTGGGGGATGCTGGATAACGGTTATCTATTTATGCTGCGCAGTGCATTGGAAGGGATCAGGGAGAGTGTGTCCATCTCGAACCATTTTCTGGCTTATGTGGGATCGGCAGCCATTTTGGTCAGTGTTCTTCTGGTAATCTGGCTCTCAAACCGTGTCACGAAGCCGATTCTGGAGCTGGCGAAGATTTCTGAGCGGATGAAGGAGCTGGATTTTGAGGCGAAGTATACGGGAAATGATAAGACAGAGATAGCTATTCTGGGCAATAATATCAATGAACTGTCAGAGGCTCTTGAGGAGACGATCTCTGAGCTGCGAACGGCTAACAATGAACTTTTGAAGGATATAGAGAGAAAGGATCAGGTGGACGAGAAAAGAAGGGAATTTTTGTCAAACGTTTCCCACGAGCTTAAGACGCCGATCGCACTCATCCAGGGATATGCGGAAGGATTGAAGGAAGGGATCAGCGAGGATCCCGAGAGCAGGGCGTTTTACTGTGATGTGATTGTGGATGAGGCGTCCAAAATGAACGCTCTGGTAAAAAATCTCCTTACCCTCAATCAACTGGAAGCAGGCAATGAGATTGTCAATATGGAACGCTTTGACGTGACCGCTCTGGTAAAAAATTATATTGCATCCGCGGATATCTTAATCCGTCAAAAGGAAATATCCGTCCGTATGGATGACTATGAGCCTGTTTATGTCTGGGGTGATGAGTTCCGGGTGGAGGAGGTGTTTATGAATTATTTCACCAACGCCATCAATTATGCGGGGGATGAGAAAATCATAGACGTAAAAATCCGAAGGATTGACAACCGGGTGCGCGTTTCGGTATTTAACACGGGAAACCCGATTCCACAGGAGAGTGTGGGACATTTGTGGGACAAATTTTATAAGGTGGATAAGTCCAGAACCAGAGAATATGGCGGAAGCGGGATCGGTCTTTCCATCGTAAAGGCAATTATGGAATCCATGAACCGTGAGTACGGCGTGATCAACTATGACAACGGCGTGGAATTTTGGTTTCAGTTGGACATGGCTTAACCACGAAACACAGGTTTTGACTTGTAAGAATAAAAAATGTGGGGTATAATGTAATGGCCGCAGGAAAAGTGCGGAGCGCGGGTTGTTATTTAAATACTTAGAACAGGGAGATATGGACGTGAAGAAGGCAAATGTGCTTTTGTGCAGTGTGGCAGCGGCTCTTTTGATGACAGGATGCGCTACGGTGCCTGATATGACTCAGGCCGAAGCGGAAATGATATCGGAATATGCTGTGGGCATGCTGCTGAAATATGATAAAGGACATGGAAATCGGCTGGTGGATACCACAGGATATGAAGTGGCAGAGGAGCCTGAGGAACCAGAACCGCCCGTGGAGGAGACGGCAGAGGAGCCGGAACCTGAAGAGACGGTTGAGGTGGTGGATGTGAGCCAGGATGAGGAGCAGACGGAGCCGGCTGTCACTTCCGTGGAAGCATACTATGGCATTCCCAATCTTATGATCAGCTATACAGGATGGGAGATCGCGGATTCCTATCCGCCGCAGACGGAAGGGGATGTTCCCTTTTTCTCTATGGATGCCTCCCAGGGGATGCAGCTTTTGGTATTAAAGTTCAATGCGCAGAACCTGACAGGAGAAGACCAGCCTTTGAATATGATGGGATACCGGGCAACGTTCCGGGTCTCTGTGAATGGTGAGGCCAGCAAGGGAGCGCTGGCTACGATGCTGGTGAACGATATGCAGACTTATGACAGTGTGATACCCGCAGGCTCATCTGTGGATATGGTGAGTATCGTGGAGGTGCCGCAGGGGACCAATCCCAATACGATAGATTTTATACTCCGGGGCGGCGAGCAGGATGGAACACTCCATCTTCAATAGATGCACAGGGCAGTCAGAAAGGCGGAATATCCGTTTATCTGTAGGAAAAAAAAGAAATTTGTAAGAAATTAAAAAAAGCTGTTGACATCCAATTATTCATCTGCTATTATATGAAAGTCGCCTGCAGGAAATACTCAAAAGCAGGATGACACACGGAGAAAGAGTGCGAGGCATTCTTCAGTAGTTAAACTCCGAAGCACCTTGACAAATAAACAGTAATGCAACCCTGAAAAGATTCCAAAGAGAAGAAGCAAATTTCCAAGGAAATGAGCTTCCAGATTCCGAAAGGGATTTGAATTTTTTCAGAAAAGTATCGAACGATACAAACTAACAAACAGTATTTAAGGGTACAAAGGGAGCTGATCCTGAAGGGATCTGCTCCGAGCCAAGTGCTTATTTTGACCCGGATCAAAATAATTATTAGAGAGTTTGATCCTGGCTCAGGA
>CAJTTT010000003.1:156466-156865 GCA_910579285.1 uncultured Lachnospiraceae bacterium | reverse complement strand
TGTGAACTGGCGCTCCGCCGGACAGCTTCTCTTTTCCAACTGGCTCAATTACTATGTGTATCAGACCACGCCTTACGATGTGCGGGATATCTAAAAAGTCAAAAAGAGTGCATCTGCACTCTTTTTTCTTTGCTAAATTTTAATAACGTTTGATATTTATTTGAGGTATTTTTCCATAAAATCTTCTTCGGACAAAATTTTCACCCCAAGTTCCTTCGCTTTTTTATTCTTGGAGGACTGGGAGGCCGTATCGTTATTGATCAGGCATGCGGTCTTTCCCGTCACACTGCCGGTCACCTTTCCGCCCCGCCTCTCGATCTCCTCCTTCATGGCGTTTCTGTTTTCGAAATGCGTGAGGCTCCCTGTGATGACAAAGCTCATGCCGGACAGCGTCTGCTC
>CAJTTT010000003.1:117968-156456 GCA_910579285.1 uncultured Lachnospiraceae bacterium | reverse complement strand
GCTCTGTCTGTGCCGTCTCCTGTTTCTCGATTTCCAGTTCTCCCAGCAGACTTTCAAGCTGCTCCACCGCCTTTTCCCTGTGAAAATAGTCATAAATACTCTGCGCAATCACCCCGCCGATGCCGTCAATCTCCGCAAGCTCTTCCGCAGAGGCATCCCGCAGCGCCTGCAGATCATACTGAAAATGCCTGCAAAGCATTTTGGCATTCGCCACACCCACATTCTCAATCCCCAATCCGTAGATCAGCCGCGGAAGCGTGGTTTTTCTCGCTCTCTCCAGACTTTCCGAAAGATTCTGGTAGGATTTCTCCCCAAAGCCGTCCATCTGCGTTATTTCTTCCCGGAACCGTTCCAGACGGAAAAGATCCGCAAACTCATGCAAGAATCCTCTGGCCAGAAACTTTTCCAGTGTGGACTCCGACAGACCGTCCACATTCAGCGCATCCCGGCTCACTAACAAGGTGAACGCCTTGATTTTCTTCGCATCACAGTCGGGATTATCGCAGATAAGCGTCAGTACATCGTTCGTCTGGCTGATGCGCGTGGGCTGACCGCAGACAGGACAAGCTTCGGGGATTTCCAGCGAATCGCTCATCGTCAGATTCTCCGCGATCTGGGGGATAATCATGTTCGCCTTATAGACTGTAATTCTGTCCCCGATGCCCAGCTTAAGTCCCCTCACAATGCTGATATTGTGCACGGACGCCCTGCTCACCGTGGTACCCTCCAGTTCCACCGGCTCGAAGATGGCCACAGGATTGATCAGCCCGGTGCGGCTGGCGCTCCACTCCATCTCCATAAGCGTCGTCTCCCGCAGCTCATCCGCCCACTTGAAGGCAATGGAATCCCTGGGAAATTTCGCCGTCCTGCCGAGAGACGCGCCGTATGCCATATCTTCATAAGTAAGCACCAGGCCGTCAGAGGGCACATCAAAGGTCTGTATTTTCTCTTCAAAATAACCAATGTTATCCAATATATTCCCGGGGGTCACCAGACGGTGCTCCACCACAGCAAATCCCTGCTCTTGCAAAAAGGCAGACTGTTCGATGCGGGAATTATGAAAGTCCACATCCGCCCGCACGAGGGAAAAGGCGTAAAAGCACACGCCCCTCTCCGCCGTAATCTGGTTATCAAGCTGTCTGACACTGCCACTGCAGAGATTTCTGGGGTTTTTATACTTCGCCTGATCGTCCTCGATTTCCCTGTTGATTTTTTCAAAGCCGCTGTAAGTGATGACCGCCTCACCCCGCAGGATCAGTTCCCCTTTATAGGGAATGGCAAGCGGCAGGTTTCGGAACACCCTGGCATTGTTGGTGACCACCTCGCCAACCTCACCGTTGCCTCTCGTAACCGCCTTTTGCAGCGCGCCGTCCCGATAGGTCAGCACGATGGTCAGCCCGTCCAGTTTCCATGACAAAAGCCCTTCTTTTCCGTTCAGCCAGTCAACAAGCTCCTCCCTGCTCTTCGTCTTTGCCAGGGAAAGCATCGCCGTCTCATGCCGTTCCTTGGGCAGTTCATCCACCGCCTCGTAGCCTACCTGCACAGTAGGGCTGTCCGTCAAGGTCACCCCAAGCTCCTGCTCCAGCTTTGTCAACTCATCGTAAAGTCTGTCATACTCGAAGTTCGACATCATCTCTTCGTCCTTCGCATAGTATGCCTCTGAAGCCCTGTTTAAAAGGGAGACAAGCTCCCGCATACGATCCAATCTGTTTTCCGTCATCTCCTGTCAGCCCCCGCATCTTTGTCCCGCCCGGCCGTCAGACAACCCGCAGAGCCGGTACAGTTCCTCCCGCTCCTGCCCTGCCAGTTCCCTGTACTCACCCGGTTTCAGCTTTTCCAGCCTTATATTAATAACGCGCGTTCTCTTAAGGCTCTTCACGCGATATCCCTGTGTCTCACACATACGCCGTATCTGCCTGTTCAGTCCCTGAGTGAGCACCATCCGCAGCGTTTTCTCCCCCACCTGCTCAATCTCGCAGGGTCTTGTTGTCTGCCCCAGTTCCTCCAGATACACGCCTTCCCGCATACGGTCTATGGCGCCTTCCTCCCATTTTCGGTCAGCCTTGACCATGTACTCTTTCTCATGCCCGTTCTTTCCACGCATCATCGCGTCTATCAGCTCTCCGTCGTTGGTGAGAAGCAGCAGTCCCTCAGAATCTTTATCGAGCCGGCCCGCGTAAGTTACGCGCTTTTGGTAGCCGATCTCCTTCGTCACCAGCCGGCCCGCATGCGCATCCCGCTCCGAACAGACCACCCCCACAGGCTTATAGTAGGCCAGCACTACCTTTTCCTCTGGATGCAGAAGACATTTTCCCCGCACTTCCACCTGGTCATCCGGCCCTGCCTTCATGCCTGTCTGTGCCTTTTCCCCGTTTATATAAACTTCCCCAGCCTCAATCAGCTTATCCGCATCCCGTCTGGAGCACACGCCGCAGGAGGCCAGATATTTGTTCAAACGCACCTTTTCCATCCCTGCACCTCATTCCGAAACATCTCAAGCCGCCTCACGAATCACCCGGCTCCCCAGGCGCTTCCTTCTGTCCGCTTCCTTCCGTCTGCTGCATTTCCTCACGCTCTACCCCGTGGGCAAAGAGAAAATCCCGCCATTTATCGTAGTGCTGCGCATAGAGATGCACCCCGTCAAAGGTGAGATCCGCCAGCAGATATCCCTCCTCATCGGTAAACAGCGGATTACAGTCCAGATAAAAAACATCTTTCCCGTTGGCAAGTCTAGCAGACGCCACGTTTTTATCATTGATGTTAATATTGTTAAACTCTGACTCCATATTATTCTTTTCCTGGCTCACATGGAGATTCGCCATCACATAAATAATAACACCCGGCTGCCATTCTTTGATCTGCTGAATCACCTTCAGATACTGCTTCAGATACATGGGAGTATCACCGTACCCCAGCTCATTCATCCCAAGCATGATATAAATTTTGCCGTAATGCTTCTCCTGCAGAATTTCCTTCAAGTCCACCTTCTCTCCCGTCTTCTGATAAGTCACCCCATCATCCCCCAGAAGCTTGTAGATGGTCATGCCGTTGTCACAAAAGAAGTCTGCGCCCTCCAGTCCCGCATAGTCTGATATGCCCAGCGTTCGTGAATCTCCCAGAAAGGCGGCGTCATTAAAATAACTCTCGTTCTCTAACACATAATCATATGCCGTGGTCAATGCAGTTTTTCCTGCATCAGAGTAATATCTGGAATGCGTCTCAATCGGCACATATTCCACAAATTCTGTAGCACGCGTCTCCACTTCCTCCGCTTTTACAGGATTCTCAGAACCTTGTGTATCGTTTTTTTGTTTCAAATCATCCTTAATTTTATCACCGTTTTCCCTGCGTTCTCCTGCATTTTGGAGAGTTTCCTCGTCTCCCTCGGTCTCTTTTTCCGTTTCCCGTTTCACTGAATCATCCAAATCTCGTTTCCCATTTATCTCTATTCCGCTCTCTTCTCCCAGGTTTTCGTCTCCCTCCCCCGCATTTACCCCCTCCTGTACCAAACGTGAATCCGCCATTGCATGGACGGCTCTGCGGTTTCCGTCCCCATCAAAAAGCACGCCGAATATGATGCTTGTAAAAATTACAAGCAGGATGAAGGGACAATTATACATGATTTCCAGAAAAGTTCTCAACTTATTGCTGTTCATATTTCGCCTCGTTCACACGCTAAAATCTAAAATATAAAAACGGATTATTGCTCCCTGAAATAATCTCCCTCACCGACCACCAGAAAATACCCAGCAGTATGAGCACTGCAAACCAGCGGTCTTTCCATTTCCAGTACAGTTTTTCCGGCAGGGGTGTCACAAAAATAACACACGCTATCAATAACAGTCCATATTCTTTGAGATATCGGAGAAGCTGTGTTACCCCAACCAGGATCTCCTCTCTGTGGTATCCGGCCAGATTGCCCAGATATCCGGCCAGCTGTCCCATATCCGTAATGGCAAATATCACCCAGGTCACGGGAATCAGCAGCACTGTGTAAATATGGCCAAGCACACGGCTTTGTTCCAGTCTCTTTCCGTAAGTCCTCTTCTCCAGGGAAAGCAGCAGAAAAAAGACAATGCCCCAGAGAACAAAATTCCATGCTGCCCCATGCCACAGCCCGGTAAACGCCCAGACCACAAACAGATGAAAGATAGTGCGCCCGTTTCCCTTCCGGCTGCCGCCCATCGGGATGTACACATACTCCTTGAACCATCTGCCAAGCGTCATATGCCATCTTCTCCAAAATTCTGACAGAGAACGGGAAATATACGGATGATCAAAGTTGCGCGGAATGGAAAATCCCAGCATCTTGCCAAGTCCCATCGCCATCACGGAGTAGCCCCAGAAATCAAAATAAATCTGGAAGGAATAGGCAGCCGCACCCAGCCACGCCACAAGCACATGAAGCCTGCCCGCGCCAGCCGTCATTATCAGATTCCAGAGGGTGCCAATCTGGTTCGCCAGAAGCACCTTAAGCCCCAGCCCCAGCGTAAACAGTTTCAACCCGTTCTCCAGATCTCTGATCCGCACCCGCCTGCTTATCATGCGCTCCGCCACCTCACTGTAGCGGACGATTGGCCCGGCTATCAGCTGGGGAAACATGCAGACATAAGTGGCAAAGGGAATCAGTCCGACACGCTTCTCCAGGGTTCCCCGGTAGCAGTCAATCTGATAAGAGAGCATCTGAAAAGTATAAAAACTGATTCCCAGAGGCAGCGCCAGAGAAAGCAGCGGCAAAATTCCCTGCCCGGCAAGCGCATTGATGCTTCCAGCGGCAAAATCCCAGTATTTGAACACAAACAGTACGCCGAGATCAAAGGTGACAGCCAGGGTTAACGCCCGTTTCCGCCTTCTCGCCGCCTTTTTCCTGCGGTTTTTCTGGGGCGAACGCGGTTCCCAGAACATGTAGCAACTAAAGCCATAGTTTACCAGCACAGACAAAAGAAGCAGCAGAACGAAATACGGTTCTCCCACTCCATAGAAGATCAGGCTTCCTGTCAAAAGTACAATATTGCGATATTTAGGAAACGTCAGATAAATAAATATAAAAATCGGCAGAAACCGAAACAAAAATCCCACACTGGAAAATAACATCGAAAGAACTCCCTACATTAACACACACCATGAAGTAGTTTATCTTCTGCAAAAGTCTACATCTAGTATATTCCAGGCAGAATCATTTGGCAAGCCTATAATCCACCCAAAACCTTAAGAATTTACAAAGATTTACGAAGCCCTTTCGGATAATGGTTTTTGATCTGTCCGCCGGACGCCTTCCCAAATCCGAGCGCATATCCCGCATAGGAAAGAGCAAGCCACCCTCTCTGCTCCCCGCAGGCTATGCTCTCTCCCCGCAGATAGGCAGACGCCTCCTGCTGCGTAAGCTCGTAAAAGCGGCCGCTCTCCCCCTCCAAAAGCGAATGGGCCAACGCATGGGCCGGCTCAAAGCGGTTCTTTTTCTCCGTGGCAAGCTGCAATCCCGGCCGAAGAACCTTTATTCCTGTAAGGGAAATCATCCCTTCCGGCACCAGATAAATCTGTTCTCCAAAACGGATCACCTGTCCCGGATGCCGCGCCATCCACGCGCCGTCAATCTCCAGTTCTTCCCGCAGGAAACTTTCCATTAGTTTACATAACTTTTTCTCTCCGGCAATCTGCCAGATTCCATATCCCAGAGCTGTATTTTTCTCCACGCCCGTCTGTGCCGCACACTTCCGCGTTCCTTTTGACGCGGCTGGTTCCCGCGCGCCCGTCTGCTGCAAGGCATCCGCCTGCTGCCCGCGCTTGCGCAGTCTGGCAATATAATGTCCTTCCCCGCGCAGAAGATGGGGCCAAAGCCGCAGCGTATGACCGATTCCCTCTGCCGGCTGCTCTATCCAGTCTGCACGCCCCTTAGAAAGGCTGTCTTCCAGCCCTGTTTCTACTATAGTATATTCCTCATGCATACGCAGAAATGCACTGATGGTTCCCTCATTTTCCTCCGGCGAAAATGTACAGGTGGAGTAGACCAGCACACCGCCAGGACGTACCATCTTCGCCGCTTCCTTCAGAATCATGGACTGCCTTTCGGCACACATCTGCACGTTCTCCAGACTCCACTCCTCTCTGGCCGTCTCCTCCTTTCGGAACATCCCTTCCCCGGAACAGGGGGCATCCACGAGAACCCGGTCAAAAAATGACGGGAACAGGGCCGCCATACGCTCCGGTTTCTCACTGCATACAACACAGTTGGAAACGCCCATTCTCTCCACATTCTGAGAAAGAATGCGCGCCCGGTCCCCGATCAATTCATTGGAGACAAGCAGTCCCTGTCCCTGCATCCGTCCCGCAATCTGTGTGGTCTTCCCTCCCGGCGCCGCACACAGATCCAGAATCCGTTCGCCTGGCTTTGGCGCAAGCGCCTCCACTGCCGCCATCGCGGACGGCTCCTGAATATAGTAGGCTCCCGCCTCGTGAAGCACATGGCGCCCCGGCTGAACTGCGCCATCATAATAATACCCTTCCCGCGCCCAGGAAACTTTTCCCAGCGGAAAGGGCATTACCCCGATAAATTCTTCTTCTGTGCCTTTTTCCAGATTACGTCTCAGGCCATACTGCCGTTCCTGCCCGTAACTCGCCTCAAAAGCCTCATACTCACCGCCAAGGAGCCTCTGCATTCTCTCTGCAAAGGCTCCCGGCAGAACCGTTATCTTTTCTTTCATGTTATTTCCTCAGCCTGTACTGCCGCCTGTAAACCCCGCCTAAGCAGTTTCTGTCTCCCGGAGCGTTTTATGGCATCAGCGCCCCGCCAAAGAACGCCTTCTGTTCCTCTGTCACCAAAATGCGGAGCGGCTTATCCTGCTCCTTGCTGTGTCCCAGTTTCGCCATAAATCTTCCATATGCCTTAAACCCGCCTTGTGGAATCATCTGGATCTTTACCCGGTCAAGCTCTGCAAGCTCTCTGTCCCTCTTATAGCCAAAACAGCTCTCCATCAGACATTCATCCAGGATTTCCTCCGCGTTTTCGGGAAGCGTCCCCTCCGCCAGTTCCAGATAGAGCATGTAGCGCGGCCTCTGTTTCGCGTAATCGCTGTCCACACAGAACCCTTCCGCAGTGCACTCCGCCCTTGTCTGGAATTTGCGCATCGCATTCTCCAGCTGACGCACGTTCATCTTTTCGTCTGCCACATTGATGACCTGGCTCTTCCGATAGCAGACCCGCACAATCGGCGCCTGCCCGTCAAAACCGACCACCTCCACCACATCGCCGATGGCGTAGCGGTAAACCCCGGAATAGGTGGTAATCAGAAGCTCATACTTCGATCCCACTTCCACATCACGGATCGTATAGATCTTTTCCCCATCCCCCGTCTCCGACATAAACTCATAGAAACAGGTGTCCGGCAGAAGCGTATAATAGGCATCGTCCTCGTTGACGCCTCCGGCAATGCCAAAGCATCCCTCCGAAGCCGCATATGTAAAGTAATGAATCGGCAGATCGCCCACATAGTCAAAAAATTTATCCATGTATGGTTTAAACATACTGCCGCCGATCATCTGCGCGTATCTGATTCCGGGCCAGATTTTCTTCACCAGCCCCTGTTCCATCTCATCCTGCGGGATCGCACGAAGCTCCGCCGCCCTCTCCGGGTCTGCCGGGAGGTGTTCCTTCAGATATGTCTCCCACTCATGGCTCACCAAAAAGCAGTCGCTGATTTCCCCTGTCTCAATATCCGACAAAAGGGCGTCCCAGTTCTCCACCATAAACCGCAGCACCCCCACAACCCGGTTTACGAAGACACCATGAATCGCCGTCACATCCCTGCACGCAAGCGCAAAGCGCAGTTTCACATAGAGCAGGTCCTCCAGCGTATTTTTCGGAAACAGCACTTCCTTCGGCGCTGTAAAACTGTTGAAATCCAGTTCCCCCTTCGCCTCCAGATAACGGTGCAGTGCGCCTGCCCGGACGCCGCCCATTGTGCCGTCCGGCATAAAATCACGCCGAAACTCCCCAACCTGGAATACCTTGCCAAACAGTTCCTCATCCGCTGCGTCCGGCATGTGCCTGCGGATCACCTCCTGGCTCAAATCCATCCAGTAAAATTTCTGTCTCAAAATATCCCGCTCAACAATCGGCATATACTTAGGTGAATCCGTACTGCCGGAGCTGATGCAGTAATACACAGGTCTTTCCGCCGTAAGAATCCCATCTTCTCCCATCACCTGACGCTCAATCGCCGCCTCATAATCATAATGAAAGGTGATCGGCAGTTCCTTCTGATATTCTTCCACGGAATGTATGTCTTCAAAGCCAAACAGCTTTCCGTACTCTGTATCCTTATTCTCCATGAGCCTGTCCATCAGGAATTTTTCCTGCTCCGCTACCGCATTACGGCATAACTCCTCAAAACAGGCTGCCGCCCCTGTTTTTTCCTCTGCAGCCCCCATCATACCCTCCTTCTTTTATAGCCACCGTACTTCATTCAAAAATACAGTGCAGATATTGACATTATATGCGATTTTCCCCATAAAATCAATAGATTATGCCCTCAGCAGATGTTTTCCCCACTTTTTATTGCGTATTTTGCGTAAACCCGCTATAATAGCAAATGATTTAACTATTTATCTGACTAAAGTAAAAATGAGGAGGAAAATTATGACATCGCAGATTTGTATTATCATTGCAATCATCGCTTATCTCGCCATGATGATTTACATCGGCATCACCTATTCCAAGAAAAATACACAGGCGGCTGAATTTTATCTGGGCGGACGAAAACTCGGCCCGTTAGTCACCGCCATGAGCGCGGAAGCTTCCGATATGAGCAGCTATCTCCTGATGGGACTGCCCGGCCTTGCCTATATCGCCGGCCTTGCGGAAGTGGGCTGGACCGCAATCGGCCTCGCCATCGGCACATACTTAAACTGGCTTCTGGTGTCCAAACGAATCCGCCGCTACTCCAGCCGGATCGGCTCCTTCACCATCCCGGAGTTTTTCGCCAAGAGATATGGTGATGACCGGCATTTTCTGACCTGTATCGCCGCTGTCATCATCGTTGTTTTCTTTGTTCCCTACACCGCCTCCGGCTTTGCTGCCTGCGGTAAACTTTTCAGCACCCTTTTCGGCATGAACTATATTGCGGCCATGCTCTTAAGCGCGGCTGTCATCGTCATCTACTGTACGCTTGGCGGCTTTCTCGCCGTGAGCACCACCGATCTGATTCAGGGTATCACCATGAGTATCGCCCTGCTCATTGTGGTGGGCTTCGGCGCTGTCGTGACGGGCGGTTTTGGCAGCATCACTGCCGCCGTGAGCAGCCTTCCCGGCTATCTGAGCCTGGTACAGAGCTACTCCGCCCAGACCGGCTCAGCCGCTCCCTACACGCCTCTTATGATTATATCCACGCTTGCCTGGGGACTGGGCTATTTCGGCATGCCCCATATCCTGCTGCGTTTCATGGCCATTGAGGACGAGAATAAACTGAAGCTTTCCAGAAGAATCGCCACCGTATGGGTGGTCATCTCCATGTCAATAGCTGTATTAATCGGCGTAGTGGGCTACAGCCTCTCCCAGGCAGGCATCATCCCTGTGCTGGAAGGCAGCAACTCTGAAACCGTCATTATCCAGATAGCTTCCGTGCTCAGCACCCACGGCGTCATCCCCGCATTAATCGCCGGCGTTATCCTGGCAGGTATTCTGGCCGCTACCATGTCCACCGCAGATTCCCAGCTTCTGGCCGCAGCGTCCAGTATCTCTCAGAATCTGGTGCAGGACTTTGGCCGGAAAAAGCTGGACACAAAAACCTCCCTGCTCATTGCCAGACTCACGGTCATTGCCATCTCCCTGATTGCCGTCTTTATCGCGCAGGATCCCGACAGTTCCATCTTCGGCATTGTCTCCTTCGCCTGGGCCGGCTTTGGTGCGGCTTTCGGCCCGGTGGTGCTTCTGGCTCTGTTCTGGAAACGTTCCAACAAGCAGGGCGCGCTTGCCGGCATGATTACAGGCGGCGTTATGGTTTTTGTCTGGAAGTACGGAATCGCAAAGCTGGGCGGCGCTTTCGCCATCTACGAACTGCTTCCCGCATTTGTCATCGCCCTGCTTATTAATGTGGCAGTATCCATGATGACGAAAGAGCCGGATCAGAATCTGGTGCGCATTTTCGAGGAAGTGAACGGAAAGTAGCATTCCCTGACATAGCCAATCTCAGAATGAGCGGTTTCCGGTGAAGCCGCTTTTTTCGTGCGCGTTTTTCGTAACAAATAAATCATTTAAAATAATTTACTTTTTTATTGCTACTATTATCATAAAATTGTTTAGATATAATTGACGAAAATATTTTTTTTGTATATAATTTTATTGTTATTATTGCTTATTATAGTATTTTATATAAAAGTAAAGAATTTACTGCTTGGAGGACGAGACTTGTTACACATTACTTCACTTAACGATGGTTTAGATATTTTTAAAGCGCTTGGCTCCGATGTCCGCATCGAAATTTTAAACATTCTTCTGGATAACAACAGCATGAGCATGAACGAGCTGGCTTCCCGGCTGAATATCACCAACGGCGCGCTGACCAGCCACATCAAAAAGCTGGAAAGCTGCGGGCTGATCTCCATTTCCAGTGAGTCCGCCGGACACGGCAACCAGAAAATCTGCTCGGTTCATCTGGACAAAATTCTGATTGATCTGGAAAGGCAGGAGGATATCCTGAACGTGTACAGTACGGATATCAAGGTAGGACATTATTCCGTCTACAAGATCTGTCCCACCTGCGGTCTGGCATCGGATAAGGCTCTGATCGGCGAAGTGGACGACTCCCGCTATTTTGATCATCCCGACCGCTACAGCGCTGACATTCTCTGGTTTACCAAGGGGTTTGTGGAATACAATATTCCCAACTTCATCCCCAGTTTCCAGAAGATCACCCAGCTCACAATTTCAGCGGAGTTGAGTTCCGAGGCGCCCGGCGTCAACAATGTGTGGCCCTCTGACATCTCCTTTTACTTAAATGACGTGTGTATCGGCAACTGGCTCTCCCCGGGAGATTTCGGTGATTCCAGAGGGCTTTTCACACCCGACTGGTGGTTTCCCAACTGGAATCAGTACGGCCTGCTTAAACTGCTCGTGATCAATCGGAAGGGAACCTTCATTGACGGCCTCAAAATCTCCGATGTGACCATCGACAGCTTTCATCTGGATTTCCGCAGCAGCCTCCGTTTCCGCCTTGCCGTGGACGATGATGCGGAGCATGTGGGCGGCCTTACCATCTTTGGCAAGACCTTTGGAAACTACGGACAGGATATCAAGGTAAACATCCACTACTCCCCGATGGAGGAAAGTGAATAGCTGTTATCCCATTCCATTAACTGATCCGTGATGCAATGGCAAACGCCTGCAGGGCTTTCCCGCAGGCGTTTATCTTTCTATATTCTAATCTCTTTTTCTATTTTGTGATTCCGTCACTCTTTCGGTCACTCGTACTTCACACCCCAGACACTCTCATTATTGCCCACAGCGCTGAAGGTCATAACCTGGGTTCCCGCCTCATCGTTCATCTGGCAGAACACGCCGCTGTAATCCTTGCCGTCATAGGACACCTTCATATAACATGCGCCGTCCTTCATCTCCCAGCTTCCTTCCACGCCTTCACCGTACACCTGTCCGCTCTCGTCCAGATACAGGATAAAGGGCTGTGCAATCTCAGCGTCAATGGCAGTTCCCTGATTGATCACATAGTATCTGCCTGCCACTGCGCCCTTATCATAGCCGCTCTCAGACACGGTCTCGCCGTCTGCCGCATAGGGCAGCATGCAGGGCCATCCCTCCTCATTGACAATAAACTGGTGCACCCTCGGCTCATGTTCTTCCGTCTTATTGTCAAAACGGGTATGATTTACAATATACTTTTTCCCATCCTCATCGACAAAGGCGGAATTGTGTCCTGTCGCCATATACGCCATCTCCAGGCTAGGCAGGAAATAGTTGCCGGAAAGCTTCAGTCCGTAAGGATAATGTTCCGGGTTGTTCGTGTCCATAGGGTATTCCCCGTTCATATCCACATAATCTCCGTCTATGGTCTCAGAGCGGAAGACACGGATCTGGTAGCCGCCCTCTCTCGTCAGGCCGCCGTAAGATACAAAGAGGTAATAATATCCGCTCTCCTCATCGTAGAGGATATATGGCGCCTCAATGGAGCTGTGATTGCCGCCAAGCAGCCGTTTCCCGAAATAAGGGTCTACCCGCTCTTCCTCATTCTCCTCTGGGTGAATCACCTCGCCGGTTGTCTTGTCAAGCTCCAGAAGATACATGCCGCCCGACCAGGAACCGTATACCATCCACAACCTGCCTTCCCCGTCATAAAGCACTGTGGGGTCGATGGCATTGGGAAATTTGTTGAAATTATATTCATTGCTCTTTTTGATATATCTGTCTTTGGCCGTATCCCGGTCAACATATTCTGTCACATCCGTTGCATCCAGCGTCTCCGCCGTGAACCCGGAATAGATCAGCGCGCCCTTCCACTCGTAAGGCCCCTCGATCTTTTCGCTGGTGGCATAGCACAGATTTGACGCGTTCCAGGTGGAGGTGGTACAGAAATACAGATAGTACAGCCCCGCATCCTCGTTGTAAATCACGTCCGGCGCCCACACATGCCATTTGCGGTCATCGGTGGGGATCAGGCTCTTCTTGCTGCCAGAGTAGGCAAACGCCTCTTCATTCGCCATCAGCTCATAATAAATCGAATCCTTCACCTTATAGCCGTCCCCCAGGGATGTCCAGGTGCGCAGATCCTCCGACACCGCCGTGGACATGTGGGAACCGAATATGTAATACTTGCCATCTACCTTGTAAATAGAAGGATCGTGAACACTTACACCCGCATCAATCCCTGCTGTTTTAATACCATCATAGCTTACCGTAAAATCAAGATCTGCAGGCAGTTCTCCCACGCCGCTCTCCTCCTCCGTAACCGATGCCATTTCCCCGCTCTCCTGTGTCTCTCCGCCTGCACTGTCGTTTTCCACCGCCTGCGTGCCCTCGTTCTGTGAAGAACCACACGCCGTAAGGCCTAACGCCAGCAGGAGGCTCAATGTGCATAGCGCCCCGTTTCTCCTTCTCATCCCTTACCCTCCGTTCCGAGACGTCCCCGGCATACCATGCCGCTTCTGTCCGTCCCTGCTTCCTTTTCTGTTCATTCCTAAAACAATCCAGACCGCTGACTCTGCAGACATTGCAAAGGGCAGCACAAATTGTTTTCTCTAATTAAACTATAACAGAGAGTCGGTGGTTATTCAATATTTAATTTATATTCTCTTAAAATATTTTAGTATTTTATATTCTATTCCCCGACCGCAATATCAATCTTGCGCAGTTTCTCCAGAAGAATTTCCTCCTCCGTGGGCAGATCCTCCGAGCTTTCGATCTGCTGGCGCACCTGCCACATCTGTTCGTCAATGGCCGCAATCTGCTCCGCACATGCAGTCAGGCTTCTCACAATCTCCGCCTGATTGGGAACCTCCTGCTTGTATTTGAGCTGATGCTCCAGGCTTGCCCAAAAATCCATAGCTATGGTGCGGATCTGCACCTCCACTGCCATCTCTCTTGTCTGATCGGAAAAGAACACCGGCACGCTCACGATCATGTGATAACTGCGGTATCCGTTGGGTTTCGGGTTCCTTATGTAATCTTTCCTGCGGATCACCGTAATGTCATCCTGCTGGGCAAGCGCCCGCGCCAGCACATAAATATCGTCCACATAGGAACAGACCACTCGGATTCCGGCCACATCGTAAAGGTTCTCCTCCACGTTCTCTACCGTAAAGGGAAGCCCCTTTCGGCTCAGCTTTTCCATAATGCTCGCGCTGCTCTTTAGGCGGGAGTTGATAGAGGTGATGGGATTGCGCTGATACCGCACATTAAACTCAGAGTTTAGGACATCAAACTTCGTCCGCACCTCCTTGATTGCACAACTGTAGCGCATGCGCATCTCCTTATAATCGACCATCGTTCCCGCCATCTTCCGGCGCTGTTCGTAAATTTCCTTATCCACCTTGGGAATCACCATCATCTGATTCTCCTCGGCGTCAAATCCCAACTCGTCCAATGGGAAAAATGGATTTCCACTCATCTGTCTGACCTCCGTTCATTTTCCTAATATATACCGAATACCGAGGAAAAACAAGGAAAGAATTATTAACTTTTTATTAGAATTTTGGTAAATTCTGTGACAACAGCGAGGCGCATAATATTTGACTTTCCGCACAAATCTACTATATAATAGGGAGAACTGGTTATGATCATCAAGAAAGCGCTGCGGCTGCAACAGTAGATCTCTCCTGCACCGCTTACGCTTTGGAATGGAGATATTATGCAGTACAGAAAAATGAAAGACGGCACAGAAGTGTCGATTCTCGGCTACGGCTGCATGCGCTTTACCGGCGCGGGCACAAAAATCAATCTGGAAAAGGCTGAGAAAGAAATTATGCTCGCCATAAAAAACGGCGTTAACTACTTTGACACCGCTTACATATACGGCGGCAGCGAGGAAGCTCTCGGCACAATCCTGGAGCGGAATCACTGCCGGGATCAGGTCTATATTGCAGACAAACTCCCCTATTATCTTCTCAAAAACGCTTCCTCCGTAGAGAAACTCTTTCAGGAGCAGCTCAGACGCCTGCGGACGGATCACATTGACTTTTACCTGATGCATATGCTTTTCGATTTAGAAGTCTGGAACCGGCTGAAAAGCATCGGCATCGAAGAATGGATTGCTGAAAAAAAGAAGACCGGCGCAATCCGCAATATCGGTTTCTCATTCCACGGCGATACCAACACCTTCCAGGCTCTTGTAAACGCCTACGACTGGGATTTCTGTCAGATCCAGTACAATTATCTGGACGAACACACCCAGGCAGGCCGGGAGGGTCTTCACTACGCCGCCGGCAAAGGCATTCCTGTTGTCATCATGGAGCCTCTGCGGGGCGGCAGACTGATTACTGCCCTGCCGGAAGCCGTTGAAAAAGCTTTTGCGGAGTATCCGATTAAGCGTACCCCCGCACAGTGGGCTTTTCACTGGCTCTGGGATCAGCCGGAGGTCACCTGTGTCCTATCCGGCATGAATTCCCAGGAGATGGTTCTGGAAAACACAAATGCGGCAGACGAAGCCGGCATCGGCAGCTTCACACAGGAAGACCACAGCCTGATTGATACAGTGCGCACCAAAATCAACCAGAATCTCAAGGTCGGCTGTACCGGCTGCGGCTACTGTATGCCATGCCCTCACGGCGTGGACATTCCTACCGCCTTCCGCTGCTACAACCAGAGCGCCATGCACAAAAAAATCAGCTCCATGTTGGAATATATCCAGATTACGTCCCTCAAAAAGGACGCTACTTCCATGAATAACTGCACCAAGTGCGGCGCCTGTGAAAAGCACTGCCCCCAGCACATCGAGATCCGAAAAGAACTGCAGAACGCAAAAAAGGCCTTGCAGCCTTTTTATATACGCGCCGTCCTGAAGCTTGTCAACAGGCTTGTCAAACGGTAATCGCTTACTTTTTGCCAAGCATACTATAATTTCCTGTGGCATCATAGGAATCCAGCAGATAATGATTTTCAGCCTGCATGGAGAGCATTGCCTCCCTGTCTGCGGCCTGCCGGGTTCCTTTTGTCTTATTCTTCGTTTCTTCCTTCTTTATCTGCTTAAGCGGTATGTTCGCCGCTTTTTCTTTCTGCCTCTGATACGCTTCCCGCAGACGCGCCGCACTCTCCCTCAGACGATTGCGGATATTTCCCCGGCCCGACTGCGCAACAGTAGTGTTTTCCTTCTGTGCCTGTTCCTGCTCCTGCTTTTCCTTTTCCGGGCCGTCCAAACCAGCTGCCGTCACCGTATTTTCAGCGGCATGCGTTTCAGCCAGAGCCATGCTCTGCAGTGCAGCCCTGGCGGTCTCTCCCGCGCTCTCCTGTCCGGCCATTCCCCGCGCTGATATCCTCACGTCATCGCGGCCGTCCTCTCCCCTGAGCAAATTTCTGGAAAGAGTATCCTCCAGTCCAAAGCCAAGCCCTAATCTGCCGTTTCCTCTGCTGTCAGCCTGTGCAGAACCAATTCCCTCCGTCTCCTGTCTCGTTTCCGCCGACGACATAGGCGCGCCTCCGCCCTGCATGAGCTTCGCACTGCCTGCCACACGGTGGGAAAAGGGCTCATGGAAATGAGAAGTTTTCCACTTCAAAACATGGTATTTTACATGATAATCTTCATTCTGCTGTACCCAGTTTATATGATTCATTATGATACCTGCTCTGCCGGATGCATAACACATCCGGCAGTCAATTCCTGTCGCCCGCTATCCTTTGCCGCCGCTATCTCCTGTAATTAAAATAGCTTCCCGTATTCCTGATGCCGCTGTTGTAAAGGTTTGCCCGGTCAAAGGGACTGTATATGCTGCTCTTTTCCGCCTCAATGTTGCGCCCAGCCGTGGCCTCCACAGATCCTGCCTTGGCCGCTGCTTTGGAGGCGAAGCCGTTACCGCCCCACACCTTCTCCAGCGTCTCCACATCTGCCGCTTCGAGCTTCTTCTCATCCACAGCAAGCGTACCGTCCGACTTTCTGGTGACGCCTGTCAGCGCCAGATCCCGCTCATCCAGTCTGGACATACTGTTGAACTGCATTAAGAAGTTCGAGTCTGTTCTGCTCCCCGATTCCTTCAGATCTTTCATCATATTGTTATACTGATTAACAAAGCTCTTTATATCAGATACGATCTGCTCCGTGCTGCCGCTCTCCTTCGCCTTATCATATATGGAGTCTTTCTCTTTGCTCTTCAATGCATTGGCATATTCACCCACCTGCTTCGCATGATACTGCATGTCATAGTAAAACTTCTGGGATTTCGTGTCTGTTGTATTGATGAAATTTCTGTCGATCGCGCTGCTTAAGCCGGTGTTCTTCTTATTTCCCAGAAGACTTG
The DNA here is from genome assembly GCA_910579285.1 of uncultured Lachnospiraceae bacterium. GTDB lineage: Bacteria > Bacillota > Clostridia > Lachnospirales > Lachnospiraceae > UBA3282. The sequence goes on along the minus strand of CAJTTT010000003.1, from coordinate 139,506 downwards.
CCAGTCTGCCCGTGCTGTTGCGGCTCAATACACTCTGTAAGAGCGATGACTGCGAACCCTTATTCCTGTTTCTGACATTTAACATGCCGCTCCTGTAGTTTCTCGTAACTCTCATGTCGATTTCCCCCTATGTCTATTTTTCTGGTTCTATCTCATATATCGGCCAGGCTCATATTTCATTAACCCGGCTTGTCACGAACCGTTCCACATTTGTCCCGAACGGTTTCCCTATTTCTGTATGTTTTCACAACAGCGTCTGGCAAATTCCGCGTACTTCTGCTTGGACAGATAAACCTTATCCCCGCTGACCAGTGTAATGCTTGTGTAATCATATCCGCTGACCGCCGAGAGCGCCACCAGATATCCTCTATGGCACCGAAAGAAGGCTTCACCGAGCACTTCCTCCAGATGATTCATGCGCTCATAATATGCAATTTCTTCCGTCCTCGTGTGCAGAATCACCTTTCTGCCGCTGTTCTCCGCATAGAGAATGTCCTCCACCGGCACCCTGCGGTGTCCGCCTGCAGTCTTCACCAGCAGAATTTTCGGCGCTCCTGCCCGCTTTTCCACCTCTTTTACCGCACGATCCAGAACACTTTTCAGTTTTTTCTGATCTACAGGCTTCATCAGATAGTGAAATGCCCCCACATCGAAAGCCTGAAACACCTGCTCCTTTATCCCTGTCACAAAGATCAGAATGACATCAGACAACGCCCGCAGTTTCTTCGCTGTCTCCATGCCATTCATTCCTTCCATCGCTATATCCAGTAATACGATATCTGGCTGGTATCCTCCCTTCACAGCCTCTATCAGCTTCGTCCCTGAATCAAATTCACTGGTCTGCGCTCCTGAAAACTCGCCGTCGAGTAAGGTTCGAATCCTTTCTCTCCCTCTCGTCTCGTCATCGCAAATCGCAATTCTCATCTCTATCCTCTTTTTAAATCTGCGCGTCCACGTCAATACCCTTGATGTCCGCTTCGAGCAGTTTCATCTTATTCAGCATATCCTTGATCTCAGCCTGTACAGCAGAGCCTGAGCCTGCCACATCCAGTCCCGCTTCCGCCATATCCCGCAAGAAAGCGGCCTCATCTCTGGCGCTCTTCTCCTGATTCTTCTGAGCAGCCTCCGCATCGTAACTGTCCTCTCTGACCGCTTCGATTCTCTCCTCCATAAGCTCCTGCTGTTCTTTACGAAGCTCGACTTTCTCCTCCTGCGCTTCTTCCTCCTCGGCCTGCTTTTCGGCTTCCTCGCGCGTCTCCTCGTAAGACTCGTCTATATGGTCTTTCGCCTCTTCCATCAACATACCCTGTATATCCTTGCCGGCCTGCTCCAACACCTTGTCTGCATTGTTCTGGGCATCCGCCATCTTGTGGAACTTCAGACGCTCTATTTTCATATCTGTGAGAGAACTCTGCAGATAAGCCGCATAGCTGGCCGCACTCTGCTTCCTGTTCTCAAATATGAACTGTTCATCATTGATTTCCATGCATTTCTTCTGATATTCCGTGAGCGGCTGACCCTGCAGCTCGTCCAGCCTTGCCTTTTCCTCCTCCGTGAGAGGATTCCCGGGATCTAAATGCGCTCCTTTCATAAGAAGCTCCAGATCCTGCTGTTCCTGTGAATCCGCATCCACGCCATACTCCTGCCGCAGATTTTCTTTCCTGTCCAAGCATTCCTGAACTCGTTTCTGGTTGTAAAGGGCTTCATCCCACTGATCCCTTTGCCGTGCCCGGATCTCCTCCTGACTCTGATCAGCCTTGCGATCCGTGTCCCACGCGTCCTGCACAAACTTCTTCGCTTTCTTCTGGGCCTGCTGCCTGCGAAGGGTGATAGAATCTTTATGCAGGGGAAGATCACCCGCAAAAATCGTCGCCTTTTTCTGCTGCCCGGAAGCCTTACGTCCTCCCTCTCCCGCTGCTTTTTCCTGCGTCTGGAGGTTCGTATGTATCATCTGGTTTTCATTGTTTCCCATCTTAATCTGCATCGCTGATCCCCCTTATCTGCTAGCATTTCATTTTTCCAGTCATTTAAACATTTTATACAGTAAATATCGGCGTCTTTCCCCATTTTCTAAAGAAGGAAAAGACGCCGTTCGTGACATAAATCTACCGCTTCATGGCATGATGTATGGATATCTTTCATTTCTGTCATCTGTGAAGCGATTCCAGAAAAGCCTCACAGCCCTCTGACACATCCCTGTAAGTTGCCTCAAAATTTCCTGTATACCAGGGATCCGCTATCGCCCTGCCGCTCCCTGCAAACTCCAGAAGCTTGTATATCTTATGCTCTGGGTCACCGCCCGCGATCCGCTCCATATTGCGGATATTCGCATCATCCATACCAATCAGATAATCAAAATCCTTATAATCCTGTTTCGTCATCTGACGCGCCCGGTGAGGGATCAGCGGGATGCCCTCCTGCCGCAGTTTGTTCACGGTACCGTAGTGAGGCGGGTTGCCGATCTCTTCGCGGCTGGTGGCGGCAGAGTCGATGTGAAATTGGTCTGAGAGACCTTGCCTGGCGGCCATGTGGGCGAGGACGCTCTGGGCCATTGTGCTTCGGCAGATGTTGCCGTGACAAATAAAAAGTATCTTAATCATGTTTTTTAACCTCCGAGTTATGCCGTGAAATGCCGTATTTTGCGAGGATATGCCAAGTTTTTAAGGCTATAGATTTTCACTTCGAAAATCACACTACTTGGCATATTGTAGCAGAGGTTGGCATATCATTGCCGTGTGTAGTAGTCAAATCATAGTAGGTTAGGGGGGGCATTACTACTCCGATTTTTGCCCTTTAGGGTGTGTATCGAGCCGAGCAGATAATTCTGCCCGGCTTTATTTGTTATCCTCTAACAACATTTATTCCGCCTTGCTCATCCACTTCAAAAACTTTCACATCCCGTAGCAGATGTCCATCAATACGGACATAGTATTCCGCCAAAGTCTCCTGTTTATTGAGATGTACGGCTTTCTTTATACATAAGACCTTCGTGGTGTCATCCGAAACACAGTCAAACTTATGATTTTTAGAAGGATGCCCTATCGGAATTGCCACCTCCAGATCAAAGTCCACCTGAAAATATTCTGACACACTTTTGCAGACCATTTCCTGAAAAGTCTTTCCTACCTTCGGATTTTCGCTGTTGGTATTCATTCTTTTTTCTCTCCGTTTACTTTTTATGACAGTAAGGCTTTACCGGGCATTCCGTACATTTCGGAGATGCACCGCAGATTTCTCCATACTGCTCGGAACAGAAACTCCAGATGATATTGTCAATTACAGCCATCGAAAGTCCACTCTCTTTTGACAATCTCCTCACGGTATCAATAACCTCAGACACCGTTGCCGTTTCGTGATTGCCTGTCCCCATCCGTTTCGAGCCAAGGAATCTTCTCAAGTGGACATCCGGCTTTGCACCGTCAATACCAACATTCCGCAGATACTCCCAGCATAGAGCCTCTCCCATATTCCGCAGCTTATATTTTGACTTATAATTTGTCAGTATTTTCACTATCTCATGTGCCGGGGCAGATATCACGAAAGCATCAAGACTGCCGTACTCCGCCTCTATGGAACGCAGTGTCGCAATATTGTCCGGCAGATACTTCATCTGGTCATGTATGTTCCTATTTCCACATTTTATCTCTCTGATGCGGTCTACAAAATATGTATCTGTCTGTTTCAATATTCTCCCCGCATCGTACCCAAAGAAAATATCATCTATCTCGTCCAGATGTTTCACGACATCTGCCCAAGGTCTTTGTGCGCTGAGAAGAGAATACACCATCGCCTGCAGATGTTCCGAAAAGCCATAAGTCTTGCCGTCCTTACGAGCCGTTACCTTATTGTCGATAGTCTCATCGTATTTCATGCCGTGTTCAACAAGGTAGTCCCGCATGACGAAAAGGTACTCACTCTCCCTACAGACACGGACGCCTCCCGGCTCGTCAATCTCCTTCAGCCGTTCCAGCCATCTTTTGATGCAGCCTTTCTTGAAAAATCCGAGCAACGCACCGTCACAGAACCGCTCTGCCCGGACAGCACCCAGTAGCATCGCCAAGACGCATTTACCGTCCAGTACGGACACATCTTTAGCAGACATGGAATCCATTCCCCACTCAATGCCGTTAGCCTCCAAAATACTACTGTAATGGTTCAGCCCATACTCCGGGTGCATCCGCTCAAAATTATATATAGCATCCTCAATCTCCCGGATGAGCCTTGAGTAATTCACAAACGGCATCTGAATTGGATGTTCCGGGGTTCCGTCATTTACACAATCAATCATCCAATCTCCAATTTTATCTTCTTCAAGCAGCGGCAGAAAATCTGTGAGTGATTTATAAACTCCAACCATTCTTATACACCTCTACTTCCACTCTCCTGTATACAAGTCAAGAAATTGTTCCAATTTAATTTCACTTTGGAACATTTCTCCGTACTCTCCAGCCCTTGTTTGGTCATCAAGTTTAAATGAAATATTATAAAGTTTACCTGTTTTGGTTTTCTGTATCATATCATTGTCCAGGAAAAATTGGATAACCTTCTTATGACTTTCCACATCATCACATCCAAGATAAAAACATGAAACGCCATCCAGTGCATCACTATGCTTGGCTTCTAAAACAATTCTCTGCTCCACTGCAGCCTTGCAAAGCCCTGCCACTCTCTCTTTATCCTTGAAAAAATACATCCACTTTCCCACCTTATGCTCGTCAAACTGAGGCTTGCCCTCAATGTAGAAAACCCAAGGTCCTAAATTAATGATTCGCATTATAACAGTCTCCTTCCTTTCCTCTAATAAGACCAGCATATCACACCAAGTGTCCAAAAAACGGACTTGTTATTATTTTACACATCTGTTCTTGTATAAAATGTCGCTTTCCCTTTTCCATGCCTGTCAACAATCCCGTCCTTCGTCAACTGTGTCAACGAATTTTCTACGGAAGCCTTAGACAGGGACGGCACAAGTTCCATGATCTCGCTCTTTGTAAATTTACCGATTTTTTCATAAACTGCTTTTCTGACCATTTCTATAGCAGGCAGTTTTTCATCTACAAGACTGATCCGGGTCTCAAAGTCTCTATAAGCTGCCAGCACGATTCCAAGCAAATATTTTATAAATGGTGACGGATCATTTTCATTCTCGTACCAGCCATTCCCGCACTGTTCCAATACATCATAGTAATTTTCTTTGGTCCTTTCTATTTTTCTCTCCAAGCTGATATATCTCCCAACAACATACCCGCACCGATATAGAAGGAGCGTAGTGAGCAGGCGCGACATCCGGCCATTTCCGTCATTGAATGGGTGGATGCATAGAAAATCATTGATAAAAATCGGAATCAATACCAACGGATCCACTATGCAGGAATCGATTGCTTGATTGAAATTATCGCAGATGGAATCGACTGCCCCCGGTGTCTCATAAGGTGCCAAAGGAGTAAATCGTACTGTCTGTGTTCCATCCGGATGGTTTTCGGCTATCACATTCTGTGTATTCTTAAACCTTCCCCCAATATCCTTCTGTGAATATTGATATAAATCCCGGTGGAGCTGCAAAATATAAGAGGAACGAATCGGGATATATTCATAACTCTCATGGATGGTATTTAAAACATCCCGATACCCCATAATTTCTTCCTCATCCTTATTCTTAGGCGTTGTCTTTTCCATAACAAGCTGCTGAAGCCTGGTTCTTGTCGTAACAATGCCTTCAATCTTATTGGAAGCCTCGGTACTTTGTATTTTCGCTATTTCGACCAGTTTTTCCAGTGTGGCAGGTTTCTGCTTAAGGTATAATTCCTGTTTCCCTTTAAACTCATGGATCTGTGCTACCAATCCAAGAATTTCCGAATCCCATCTATAATCTTTTAAATTGGCATAGTTAAAAATCCGCATTCGCCTAGCCCCTCCCTTTTCGCCTAATTATACCATCATTTTAGGCAATAATCAATATTTTATCCCAAATTCACCTAATTTATTCTCAAATTATGCGAAAGTATAAGCATTAGGCGATTTCAGCCCACTGCGGCGACCCCTCTGTCATTCAGAGCCGCCATGCCCCCTTATGGTAAGTCCGGGCATATCTTGCTTTACTTCAACACGACAGATTAACGTTGCATTATTGAACTCCCTTCTTCTATTAATAGATGGCATAAAAAAAGGACTGCCCATAATGGGCAATCCTTAATAACATAGTAATAAAAATGCAAAATTGCTATTTTATCTTTTCCCAACCACTTTCTTCTGGACCATTCACAAGCAGTTTATATTCCCAAAATATGGCATATATATCCATATAATCTAAAAGTTGCTGTGCATACTGCTCTTTTTCTTCATCTGATGTTGCATTATCAGATTTCTTTGTATATTCGTCCATCACACTTTGATAACCTACTATTTCATCATTCAGATGAACAGTAGCCGTATTATCCTCACCGTTTGTCGAGAATTTAACAATACAACCATTGACTTCGGAATTGTAATAAATGCTATCAACACTGATATTGTTTCCAAAATCTTTTTTGATTAAACGAACTGCCATATTGCCAGGATCATTATTGTATTTAAAAAAGAAAACTCCCATTGACAATATCATAATAAATGCTAAAACAACTGTAAAAAATGTAATCACCTTTTTACGTTTCTTTTTCTTAGCCTCTGATATAACCTGCTTTGTAATATCTAAAGGACAACCACATTTAGGACACTCTGATGCTTTTTCGCTAATATCAGCACCACATTCTGAACATTTAATAAGTGCCATTTATTGATTCTCCTTTATTTATCTTTCAATTTTTCTGGTAACTGATTATCCAATTTTTCATATGCAGACATAAAATCAGATACAGCATCACTTTTCTTTGTGCTAAAACCAGTATAATTGCCCGATGGATTAATTGCTAAGTCAGTAAGCGTTTTATACGCTTCATATAAATCAGAAACTGTATCATAACATTTATCCAATCCTTCCGGTGTATTTTGTAGTTTTTTTATCAATTCTTTTACGGATGCCTGGTTATTTTCAATATCATCAATGGTATCTTTGGTCTCAGAATCCGCATACAAATTCCCTATTGCCTCATTAAAATCACTTACAAAATAGCCATTAGGTCTTGTATACTTATCTGTTTCATAATCTATATCTTCATAAATTGCATTTCCCCATACCCTCAAAGTCAAATTACATAATGATTCTGCATCACTACCACCCGACAGCATTAAAATCTGCACTTGTCCTAAATTATCAATGTATTCATTATAAGATTCCCTATAGAGTTGTTCCGCTTTGTTATCTGAATAAATTTTATATCCAACTCCACCACCTACACAAATTATAATAGCAACAATAATACCAATAATAATTTTTTTCGTCTTTGTTACTATTTTAATACTTGCAACTTCTACTTGTTGCGGTTTTGTATCTTCTTGCTTTATTACCTTTTCAACCGGGCATCCACAATTAGGACATATTTCATCTGCTTCTGCCAAAACTGCACCACATTCACTGCATCTGATTTCTTCATTAACTGGTTTTTCTTCCACGAAAACTTTTCCACAGTGAATACACTTTTTTGCCTTGTCTGAAATTTCTTGCCCGCATTCAGGACATTGTATCATAGCCATAACGCTAATCCTCCCATAAGATTATATTTTTCTTTATTATACCTCACAAATATTCCAAATTCCACATTTTTATACATGAACGGAACGTCTTGTGCCATCTGTAAAGGTAAACATATACCATATTATTTCGGTCATCAACTGCGAATTATATTTCTATTACCTAATATATATAGTAATAGAAAAGCAAAGGAGAATCTTATGCAAAACATGGTAATTCATATGTATATAAACAAAACGTTGTGAAAAGGTATCAACAAGAACAAGATTTGTAAAGGCCTTGATATTCCCCGAATCATCAGCAAGCGGCAAACATTTACTTCTACTCATATTATATACAGATCGTGAGAAATACTCATCCTGGTTTTCAATTTTATTGCACTGGACTTCTTATCTTTTTGTTTCTCTGTAAAACCTCTGTAAATTCATCTGACAATTAGCATTTTTCTTCTGCAAAAGTGGTAAATTATTTCATTATGTCCATCTCCTGTACTGTACTTATATTTTGTTATTTCCTAATGGTGGGATCATAAGAACTGCACCATTTTTATCGCACAATACCTGAAACCAGTCTTGTCGGTTTTCCTTTGCAAACAAAAGTGCCGCGCATTGCTTAAAACGCCATTCTGTAAACAAGATTCAATCATTTCCCCGGTTACACTGTACTTGTCCGTTGCAAAATTAACATGGTCTGATAATCCACACCCGCACAGGAAATCGCATCTTCTATGTCATGCTGTATTTTTTCGGGATTGTCTAAATGGCACAGATAACGAACATATACTCTTGCACATTTGATTAGTTATATTCCCACATCGCCATTAACTTAAAATACTTCCTTCGTCTATTCTCTTGTCTTTACCCTATCAGAAAGTATCATCACATGATAATATTCTTTTTCAGTGTACCGTCTGTATTTAGGTCTTTGTCATGTATTGGAGAAATCAGCGCTGGCGTCACTCTGCTCTGTTTCTTCATTCTCGGCTTTTTCGTAAACGTTTTCACAGAACCTCTTCAATGGTGGGAAACATTCTTCAGGTTTTTACCATAAATAATGTTTCTTAAATGTATCCATACCAATATCAATTAATTGGATACTATCATTCTCAATAGGAATAGGACATAATAGCAATTTACCACCAGAAACTTCTAGTAATTGTATTAATGCTTTCAATTGCCTTTGAGAAACTCCTCTCACTGCCCAGCTATCTTTATCCGGCAATTTTCTTCTTAGTTCCTCAGCTGTCTTTTTCGAAATTAGCATGGGAACTTCATTTTTATCGGATACTGAGTAATACGTTCCAGTTACCTCTCCATTTTCTTGAATCTCCATCAATGTCCAAAATGGTTCCCCGCACACTTTCTCATTTGGTAAAAATACTTTCTTTATTTTTCCCGCAAGTATTTCATTAAAAGATGGTAAATCATTTTTATTCATCAAAATAATTCCCCGTCCATTTGCCCACTTAACAGCGCCTGACTGATAACCGCTTGTTGATATCATTACAGCGGCAACATTACTTAAATGTTCAATTTTTGAATAAAAATCCCTAACTTCTTTTGCTGTTACAGGTTTATTCCAATCTTTACATTCTATTGCTACTTTATATGTTAAATTAAGATGTTGAAATTCATAGTAAACATCTATCTCTCCTTCTAAACCATCTACCCCTTTAACCTTTGCGCGCTTACACACAATACTCTGACAATCATTAATATCCAATAAATATTGATATACATACGCAACAAAATCTTCAAACTGCGCACCTTTTTTCTTCCAAAATTCCATATATGTCTCCTTGTATCAAATCTAAGCTCTTAAATCTACACTCTTATATAATTATATCATTATCCCAACATTAATCCCCAAAATAAAATTCCGTAATTACTATATGTCCTACTTAAGCACAAAACTGAATTTTTCTCCTAAAATGCTCTGATTGTCCATCGAATTTTATTTTCTTCGATTGGCAAATGTCTCGAATAATATTCACATACCATTGTGGAAATAAGTTTCATGCGCTAACAAACTATCCTTCATTTGACTAATTTGTTGCTCCAATACGGATTTTTTATTCAAATCATAACTTACTTTTTCAAGATAAACACTGAATTGTTCCTTTTCTGGAAAAATCCTTTTAGTATGTACCAACAGATTATCATCCCTTGTTCTTATTCTGATTGCTCTATTTCCATATGAATAGCACCTCCACATTGCATCGGTTTCTGGATGTTTCGACCAGCATTGAGCATAAGTAAACCACTTGCTGTGCCACATTCGAAAATAGTTATCAGGAATAGCATAATTGTTCTTCTCCAGTTCTTTTCTTGCGTTGTCCACCTTGTATGCTTCTGTACAAACCATAGAAAGTTCCCCCTTTCTCACACAGGGCGGTGCATAGTTTGCTGTTACTGCTTTCAGTCTGTTTCTATCTTGTATTCATATGGATAATAATTTCGCAATTTATCTATATCTATTTCTTTCCCCGCATACTCCTTAAACCAATTTTCATAGTCTGGGTTATTCCAAACTGTGCCATCTTCATGTATTATTTGTAAGTATATCGTGAATATAAGGGGCTCCATCTTCGTATTTGAGAATGTCTGCGCTTTCATGGATAATAGTCATAGGACTTTCTTTATCTGCAGCAATATCACTTGTGTTTGATTTCAGATCACTGACAGCAAGCGTATCATTCGTTTTACTAACATCTGAAACTATTGCAGACGTAGCGAACAAACAATTCTATCCGATTGTTTAATCAATATTTGCCGTTTTAAAGGACGTTCTTTTATCCATTGTTCTACATAAGCATTATGAACTGGTAATGCTGCTCGAAACTCAATCCGACAGCGTATATAAGATACAGCGAAAAATACGGCAAAAAGTATCATACCAATACACCAGACAACAAGTCAAACAGAAACAAACGGGATATTTGCCGCTGGCTGCTCCATACCTTGTATCAATACAAAATATTCGCGTGGTACGGCAGAGGTAACATTTTCTGTTTCTGCTTCAAAAAATGCGGGCGTAGATATACCGTGGTTAATAAGCGTATATATACTAAACGCAGACAGAATAGCAAATGGAATAAGTCGCCACCATTTCCCCGTTCTTATCATAAAACTCTATGTAATCGCTGCTGTCCGATGGCAGTTTCTGATACTTCACTTTCCCTTCAAGCAGCGTCGCCGCAAATCTATCGGCTTCAGCACGATCTGTCTGTTCTTTGAAACAGCTTTCAGCCCGAAAGTGATGATTCCTTTTCTATCCGGGGATAGCTCTGATGTGTAGTTTTTCATCAGCCTGTTAAACCCTTCGGATTTGTTCTGGAACTGCCCTTTTGCAAAACAAGCGCTTTTCCAGTCTGCCCGCTTTCCCGATACAGCTTCACATAAGCATCCTTTGCCTGATAAAAGCTATCCTCCAATTCTTCCAGCTCTTTTGTTGGTATTTCAGAAATATTCCCTTGAATAACCTGTCTCTGGGCTGCTATTCTGGCACAGGATTTCTGCCATGCCACTTCCTGTTCATATTGCATATCCAGCCATTCAATTTCTTCTTCCTTTGTCAGCAGCGTTCCATCTGCCTTATAATATTGTTCCGTTTCATGGCGCTGTTCCATTTCAGAATACAGCCTGACATAACTCAGCCCGCAGGCATTCACAACATCCAAATAGTCATACTGTCCTTTTTCTTCCCTGACTTCTTTTAATATACCGGCTCTCATATCGCTGAACGATGCCGCTGGCCGCACCACCGTATTCTTCATCTGATCCATTATGATTTCTTTGTTTTTTGATAATTGTGAAAGTTCTAAGGAATCTCTATGAAATACGTTCTTGTCTTCATTTTGAGAACTGCTTCTATTGAAATACCACGAATTGTCTGGATTTTCAAAAGCTCTGTTTGTCCGTTGACAGGCAATATATCCTTCCAAATTTGCCAGACGCATCTTAAAAGCTTCATCCAATCCAGCCAAATCTTCTTCAAGTGTCAGCGATCTTTTCCCTGTAAGTTCATAGGAAACTTCACGGTTTCCGTTTTCATGCTCTTTTACAATTTCATTATACCGGGCCTCATATGTATCCATGATTGATTTCATTACATCTTCCACAGTATAGTTTCCATCTTTTAATGTCTGACTGCTGATTCCCCTCATTGCCGTATAATGTTCCCACGCAGCCTCATTTGTATTTTGTATTGTCAGCTCCCTTGCATTGACATAATCCGAATCAGGTTCAAATTTATTTACCATTTCCCGCAGCATATTTCGCCCCTCATCAGAAATAGAGAGATTAACCGGATTTTCTGTCACTTTCCTGCCTGCATTCCTTCCCTCTTTCCTCACGCCCTCATAGCCTTTTGCCCCATAATAACTGCCATAAACTGTACCTACTTCCATTGTCGTATCTCCTTACATTTTTCATCTGCATTTCCACTTATTTTATCGACACATATACGCAAAAAGCAAGGAAGCATGTTGTATCTGGACACTTGGAAGTAATGACTGGACATACTGTCTTTTCTAGTCTGCAGTACACTTTTTCATACTGTTGCGCTTATACTGTATGAATGCCCCAAAATTTCACCTTTTGTTTTATCGCATATATCACAATGCTTAGGGGTTATGCATAATGCCTCCACATACTCGTGGGATATGCAGAAACCCGTTTTGTTATATTACCTCGTTTTATCATGCCGCAGGATATCCGACACTTCGCAATCCAGTATAAAGCAAAGTGTATCTAATGTTTCCGTAGTAAACGGAAGTCCTTTCTTAATCCGATGGATCGTATTTGCTGACATTCCCTGCTTGTATATTAAATTATACTCTGTAATGCCTTTCTTTTGCATCGTCTCAAATAAAGGTTCGTAAGAAATCAAATTTCATCATCTCCGCTTTTTATTATCTACAATGCTTACACTAGCATACTTAATTACTTGACTATGCTTAATATATTGAGTATAATGTGCAAGTAAACAAATAACCCAAACAGGAGGAAGAAAATGAACGCAAAACTAATGAAAACAGTGTGCAAGGCGGCCGCACTCAGTGTGACCGTGGGAGCAATGCTGGCTGGCAACGGTATTGTCGCAAACGCACAGCCCAAGGAAATGAAGGACGGTACTGTCTTCGACGCAGAATATTATGCCCAGAGATATGCGGACGTAACCGCTGTGTACGGGACAGATGAAACCTCTTTATTTCAGCATTACACCGATTATGGAAAATCGGAGAACAGGGAAGCTGTTAAGGCCCCTGGCAAAGAGACTTTTGACGCTGATTACTATGCAGGCGCCAATCCCGATGTAACGGCGGTGTATGGAACCGGGAGCAATAACCTGTATCAGCACTACTTACAGTATGGAAAGGAAGAAGGCAGGAGTCCTGTTGCTACGGCTGGTACAAAAGCAAATACAGGCGCAGCCGTTTCCGAACCTAAAACCGAAGCGGCACCCGCAGCACAGACGGTAAACAAGACACCAACAGCAATCAGGGTAAAGACGGACAGTAACGGAAACCCTGTCGGTTTTGAATATGCCTATGACTGATTACAAAATATTGAATCAATAAACTAATATAGGAATCCCGATTAAATCGAAACAGGGATTCCTTATTTATGAATATGGAGGAAAAACAAATGAGCAAAAGACAATTTTGCATGATTGGAGTTTTAGCGGTCTGTTTTATGTTGACAGGGTGCGGACATACGCATACATGGAGTGAAGCCACTTGCACAGAGCCAAAAACTTGTAACGCATGCGGCGAAACAGAGGGTGAAGCGTTAGGGCATACATGGGCAGACGCAACTTGTGCCAAGCCGAAAACCTGTACCGTATGCGGCGAAGTCGAGGGTGAAGCATTCGCACATACATGGGTAGACACAACTTGTGCAGAACCAAAACATTGTAGCATATGCGGGGAAACGGAAGGAGAGCCGTTAGAGCATACTTTGACCGAAGCCAATTATCAACAAGCGGCTACCTGCGAAGTATGTGGGGCGACATTGGGTGAACCACTACAGGCAGATTTTGAGAAATTCGGTTTAGAATGTGACGCAGAATTAGATACCGCATATCCTTTTGTGATACCTTGCTATGATACGACTGAATATACAACGGCAGGAAAAATCACGTTTTCAGATTACGATGTATTTGAATCTGATGAAACCCATGAAGCTTTAGAAGGGTATGAGTGGCAAGCCGTTACAATAACTACAGTCTTTGATGATGAAAATGCGTATAATTATGGCTATAGTGGTTTTGCTTCTCTTTCAGAAGATTACTATAACACTGATACCTATAACGAAAGTACAGATACATATACGCTAAATTATAACGGTACTGATTATACAGAAGTCAAATCGGAAAGTGAAGTTTTACAAAATGGTTGGAATGACGATATCTTTACACGCCAGGCACGCATCTTTTTCCACGTTCCCAAAGGATATGACGGTAATGTAGTAACAGTGATTAGATATAACTCGGCTACATGGGACGATGATGCGCCTATCACTGATATAATAGATGATAATACCGTATTTTTCAGATTAAAATAACGAAAAAAATGCAAGCAAGGGATATTCCAAGCAAAGAATCGGAATATCCCTTTCCTATTTTCTACAGTAAATTCCCAGCCTGCAGTTCTTTCTCTAAAAACTGCATGATATATGGATTGTTTTCCTCGCTCAATGTCGGCTGAAATGCCATGTAGCGGCATTTCTGATACTGCTCTCCATCCATTGCAAAGGCATAACCCATGACACATTTCGAATTGCAGTCACCGGGATTGACGAGCCGTTTGCAGACGGACGCTTTCTTGATTTCTTTTTTTACCTTTTCAGGAAGTGTATCAAGAAAACTCTGGTATTCCTGTAAATGCCCGGGATAAATGCGGAGTTTCATCCCTGTTTTACGCGATACAAATATTGCCAAAGTCCTTTTGCTGCTGTTTAACACATAGGACACAACATATCCGCTTTTTTGTAATTTTATGTCACACTTACAGCCATTCTCTGTCAGATACTCGTTGATTTGATTTACAAAACTATGAAAACGTTCGTCAACTGTATCCATAAACATATGAAATTTCCCCTCCATAAGCCCTCCGTTATAACACACTGCGCCGATTACCGTATCGACTGCTTTGTCTTCGTTTTTGGATTTTTCTTTTATATTGTAAGGCTTATTTGCAGATGGTTCCTCTCTATCCATGCACGAAAAGGAGAGGCTGCCAAAACTCAAACCATCCTTTCACCGCGATATGGACCACGCTAATTTACTCAGTTCTCTTCCTCTCCTGTATCTCCTCCACAATCCTGTTATAGGCTTTCTTATTCAGACGGTAAAAGTATAAAACTGCCGCCGTTATGATCCACAGCACACCGGGAACCGTGGTGAAAGAATGTTTGATCACAGCCAGCACCGCGGGGTTCTGCTGTTGATTCGCCACATATCCGAAACTGCCCAAAACGCCTGCCAGAACAGAAGTGCCGATCGCCATGCCTATCTTATTTCCGAGAGAAATAAAGGCGTACTGGAAGCCATCGTTGCGAAGCCCTGGCATGCCGCAAAAATACATCCGTAAATGACTGCGATCAAAAGGTACCCTCTCTTATCGTTTCCCTTTCCAAGCGCCGCAATCAAAGGCACTGTTATGATATTGATAATACCGATGGCAATCATGGCGCTTACGGAACGGAATGTATTAATTTTCGCCCGCTCCTCTATATTTTGTGTCATCGCGCCGCACAAAGTTCCATAGGGAATATTGACACAGGTATAGCCTAATACCAGAATGCAGTAGGTAACCGCCATGTATATGATTTTGGCAGTAGACGACCAGTGGGGATGCGCCCAGAAGGTCAGCATCAGCACAACGGCTGTCAGCGGCGCGGCAATCAGAAGCCAGGGCCGGTATCTTCCCCATCTCGTATGTGTCTTATCGCTCAGCCCGCCGATGACCGGGTCATTAATCGCATCCCAAAATCTGGAAAACAGCATCAGTCCTGCAACGGCGCTCATCCCTATCCCAAAAACATCTGTATAAAATATCATCAGGAAATTTCCCACAAACATCCAACTGAAATTACATCCCACATCCCCCATGCCATAAGCAATCTTACTGAGTAACGGCACTTTTACATCTGTATTTTTCTGCTCCATGATAACCCTCCCGTTCCTGCATCATCAAATTTGATACGTCAGTCTCTCCGAAAAGCGCCTACCCGTCAATGCGTATCACGGCTTTTACAATATCAGCCTTATTGTTCACACTGTAGTCCATAGCCTTCTGCACCTCGTCAAGCCCGAAGATATCCGTCACAATGCCTTTTAAGTTTACCTTGCCTGCCGCAACGGCCTCGATTGCCATCGGGTAAATATGGCGGTAGCGGAATACGGTCTTGAAGGTGAGTTCTTTATCCAGTGCAAGGCTCATGGGTAATGTCATCTCCCCGCTCTTACTGTAACCAACCAGCACAATTGTGGCTCCCTTCTTCGTCATATGTATGGTCTGTACTGTGGTCGCCTGGGTACCTGCGGTCTCCACTGCCAGATCACAGCCTCTGCCATCCGTCAGCTTCCTCACCGCTTCCACTGCGTCCGTCTGTGCGCCGTTGATGACACCGTCCGCACCCAGTTCCATCGCCTTCTGAAGTCGTTTCTCCATAATATCAACCACATACACTCTGGATACGCCCATTGCCTTTAAGGCCATCATTGTCACCAGACCGATACAGCCTGCCCCCATAACCACCGCTGTCTGTCCGGCCCCTGCGCCTCCCTGTATGGCGGCATGGAAGCCCACTGCCAAAGGCTCGATCAGCGCACCTTCCATAGTGCTGACGTTATCGGGCAGTTTAAAGCACAGATCCGCTTCGTGAGCCACATACTCCTGGAACACGCCGTCCACCGGCGGCGTTGCGAAAAAGACCACATCGGGGCAGAGATTGTATCTGCCTGTCTTACAAAACTCGCAGTGTCCGCAGGTCCTGCCGGGTTCCAGTGCAACCCTGTCACCGACTTTCAGATGCTTCACATCCTTCCCCACTTCCACAACGGTTCCGCCCGGCTCATGCCCGAGTACGAAGGGCGGCTCCACCACATAATCGCCAATCGCCCCAGTCTCATAATAGTGCAGGTCGCTGCCGCAGATTCCCACATACTCTAACTTTACAAGCACTTCGTTGTCCTTCGCCTGCGGAATGTCCCGCTCCTCCATTCCCATTTTGCCGATCCCCAGCATAACCGCCGTTTTCATTTTTCCTTCCATGATTTTTTCTCCTTTTCTTATTTTCCCTCTTTATTTATTACTTTATTAAATAGTTTTATTATGTATCTTATTTTATGTCTGGCAATAAATTTTGTCAACGGATTTGAAAGAAATCCTGCGCTTTCATCATTTCCACCAAAAGGGCATTCGGACTTTCATTAAAAATGCACACAAAAAAGGAAGTCTCATCTCTGAAACTTCCTCTCATCACCCTGTCACTTAGACAAAACTTATTTTATATCTGACTGACAAAAGTCTCTATCACTTTCAGCGCTGCCCCGAGCGCTGCCGCCGCCACTTTGTAATTGCAGGCTTTCACAAAAGGTTCCTTTTCCCCAAAGGTATTTCGCACGGCCACCTTATTCCATAATTCCTGCAGGTGTGTGCCCATATGGCTTCCCACATAGCCGCCCAAAACAATATCACAGTCCAGAAGCATATGGATATTATTCACTGCGATTGCCAGATAATCCGTATACGAATCCCAGATCTTTGCCGCCTCTGCATCTCCCTGATCCAGCAGGGCAAAAAACCGTTCCAGATTCCCATCCGCCGCATCGGACAGATGCCAGGCCGCACAGTAAGCATCCAAACATCCTCTTTTTTGGCAGTAACAGTTTTCCCCGTCTATCACAACTGTCATATGTCCCACTTCTCCGCAGCGGAAATTCCTGCCCTGTATCAGTTCATTTCCGTTAAAAATCGCGCCGCCCACCGTGTTGCTTAAAGAAAGATAGAAAAAATGTACCGCCCCATCGTGATAAAACCCTTCCGCATACGCCCCCGCATTGGCATCATTGATGAAATAGCACGGATAAGAAAAGAAGGCGCTCACCGCATCAAAGGGCACCGCTTCTACCCCTAATATATGGGAATACGTTATCATCTCCTGTTCCACATCAATGATCCCCGGAAAGGAGATACCCACTCCCAGAATCTTACCCTTGTCAACGCCGCTTTCTTCCAAAAATGTCTCCAGTGTTTCGCTGGCCTGTCGATAATACGCCTCCCCGGAAACATAGGGTTTCGAGATGCGCTCATATTTGATGATTTCTCCCACAATGTTGGTAAGCGCCATTGTCATGTGGTTTTTGGTAATGTCCAGACCCACCGCCAGTCTGGCATTGACTACTGCCGATAGCGCCTTCGCACGTCTTCCCCCGGTTGACTGCAGTTCCCCCTTCTCCTCCAGCAGCCCTTCCGCCAACAGTTCCTTCGTAATCTGCGTTGCTGTCGGCAGACTGATTTTCAACTGATAGGAAATTTCAGGGTTTGACACCGTTTCCTGTTTACAAATATAGCGGAAAACCTCATTCCTGTTTCTTTTCTTTACCTCAATATTGGTTATTTTCTTCTGATCCACGCCCATCACCTGCACTTTATTAAAGTATTTTCTAAAGTATAGCACCGGGCTTGTCAAAATGCAACTTTCCACTATCTGTTTTCATCGTATCACCCGAAAGAGGCGGTCAATTCGACAATCTTATCCACCGCCGTCTTGTTGGACACAATGGAGACTTCAGGAAATTGTTTGTAGTTTGGCAGCATCTCCAATATTACATAGTCGTCATATCCTATGTTGTGCAGCGCGCGCGCGGTCTCCTTAAAGTCCACATCCCCTGCAAACAGATCCACAAAAGCCCCCAGTCCCGCTTGGGAAGTGCGGTAATCAGACAGATGAATCTTTTTGATATGATCACCTAAAATTTCTATCCAGTCACCGGGATAGCCGATATACATAATGTTCCCCACATCGAAATAGACGCCGACGTTAGGGGATCCCACTTCCTCGATCAGCCGCTTCACTTCCAGAGGCGATAACAAAAAACGGTTCCACACATTTTCTATGCCGATATTGACGTTGGCTTTCTCCGCTTCTTTGGCTAAAGTCTGCAGGGCTGTGCGGCATCTGTCATAGGCCAGATCATATCTGACCCGTTCCGGCTTTGATGCAAAGTCGCATCCCACATAACCCGGAACGACCAGAATCGTATCTGCACCCAGCAGGTGGGCTGCCTCTATCTGCTTTTTCACAATATCCAGCGCCCTCTTCGCGATTCCGGCATCATTGGAGACCAGATTATTTTCCCAGAGCGCCCAGACACCCACGCTTGGTATTTCCAGTCCGTGGCTGTCTGCCAGATTTTTCATTTCTTTAATTTGCGCGATGGTTGTATCTGGATTCAGATATCCGCTTTCACTCATAACAGGCTCCGCCCCGTCATATCCCGCCTCCTTTATTTTTTCAAACACATCATCCAAATCCGCATCTTCCGTAAAAGAAAATAAACTGACTCCTGTTTTCATCCTGCCCTCCCTGATTCCGTTTTGCTGACTCTCTTCACGCTATGCATAGGAAACTTTCACTTTTTCCCCTGTCTCCAGGGATGTGCGTATCGCTTCTATGGTGCAGAGCACGTTCCTGACATCCTCCATGCAGATGATTTCAGACTCCCGATCCTGTTCCACGCAGCTTAAGAAATGAAGCAGTTCCGTCTCGTAGGCATCTGTTTCATCCAGAGGAAGCACCGTTGTGACGCCGTCTTCATAGACTCTTGTCTCCCTCTTTGCACTTCCCACATCCTCCAAATTGGCCCCCGCTTTCATTATGTAATCGTACACCTTTTTCTCGCCAACCAGACGAAGCTGCATGGTAAAAGGATACCCCTTTGCCATTTCGATGATGCCCTCTACGGACGCACTGATTCCATTCGGAAAGCTCAGAACACTCATCACATGGTTCCAGCAGCCGTACTCATTTTTTTGTCCCACTGCGTACGCATATTCCGCTTTCCCGAGCAGATGGCAGATGTAATCCACATCATGTAAATGCAGATCCAGCAGGCCGCCGCCGCTGTTTTCCACCCGCTTATACCATTCGCTCCAGGCCGGATGCTCTGACAGTCTCGCCGCATAGACTGCTTTTAAATCACCAAGCTCGCCGCTCTCATATTTCTGTTTCGCCGTCACATATTCTGGCCAGAAACGCACGACCTGGCCCACAAACATTTTCCTGCCGCTCTGTTTTACGGCGTGAATCATTCCATCCAGCTGCTTGACAGAGAAGGTGACCGGTTTTTCACAAAAAACATGTTTTTTATGTTCTGCCGCGATCAGCGCATACTCCTCATGCAGAAAGGTTGGCACACAGATATCGATCACATCTGTCTCGCACTGCTCCAGCAGCGTTTTGATCTCCTCAAAATATGCGCACTGAAATTCCTGTGCAAACTGCTCTCCAAGCGCTCTGTTTTTATCACACAGTGCAGCCACTTCGGCATTTTGCGCTTTTGCATAAATCTGTGCGTGAGTTCTGCCCATAAAGCCGGCCCCTATAATTGCTATTTTAATCACGTCCACCCCTCCTGTTATTTGTTTTTCTTCATATTATTCAAATTGCTGAGCACTACCGCACATACGATAATCGCCCCGGTAATAATCGTCTGGATATATGTTTCCACCTGCAGAATATTCATGGCATTGCTGATGACACCCATCAAAATACATCCCAGAAATGCGCCCGAAATCGTCCCCTTTCCGCCGTCAAAAGTGACACCTCCGATAATCGCCGCAGTCAGGGCATTTGTCTCATAGCCAGTTCCGGCATTGGCCGTGATCGAATCAATTCTTGCCGAAAAAATGATCGCTGCCACAGAGCAGAAAAATCCGGCGATTCCGTAAATGATTACTTTATATTTTACGACATGAATCCCCGACAGAAAGGCATTTTTCTCATTGCCGCCAAGAGCAACGATACGGCGTCCGAATTTGGTTCTGTTCATAATCACATAAGATACCAGCACCATCGCCATAAGGACGAACAACATGACAGGAAACACATTAAAAAGTTTGGTCTTTCCGATAGCATTAAAGGCGCCGCCAAAACTCATAATCCTGCCGCCCGAGATGGTAAGCGCAAGGCCATAAAACATCTGGCTTGTTCCCAGCGTAATGATGAGTGGAATACACTTACTTTTGGCAATGACAACACCGTTTAAAACACCGCACAAAGTGGCGGTTATCATACCTGCTGCCACTGCCAGCGCCACATTTCCATTCCCGCTGATGATCTGTGCCATCACCACGCCCGACAATACCATAATGTTGCCGATGGAAAGGTCAATGCCGCCGCTGATCAAGAGCATACTCATGGCCATCGTCAGAATACCGATGACCGATATCTGCTGGAAAATGGTGATCAGGTTTTTCACCGCTATAAATCTTGGATTGATCATCGCCACAATGGCGACAATGGCCACAATCACAAGGCTGAGCAAGATTCTTTGGTCCTTTAAAATGGTTACTCTATTTTTCATATTTTTTCACTCCCAACGCCTGTTTTATAATATTTTGTTCTGTGATGTCTTCTCCCGCCAGTTCTCCGTCAATGCCGCCGTCCCTGATCACAAGCACTCTGTCACTCATGGAAATCAGTTCCGGCATATCAGAACTTACCATGATAATGCATTTCCCCTGCTTTGTCAGTTTTGACATCTGCTTATAAAACTCTGCCTTGGCATTGATGTCAATTCCCCGTGTCGGTTCGTCAAAAATATAGATTTCCTGTTCGATAAAGAGCCATTTTGCCAAAACCACTTTCTGCTGGTTACCGCCGGACAGATAAACTGCTT
>CAJTTT010000003.1:115127-117958 GCA_910579285.1 uncultured Lachnospiraceae bacterium | reverse complement strand
GTCCAAAGGGAAGGCGTTTTTACGCGTAGGTCGGCGATTAATTTTTCAACATAGGGAGGAAATTTCTTAATCTGGATAAAAAATCCCTTTATTTTATCCCGCAGTCCGATGATCGTGACATTCTCAAGCACGGAATTATGGAGCATCAGCCCCAGCTGCTGTCTGTCTTCCGTGATGTGGGCAAATCCTTCCCGGATGCCGTCCCGGGGATTTCTGATCTCGACCTTCCTGCCGTGTATCCTGATCTCCCCGCCATATTTGCTGTCCGCCCCGGTTAGCGCGCGTACAATCTCCGTTCTTCCAGCGCCGACCATTCCTGCAAATCCTACGATTTCTCCTTTTCTCACCTGGAAACTGATCTTAGGACTGTCCTTCTTTAACTGGAGATCCTTTACCTCCAGAAGCACTTCCCCGATCGGCTGCTTTTCCTTCTGATAAAAGGTGTCGACCGGGCGGCCTACCATGTCTGTGGTGATCGTCGCTATCGGGATATCACGGGTTTTGTTCTGATAAGTATTGACAACCGCGCCGTCGCGTATCACCGTCACCCTGTCCGCTATCTGCTGTATTTCATTTAGGAAATGGGAAATATAAATGATGCTGATTCCCTTTTCCGATATTGTCTTCGTTAATTTTAATACTTTTGCCGCATCCTCCACGTTAAACATGGAGGTAGGCTCATCCATGATCAGAACCTTTGGTTCCACCGACAAAGCCTTTAATATTTTTACAAACTGCTGATCGGAAACAGAAAGGTTTTCTATCTTAGTCAGCGGATTCATCTGTATCCCCAGCTCTTCGATCTGCCTTTGTGTTTCTTCCAGCATTTCTTTGAATTTCACAAACCCAAAGCGGTTCGCCTTTTCATTTCCCACATAAATGTTTTCTACCACGTTCATGCTCGCAACCAGATCGTTTTCCTGATAAACAATGTTGATTCCCAGTTCTTTTGACAGGTTGGGCGTGAGCGTTTCATAGGATTTCCCCTCCACTTCTATGCTGCCCGAGGTAGGCCGGTATGCGCCGCTTAGGACTTTCATCAGCGTAGATTTTCCGGCGCCGTTTTCGCCCACCAGACAATGTATTTCTCCCCGGTACAGGTCAAAGGTAATGCCCGACAATGCATAGACACCAGAAAACTCTTTCTTGATTTCATTCATTTTTAAAATCGGATTGTTGTTGTAATCAATATCCACCATTCTGCCTCCTGTTACAAGTTCCTACCTAGCAGGAACTGCCCCAAAGCCGACTGGCTTTGAGGCAGCTTTGTTGTGTCATCGTTTATTTTCCTGATACGAATGCATATGCCGCTTCATAGTCATCCCAGGCAATAAATTCATCCAACTTATCCGCAGATACCGGAATGATCGGCAGTGAGATAAACTGTTCCGGCGTTTTGCCTTCCACCACCACATCATATAAATTCTGGAATGTCTGCACGCCCTGGATGGAAACCGGCGCTGTCATGTTCGCCGCTTCAATGCCGTCCTGCAGCATTTTGTAATCATCCGGCGATCCGCCTGTGGATACGATCGGAATATTCTCCATCCCTGCATCCTGCAATGCCTGGTAGCAGCCCTGAGCCATCATGCCGTTGTTCGCAAAGATATAATCAAACTCTTCTCCCGATGCGATCAGATCCGTTGTCACGTTATATGCCTTGTCGGTTAACCAGTCGCCGTGCAGTGTCGCCACGATTTCCACCTGATCACCAAACTCTTCTATGGCGCGGTCTACTCCTTCCTGGTATTTCTCATACACGCCTGCACCCTGCTGTCCTGCGCAGAAGAATACTTTTGCATTCGGATGTACTTCTGAAATATATTTGATCGCTTCATATCCGATCTGGTCATATTCACAGGCAACACTGGCGATATAGTCTCCCGGATCCTCCACATCCATCTTGAAGTTCTCTACGGTCACCGGGATTCCCGCTTCATTCGCCATTTTTACAAGCTGTGCGCCCTGCTCAGTAGAAATCGGGAAAATGGAAATTCCGTCAACCCCCTGCTGGATTAAAGATTCCATTGCAGTCACAGATTCTTCCAGACTGTTTTTAGAATCTAACACAACGGTCTCCACTTTTACCTCTGCCTGTGTCCCGGCATATTCAAACGCTCTGGCTGAATACTCATTCCAGATGTCCGTCATATCATAAGCGATATATCCGAAGGTATAGCTGTCCTTTGCCGCCTCCTGCGTCTCTTCCGCCTCTGCGGCAGGCGCCTCCTCGCTCTCCGCCGGGGTCTCCGCTTCTGCAGCGGGTGTCTCCTCCGTCACTGCCGGGGTTTCTGCGGGCGCTGCCGGTTCACTGGCGCCTCCGCATGCCATCAGCGAACATGCCATTGCTGCGCTGAGTAATACTGCTGTCATCTTTTTCATTTTTTGTCCTCCTGTATTCTTTATTTTCAAAAACACTTTCGTGTCTTTTGAACCCTTATATCTCAAATCCTTTTTCCTTTAAGTACTGATAAGAATCCGCAACTGCCCGGTTGATCTCCCCGATGTCTTTTGGCCCTTCTTTCGTAAATTCAATCTCTATGCTGAACGGACACCCATTTTTATTGTTCTCCAAATTCTCGAAAATCTTCGGAAAATCCACCGTTCCCTTACCAAGCGCCGGAAAATCCCACTCCCGCTGTTCGCCGCGCTTATCTTTCAGATGCATATAGGCAATTTCATGGATGCAGTTTTGCATGTCCTCTTCCGGCTTTACCCCGCCGTAAAAAATGGCGTTTGCCGTGTCGTAATTGATACGCACATGCGAAGAACCAATCAGATCCACAATTTCTTTTAAAATCTTTCCGCGGCGGGAAGATGCGGACATGACG